>JACZJV010000033.1 GCA_014860355.1 Burkholderiales bacterium | reverse complement strand
TCCCCAGCCTCTGTGCGGCCAACCTGCGATCTCCTCCGGCATCGTCGACCGCGCGCCGCAGGTATCTGCAGGAGGAGCTACAGGTTCAGAGGAGAATCTGCGTGCCCAGATGCGCAAGTTGGAACTCGAAATCCTGCGGCGAGCTCGCCTGGACTATCGCCTCAGGAAGATCGCCAACCGAAATACGGTTGTCGTCTGCCAGGATGCACGCACGGTTGATCGCGTTTTCCAGTTCCCGTACGTTTCCCGGCCAATTGTACCCAAGGAGAATTTCCTCGGCCAAAGGATCGATCTCCATCGCGCGCGATCCGCTGGCGCTCGCTCGAAGATTGCGCAGCATGAACCGCATCAGCTCGGGAATATCCGCCCGCCGCTCGCGCAAGGGCGGCATCTGAATCTGGAACATGCTCAGCCGGAAATACAGGTCTTTCCTGAATTTGCCTTCCTGCACATGGTTCAGAATGTTGGCATTGGTCGCCGCGATGATGCGCGTGTCCACCCGGCGTACCTGTTCGCTTCCCAGCGGCCTCACTTCCTTGTCTTCGACCATGTGCAGTAGCTTTGTCTGCATATGCAGGGGTAGTTCGCTTATCTCGTCGAGGAACAAGGTGCCTCCATCGGCCAGCAGGAAAAGACCCTTGCGCGCATGATCGGCTCCGGTGAACGCGCCTTTGGTGTGGCCGAAGAATTCGCTCTCCAGCAGATGTTCCGGCACCGCGCCGCAGTTGACCTGTAGAAACGGTCGCGAGGGCCGTCTGCTCTGATCGTGTATCTGGCGCGCGGCCACGCCCTTGCCCGTGCCGCTTTCGCCGGTGATCAGTACCGTGCTGTCGGTGGGCGCGACCTTGCTCACCAGCCGCTCCACGTCAAGCATGCAGGAAGAGGTGAAGCGATACAACTTCGGCGCACTATCGTCTATCGCCTTGCGCAAGGCCTTGTTTTCTTCGCGCAGGCCGCGCAATGCGTCGAATTGCGACAGCCGATGCATCACCTCTTCGTAGCGCACCGGCTTGGTGATGTAGTCGGCGGCCCCGGCTCGCAGCGCGTCCACCGCGGTTTCCAGAGACGCAAATCCCGTTACCATGATAAACGTCGTTTCGATCCCGGCGGCTCGGCTGTTTCGTACCAGATCGATACCGTTGCCATCGGGCATCTGGATGTCGCACAGCGCCACATCGACGTCGCCCCTACCAAGCTTGGCTGTAGCTTCGGCTGCGCTGGCGGCCTGCTCCACCGAATACCCGGCCTTACTCACCGCCGCGGCAAGAATCTGGCGCAGCGCCGGTTCGTCGTCGATCACCAATACGTGCAAGGAAGTCATGTTCGTTCGGTATCCGCTAAGCTACGCTGCCGCAAGACAAATTCGCGCCGTCGTGCCGACGCCCGGCGTCGATTCCAGCTCGATTCTACCGCCGCCATCTTCGATCATGGACTTGCACAGGAACAGACCGAGGCCGCGACCTTTATCGGCAGACTTGGTTGTAAATGATTCATCGAATGCCCGCGCGAGCACGGCCTCGTCCATCCCGCAGCCGTTGTCGGTCACTGTTATCACAACCTCAGTCTGCGCATGCTGCGTCGCCACACGTATCGTCGGATCCCCCCTTGACGACGAGTCCTCCAGCGCATCGGCCGCGTTGATCAGCAGATTCATCAACACCTGAGTCAGATGATCGGCGACGGCGTTGACGGCCGGTATCTGTGAATCGAGCTCTATTTTCAGGTCTATGCGGCGAAAGCGATGGTCGTAGCGAATGAAGCGGCAGGTATTGCTCACCAGCGCGTTTAGATCGAGCAGCTCCCGCTCCGGTGAATGAGGCGCGGTGAGCTCCGCAATCTGGCGCGAAATTGCAGTGATACGCCTGGTCTGCTCCAGTATGAGTTCGTGCGGATCGGCGCCTGTCTCGCCACCGGAAGCCTGTTGATTGCCATTTTGCAGGGAGCGTGCGATTCCGGCAATCGCCGCAATCGGATTGTTGATCTCGTGCGCGACCGCGGCGGCGACTGAGCCTACTGCCGCCATCTTTTCCTTGTGAAAGCGCTGTTCGCGCGAGATCTGCAGCTGCTGTTCCCGGTGGCGCAATTCGGATTGCATGCGATTGACCGCATGCATCAGATCGCCCACTTCGTCTTGACGTGTAACCTCCATCTGCTGTCCGCGGTAGCCAGAGACTATGTCCAGGGCACGCGCGGCGAGCCTCCTGATATCCCACGCCAGCCGCGTCAGGAACAATGTCATTACGGCGCCGAAAAATACCGCGCCTAGCAGACCCATGAGCACCGAGATCACGGACATCGTGTCATACACTTCGCGATAGCGGTCCCACAGCATGTCCCGGCGCGCGCGCGATTGCCGCGTCATCAGATCCAGGTATTCGCTCAAAGTCCGCTCGTGGTCCTGCAGCCACATCATGCTCCCGCGGGTTTGCTCGGCGCGCAGCCTGTCAACGTCCCGCTTCAGACGCTCGATATCCGCAGCAAGACGCGGGTAGAACTCCAGCAAGGCGAGCAAGCCCGCCTGGATCAACTCCACATCGAGCGCGATCTGCTCCTCGAAGGCCGGCGCCAGGTCCGGGGAAAAGTACTTTTCCTGCAACTTGAGCATCGAATGCGACACGGCGTAACTGGCTTTGGCCAGCGCGCTTTCCTCTGCATAGGTTCGCTCCAGTTCCTCCGCGTAGCGCAATAGTTTCGCACTCTCCTGTGAGAGCAAGAATCCGACCGTTGCCACGTAAGCTACCAGCGCCGCGAAGGCAATGATGCCCTTCGTTCGCAGCGCGAACTTCACCGGATCAGTGGCAGGGTCAGACCCCGCTGAAAAATAATCATACGCGTTCCTATGTTGCACCGCACCAGCGACTAGCTGCATAGTTGGGGTGGTCTTAAGCGGACCGGACCGCGGCGGTCGGCGTGAGTGCCGGAATTATCCAACGCGCGGTATTCAATTTGTCACCGCATCGCCATGTCGCCCTGCAGTCTTGGGCGCCGCAGATCGCGATTTACGGGACGAGAACGATAAGTTGACCCAAGAACAAGGAGCGACAGAAGAACGTCGAATAGCTTCGACCGTTTTGATTTAAGCATGGGGGTTACACCCAGTCAAGATAAGCTGGGACGGGCAGGCCTAGGCGGAGCCAAGTCAGGTGAGCGATACGGGAGCTCGCGGCGTCCGCAGGTAGAGGAAAGAGTTCTGTGCGACTCGCCACCACTCGATGGCAAGCATATTCGGTCCCGGCAAGCCGCGGCAGGTGATCGGCTAGCCGACCTCAGACTTGACGCTTACGCGCCACTTTTGTCACTAGGCCAACAAGCCGGTCCCGCACTTGCGCCGGGCCGCAGGCAGATCGAAGCAAAGGCACTTTCATTGTCGAAGCGCGTCAATCGTGTTTCAGCTCATCACTGCGCCAACCCAGATGTCCTAGTATCTGGCGTTTTCTGAGCAGCAACAGCACGATTTCGACCAGCATCAGTGCTGGCGCAGCCAGGTAGGCGCCCCACACGTATACGGCGAAATTTCCCATCTGCAGGAACTCCATCCACCGGTCCCAGGTCACGGCGCGCGACCGCAGAGCTTGGCCACCAAGTCGCCCTGGCGCTCTCCTTCCAGGATTACGCAGCGCAGGCGCAGCAGGACCACTGCCCCGGAGTACATCAGAAAACCGAGGCTTACAGCCAGCAGGCTCGCCAGTTCGCCTGCGCCGGCAGCGTCCAACAAGCTGGGCTGGTACCGTACGGGCCAGGTATGCGCAGACAAAGCGTAGGCCGGAACTGCGAGTACGCCTGCAAGCAGCACCAAGAACCCCGCCTTGTTGGCTCGATGCAGATCTTCGATAATAATATGCATCCCTATGAATCCTATAAATAAAAGGATCAAGGTCAAATCCGCAGCCGTGCGCAGATCCCACACCCACCAGAATCCCCAGACCGGCTTGATCCAAAGGCTGTCAGTCCAGATATCGAGAAACGAAAACAGAAGCCCGGTCGGGGCCAGCGCCTGTGCCGCCATTTGGGCAAGCGGCGAATTGAATCGCAGTCCGATACCGGCCGAGGCTGCCATGGCAAGAAAAATTATCACCTCCACCCAAGACGCCGGGATGCAGACGAACATGATGCGGGCGACCTCCGCCTTGTTCGCGTCCACCGGTACGACAAACAATCCCAGATACAGCCCCGCTGCACATGCTATCGCCGCGGCGATGGCGAACCATGGAATCAGCCTGCCCGCGAGTGGATAGAATCCGCGAGGTGAACCATACCGGTACCAATTCCTGCTATCTAGATCCTTGGTCATCGCTTAAACGAGAATTTGTCGGAATGGAATATGGGTCTGGCTCGAAGATTTCAGCTTTGAGGCAAATTGGAGCAATTCCCGTGCCAGCATGGCAGTTGCACTGGGATGCACAGCGCGTAGGGGTGTCGCGGCCATGCGCGCCCGGGAATATGCCTGCCAGTCCTACAGTCCTACCATCCGCAGGTGGCGACCGCGCCTACGCTGGATACAGCGTCTGCTCCCCCGGCGCAACATTCCTCAGTTGATTCGCGCCGGCTAGTGCTTGTGCATCACTTGTTGTGGCATTTCTGGCAGGAAACCATGCCCAGGGGGAAGCGGCGCAGTTTCGGAAGGTCTGAGCGATGGGGCTCGTGGCATCCGGCGCAGTAAAATTTTTTCCCCGGACGCAGCGGGTCCTGCACTTCTTTTTTTTCATTGCCCAGCGGATGCCCGGCGCGGGTAAAACCGGCAATGACGTGAGGTCCTCTCCTGATATCTGAATGGCAATCCAGGCATAGAGTCGCAGGCTCCTTCTTCAGCAATCCGATATTCTCCGAAGCGTGCGGATCGTGGCAGCCCAGGCACAGGCCTGCCGCTACCGGACCGTGAATAAACTTTCCTTCGAACAGCGTCTTGTCATGGCAATTGGCGCATATGGCGGGGCTCTCGGCCGAGAGCCCCTTTGCGCTCTTGCCCCCTGACTTGTGCGGGATGCTGCTCGCGTCGAGCTCGGCATGGCAGATCGCGCAGCCCATATGAACCGCTGCGTGTACTACTTTCTTCTGCGCGAGTTCGGCATGGCATTCTAGGCACGGCCGGCCCTGGGCCTGCGCCGCTAACGCGTACGCGGCGGCAAGAAGGAATGCGCATGCCCAGCGCGCCAGCGGCGGTCGTTCGATGTTCATCGCGATTCTCCAGCCCTCGATCTTGCTTCGACCCGCCGTACCCGCCTCCGCAGCGCTCCCGTTCAGCATTTTCTTACACCCGGGCGCAGTCTAGTAGCTCAAGGGGTTGTGGCTCCTGCCATGACAACTCAGGTAGCAGCGGCCGCCGCTTGTGCCCACGCGCTCCCAGCGAATAGCTTGCGTGCCGGCCCTGGTTACGATGGACGCGTCGAAGTTGATCAACCTGCTATTGCTTAGGACGGTGCCCTGGGTCCCGCTGATGCCGTGCGGATCGTGGCAGACGTTGCACGGTGTACGCTCGCCCGAGATATGCTTATTGTGCTCCCTGAAACTGCCGCTGGCATCGGAGAGGATATTGCTCCGGCTGTGGCACTTGTAGCACAGCGCGTAATTGGCGGCGCTTTCCGAGGTATTGTCGTTGACCACGTAGGCGCGTTCGAGCAGCAGCGGATAGGTGGAACCATGCGGACCGTTGACGCCGATGCCGGAGGGCGTCGTGCCCGTGCCGGTGCTGTAGGGCCCGGCATTGTTGTTGTGGCAATCGGTGCACTTCACCCGGCTGGTCGTCGACCAGGGCGCAATCAGCGACGGCACATTCGAGCCTTTTCCCACCCCGGCAACGGGGTGGTAGGACGGATTCGAAGTCTGGAATTCCAGCCGCTTGTTGTTCTGCGCGATTACCCGGGCAGTCCTCGCCGGCGGCGTATTGGCGCCGTCTGCATGGCAGCGGAAGCAGATCTCGTACTCGGCCGTGGCCGGATTGACAGGGGTGCCGGTGATGCCGATCCCGCGCACCGCAGTCTGCGAGCCCGGGAGCACGGGGGGCGTCGTTACCGCAGGCGCGGATCCGGCAACCGCATTGACCGCATGCGGATTGTGACAGTCGGCGCATTCCACATGCGACGTTGCCACCGAATCCGGCTCGGTCGGGTCATGGATGCCGGTGTAGTCGGAAACGCGATGCACCGAGACCTTGTTGAATTCCGCCTGGACGTTTTTCGCCGCTACATTGCCATTGTGGCAAGGGAAGCAATTGTCCTCCTCGGCCGCATAGTTCAACAGCCGCTTGCCGCCGCCTGCCGTATGCGGTCGATGGCAGTTCTCGCACGCATTGGCCGCGACGGTAGTACCCGCGCTATGCGGCCAGGGATCGGGAGCGGCATTGTTCCACGTCTTGCTCGCGTTCCTGTGGTCGCTGCCGGACCAATAGTTCTTGATGTGACATGCATTGCAGAGCGCCGATGCGGTGTTGGCGACCACCAGGAACTTGGCGTTGGTGTCGTCGTGCGGATCATGGCATGAAGTGCATTGCAGCTGGTTGGTCGCGTCCAGCCGCACTTTGTTCGGTTTGACCAGGGTCGCGGGATCGGTCAGCTCGCCGCGCGCAGCCCTCAAGGCCGCGTCAAAGACGAAGGACACCGGATGGTCGTCGGACAGGTCGGTCCCCAACAGAGAATTTCCCGCAGGCATGGTCGTCACGCCGCCCGACATCGCAATCGCACTGGCCCGATTGCGCACTTCGCCCAGGGCTATCGTGCCGTCATGACAGCTCAGGCACAGCAGTGATGCGCCGTTGGGCTGGCCTGCAGCGCTCTTGCGCGTGGAACTGGTGTACGGTATGTAGCTGGCGCCGATGCGCCTGTTCCATAATTGTCCGCTAGGCGACGTATTGTGAGGCGCGTGGCAGAACACGCAGACCTCGGCTTCGCTGGTCGCTTTAACCGTGCCCGGTCCGCTCACGGACAGATTGTGTTTGGTGGTCGCAACTGCCGCGTACGCCGGTTCCACCGCCATCATCAGCAGAGCGAGATAAATAAGTGGCGTCAGGTATTCCGCGATGGACAATGCCTTGACGTAGCCGTTCATGTCGGGCCTCCGATGTATCGCAATATCTGGACACGCTGGTTGTACGAGTCGGCTATGTAGATCAAATCCTCTTCGCCGATGAATATGCCGACGGGCAGCCAGAACTCGCCTCTGTCGCTGCCCAGGCTGCCGAGTGAAAGCAGCAGAGCCCCGCTCTGGTCGAAAATCTGCAATGCATTGAACAGCGCATCGACGATGTAGATGTGGCCGTAGCTGTCGGTTGCCACGCCTTTCTGCCGGATGTTGTCGCCGGTCCCGTCTCCCGCCTGCCCGAATTTCTTCAGGAACCGGCCCTGCGCATCGAATACCTGGATGCGAAAGTTGAGCGAATCGGTGACGTACAGTTGCCCCCTGGAATCGCGCCACAGCAGCGTCGGATAGTTGAACTCTCCGTCCCCCTTGCCGCGCTGGCCGAAACTCGCATGCGGCGACCCGTCCGAATTGAACACGTTTACCCGATGCGCAGCGGTATCGACCACGTACAGACGGCTGGTTTCCGGATCGAAGGCGATGCCGGTCGGCTGACCCATGTGCGGTAGTGCGACCGGTACCGCCGCCTTTGCTCCGGGTCGAATAAGCAGTACCTGGGCCAATTCGGAATCGGTGACATAGACCTCGCCTTCCTTGCCTTGAGCAAGTCCTACCGGGGATGGAAGTGCTGCGTCCCCCTCGCCAGTAATCAGATCGTAGCGTTCAGCCACCGGGTCGAAGCGATGCACGCCTCTTGCGCCAGGGTCGGCCACATACACCACGCCTTTGACCACCACCACCGCCATGGGCCGGATCAGGCGCGCTTCGCTGGCGCCGAAAAATACTTCGGAGACACGCTGCAACAGGCCTTTGGCAATACCGAACTCATCCGGGCGCGAAAATGCCTTGACGAATGCGACGCGCGGCGCCGCGTCGATTTCGTCAGGCCAGACCAGCGGCAATTGTTGCTCCGGCATTACGTTCGCCGGCGCGCAAGAACCCAGGGCCAACTGCACAAGCAGCAGGCACAGTACATATGCAAGTTGTTGTGCTCGCGCCATGATCAGAAGTCCCTCCGCAGCATAACCTGTCCATAGGTGCGCGTCCTTTGGCTGGCGCCCTGGGCATCGCGCACACGACTCAGATCGAAAGTCACCAGAAACTTGCGCTTGCGCCATTGCGCCTTGGCCGACAGCAGCGAGCGCTCGCGCGTCTCCGGCGTCCCGGTATCGCGCTCGTGACTCGCTTCCGCGGACAAATCGATGCCATAGCCTGCGCGCGCCCACAGGCTCAGATCGTAGCCGACCAGGTTTACGCCCTGCGCCGGACTAAAGTCGTAGTCCACCTGCAAGCGCCGTGTTGCAGCCCGGATGTTGCCGTTTCGGACCAGAGGCAAATCCACCTGAACGAAAGCGTCAAGGCTTGAACTCTTGTACGGCGAGATGGACTCGCGCCGTTCTTCGCGCTCTGCGCGGCCGCCCAACAAAAGTTCCTGCGAAAACAGCGACAGCGGCACTTCGGCGCGTGTGCCATAGAGCGCGCTCTTGACCGGATTCAACGGCGAGGTCGGCGTGCCCGAATCGAGGTGCGGCGCCGAATCGAGCAAACGCATGTACACGCTGAGATAGTTCTTGAGCGCCCAACTGAGGCTGATCGTATTGTCCATCCGGCTCGCCGCGTAGGTGCCGCCGGTTGCGTAGACGTAGTCGGCCAGGACCTCCTGCCCGTCGAGGATGCTGCCCCCTATCACCCGCTGGATGCGCAGGCTGAGACCGATCTGGGTAAGCACGTAGTCGCGGCCTTCGACGAATGTCTGGGTGCGGTTCAGGTTGCTGACGACTAGGGTGCTGGCTATGATCAGGTCGTTGCCCAGGGTGGCGAGGGTGGTACCCGTCAGCGTCACGCGTTCTCCGATTACCCTGGCCTGATCCTTTTCCGCCTGCTGGTCACGCTGGGTGTAGGCGAAGATGTAGCCCGCGCTCGCCTCTCCCAGGGGCAACGCGCGCCGGTACGTGGCGGAACCGTCGATTCCGTACAACGTTGAGTTGAGCTGGGTGGTCTTATTGATTTCACCGCGCGCGCCGAGGGAGCCGCTCAGTTCCGGATTCAATTGAAAGGTCATCCCGGCGCTTGCCGAGTTCAGCTTTGCCTCCTGCTCGTCCTGCGTGCTGCTGTTGTTGTTGTAGCGCGCAAAACTCTGCAGATTCGCGGAGTGCCAGGCGCGCAGGTCGAGGTCGAAACGAAAGTCCTTCAGTTGCGTGAGATTGCCCTGACCGACGGTGAATTGGTTCGCGTTGTAGGTCACCACGTTGTTTAGATCGTATTCGTTCCTGGCGCCGAATTTCAGCCTGGTATCCAGATTCACGTTGTCGTTCTTGGAACGGCTGGCCTGAATCGGCAGAAATGAGCTGCCGCTGAGGGAGTCCTGACGCGTTCCCACGTACTGGAACGCAGACCTTCCCCACTTGCCCACGCTTGCGTCCATTCCGACGCGCAGTTGGTCTATGCGATCTTCGATGATCTGATCGGCGCCCGTACCCTGGTTTTCCATGCGCGTGAGTTCCATATGCAACGGGGCCGGGGTAAGCGGGCTGAGCAGCGAGGCATTGAAGCCATATCTCGTGTTTTCGGTGAGGATCACCTGGGCGGGGGCAATATTCTGGGTCTGGTTGTGGCGGTCGTAGAACAGCGCGCCGGTATAGGGCTTGTCGCGCAGGACTGTCGCGCGACCGTTGAAGTTGATCATCTGCCTCTTTGATTTCGTCGCGAAACCGTCGCCGTCAACGCTGCCATTTTCGAAGACCGGACCGCCGCCAAGATCGAGCGTCAGCAAGGATGGATGGTATATATAGCTGTGGGTCATGAGGAACATCTCCTCGGACATGCTCGACTGCCTTGAACGCGATGCTGTGCTTCCCGCCTGTGCGGAGCTGCTGTTTTCGTCGCTCAAATAGCGCGCCACCAAGTAACCGTCGATTCCGGTGAGCCGGAACGGCGCGATTTCCTGAGTCCTCCTGCCACGCACGCCACTGCCGGCCTGGGCCTGGCAATCGCTTGCGACCGCCCCTAGTGCGATGCCGATGGCCAAGCCGGCCGCCATTCGAATTGCAACAGCGCGTGCGTTCCGGATGGCGCCACGCGGTGCTGCGGAACTTCCCGCCGGTCCGCGCTCGGCTTCATTCGCTTTCGCGACCCGTATCGCGCGACGCTTTCGCAACTCAGTAGGCACGCGCCGTCATCGGGCCGGTGGTTTGGATTCGCGCTGCTCTTCCGGCGGATACTCGGCACCGCTCATTTTCCCGAAACCGAATACGTCTACCTGGTTGGGCCCGAACTGGCTTACCACGAGAATCAGGTATTCGATGCTGAACTTGGGATCGGCGAGTCTGCGGAACAGCGGTACGTTGTCATAATCGATGGCAACCCCTGCCGGCAGATTGAGCCCGGGCGAGTTCTCCACCGGTTGGCCGAAAGCCATGAGCACGCGCCCGTCATGATCGAAGATCTGCACGTTCTGGAATGCCGCATCGCCGACGTACATGCGCCCGGCGCGGTCGATGGCAATGCCCTTGGGTCGCGCGAACTGCCCCGGCGCCTGGCCGGCCTCGCCATAATGGCGTACGAACTTGCCTTCTGGCGTAAAGCGCGCGACCCGGAAATTGCCGGTTTCAACGACATAGATGTCGCCGTCGCGGCCGATCGCTAGATTGGTAGGCTGATGCAGCCATTGACTCTCGTCGGTGCCGGATCGGCCGAACTTGAACAGCAGGCTCCCTGAGCGTTTGTCGCGCACCTGTACCTCGTGGTGCTCGATGTCGACCACATACAGCCGCTCGCCGGCTATCGCGACATCGACCGGTTTGAATTCGCCCTTGACACCGTATGCGGCAAGGAAATTTTCGCCGCGATCAAAAACCAAAACCTGATTGCGCGCGGTATCCGTCACGTATTTGGTGCCGTCCGCATCGATGGATATGTTGATCGGCCGTTGTATGCGCCCGCTGCCCGAGCCGGTCATGAGCGAAAACTTTCTCGCCCTAAGGTCGAAGATCGCGAGGCCGGGCGCTCGGCTGTCGGCCACGTAGATCTTCCCGTCGAAAATCGCAACCCCATAGGGACGCACCAAGGCCTCTTCCAGCTTTTCTTCTCCAAGAAGAAAATCCTTCAGGCCGCCGCCCGCTTCCCCGGTTTCGAGGTCGCGAGCGCTTGCGTAGGTTGCCAGGTGCTGGATGCGCGGCGCGTCCGGCGGGCGCGGATAGAATACCGCCTGGTTTTGGGCCGGCGCTTTGGACGGTGTCGCGGCGCAACCCGCCAACAGGGCAAGCGTGCACACTATCGCGGCCAATAACCGGCAGCTCCTGGACATGGGTCGAAACGGGTTCATTTGCGATCTATTCCGCATAGGTTCTGACAGGATAAAGAATGAAGGTACTTGTGCGTCCAGGTCAATGACTTTTGCATCCCCTGCGCCCCTGGCGCAACCCAGGCTGCCGGCGACCCCGACCCTGGCGACTATCGGTCAGGAAAAAAAAACCCCCTGTTGCCGGGGCTGGAAGCGCGCTTGAAGCACTTTGCCAGCCTCCATAAACAGAGGGCTCTTGCCGCTTCCCGGCGGAACGGCCCCGGGACCATCTGCCCGAAGCCATTCGATCCAGGTTTAAGCGCGCCGCATGCTGCCTATTTCTTGTGGCAGGTGATGCACAGCGCGCTGCCTGCGTTGGTTATTCTCAACAGCTTGGACTCAACTGCCGTACCGGAGGTGCTGTTGTGCACGTCGTGGCAGGAAGCGCACTCCAACTGGCCGCCGATGAGCAACTTTGTTTCGATGGTGCCCGTATTGCCCGTACCTATGGTGACCTGTGTTGCGACGGGGTCGGCAAGCCCGGGATCCAGGCTTACTAGCGCTGCGTTATACGCAAATCCGATGGGGTGATCATTGGACAGGTCGGTACCAACCAGGGCTGGATCCCCCTGGAAGATGGACTTGGTCCCGGTGACGCCGCCGAAACTGTCGATAGCAACCGTGCCGTCATGGCAGGACAGGCAGAGCTTGGACACGCCAGCAGGTTGCGTCATCGTGGCATCCAGTGTACCGCTGGAATACAAGGTGAATGTCGATGAGGTAATGGCGTGATTCCACAAAGGGGTCGTGGTGGTCGACGAGTGGGGCGCATGACAGTAGACGCAAACCTGGGTGTCCGTGCCCCTGTAGAGCACGTTAGGCCCGGTCGCTGAGAAGTCATGCTTCGAACCGACAATCGTGCCTATGGCTGCAAACGCTGACTGCGTGCCAAGTGCGAAGAAAAGCACAGCCACCGTTAGCCAGGCCCATGTCACATATTTGCTTTCCGATCTCATTTTGCGTTCCCTTTTTCCTAGTTATAAACCCGAAGCTCATTGATGCTCTTGCTGGCTAGTGTTTAAGCACAGGACATGCCAACTTTCGGCACGCGTTGAGAGCAACTGGGACCGGGTTCGGGCATGCCGGAATTAGTCCATCCAAACAAGATGTTGGAAACGGCGTCCGCCGGTGTGTCAGGAACCGTTCTCATCATTGCCGCCCCCGCACGATCGAATTTCGCGCGCACATTCCCGAGCGCGGAAACACGGCCTATCGGCTTCCCATTTACGAGAATCGGTGCAGCGCGCTGAGGTGAATATCAGCGCGCCGGCGCGCAGCGTTTGCGGCCTTGCGCCGCAGTCGCATTGGCGGCATCCAGCGCGAGCGCCCGGTCATAGGCCGGCATCGCGTCCGCGCATTTTTCCTGCACACGCAGTATTTCGCCTATCGTTGCGTGGCCGTCGGCGAACGCGGGATCCAGTTCCACGCTTTTGTGTGCATACTCCAGCGCTTTCTCCAGTTTTCCGGATTTCAGCAGCGCCTTGGCCAGGGCGCGATAGCGCCGGGCGACCTGCCCGTTTCCGCCTTCGACCGCCTTGGGCGGATCGAGCGCCGCGCGCATTTCTTCCATGGAGATCTCGCGCAACACATAGCGCAGGTGCGCGCCGACTACGGCGCAGAAATTTACCGCACGAAACGGTTCGAACGCGGCCAGCTTATTTTCCTTGTCGACGATGACTACCACGGGGTGCAGGGCGATGCCCAGGCTGCCATAGAGCGCATCCCCCGTGTCGATGAGCAGCGGCGCGGCAAAACCGGACTCTCGCAGCATCGCCGCCGCGCCTACTACGGGGACCGAGTCCGAGACGATGGCTGCCCAGCGGGCCGACTTGCCGTCGAACCCCTTTTGGCACAATGCGAGTTCCCTCAGCGCTTCCAGCGAGCGCTCCTGATTGGGGCGAAAAAACACGAGCACATTGGTCTCGGCCGGCTGCAATACGCGTGCCCTGCCGCCTTCCGGCGTGGGCATTTCGGCGTTGGCAACCGGCGTACCGATCGCGGCGTGCGCCGCGCTGGCAGGATGAAAACTGAACAGCAGGGCCAATAGTCCAATGAACAGCGTAATATGGCTCGCGACCGCAGTCGCCAAGCGCTCGTTCGGCAGTTCCATGTCGGTGCACCGGGTTACGCAGGCGCAGCCCCGTCTAGGGCGCAGCGCGGTTGGAATACGACCTTTCCTGATGACAGGTTTTCTCGCAGGACCCTCCGGTCGCAGTCCTCTTGTAATTCAGCTTCAGTATCCAGCCACCCGATCCATAGGGCACACCCTCGCGTATGTGGTTTTTCTGCTTGGAGGCATGCACTTCGTGGCAAGCGCGGCAGGTGCGGCCGCGGCCTGACTGGTGCAGGTGTACGTAATGCAGGTTGGTCGCGCCGTTGCGAAAGCTGGTGAGCGTGGTGGTCTGCGCCGTGGAGAACGCCTCTTCCTGATGGCAAGTAAGGCACAGCTCGTACCTGCGCGGATCGTAGGGAGCGTAAAACTCGGGCGGGTAATCGGCCATCAAGAGCCGGAAGTGATCGCTGCCGTGCGGCTGGTGGCAGCCGCTGCAGTCCTTTGCCGCGACCGGACCGTGCCATTCCTTGTTGTTGTCGAGCAAGGTCTTCATGTTCTGCAATTTCTTGCCCTTGGCGTCGGTGACGTCGTCGCGGTTATGGCAGCTGATGCACAGATCGAAGGGCAGCTGGCGTAGCAGCTTCGCCACGGAACTCGCGTGCGGATTGTGGCAGTTGGTGCATTGCGCTCCAATATTGAGCGCTTGGTGCTGCACGCTCGCCGTGTCCATGATCTTCTTTATTCCGGCGTGGCAGCTCGTGCACTGCACGCGCGTCTCGTTGCGCATCAGCTTGCGGAAGCCCGCATTGTGTGGATTGTGGCAGTTGGTGCAATTTTCGAGCGCGGGGGGATGGGCGTGTTCACGCTTCATTACGCCGACGAATTCCTCATGGCATTGAAGGCAAAGCGCAGGCCCCTTCTTTGTGATCGGGCCGGGTTGTTTCGGGTCCGCACTTTGATGGCAGATCGTGCAATCGCCCGCTTCATACGGCGCGTGACTCGACACCGGAGCGGGCGTAGCTGCAAGCGGAGCAAGCGAACCCGCTGGCGCCGCGCGTGGGGCGGCGCCAGCGGGCTGCTTCGCTTGCGCCAGGGTAGTCGCCGCGCCGGCATTCGGCACCAGCGTTTGCGCGCCCGCAGCTAGTGCGACCGCCATTGTGAGCAGAACAAGGAACACACTGCGTTTGGGTGTCATTGACTCTCCACGGATCAAGAACGGATTTTGCTGAACCGGACGCGGCAGCTACTTGCTATGGCAGGTTGTGCACAGCGCGCTGACATTATTGGATTTGCGCAGAAAAGGTGCGTTGTCCGGATTGTGCACATTGTGGCAGGAGCCGCACTCAACCCACCCGCCATAGAGCTTTACCTCATTGGGTGAGGTCCCGCCCCAACCCTTGGCGGCATCGGGAGGGATCTTGAAAGCCGGGTCCTGGGCCGGAGTCGGATAGGGCATGGAGACCGGGTGGTCGTTGCGCATATCGGTGCCGAGCACCAAAGTCCGCCGCTTGTTTCCAAACAAATCCGAGTGACAGCGTTCACAATTCGGCGTCGAAGTCGTATCGGGCTCCGGGTGACCGGGCGGCTTCACCACGTCATGTTTCGTGCTAACGCTGTTGCCGTGCACGACGGTGCTGGCGTTGATGCCGTCGTGGCAGCTCATGCACAAACGCGACATCCCGCCGGGTTGCGACACCGCCACGTTCATCGTGGAACTGCCGTAGAGGGTGAATGTCTGCGTCGTCTCGGCACGGTTCCACAGTTGCGCCGGAATGTTGGTGTTTGCCGAGTGCGGGGTGTGGCAGAACTCGCAAACCTGCGGGGTAGTCGCGGTGCTCAGGTCGTGGCGCGAGCCGATGATGCTGCCACCAAATAGCATGGGCGAAAACAACAGCATGCCGATCGCCGCAAGCCAGTTTTTCATATCGGTGCCCCCGCCTGCGCCTGGGGACACTGGGAGTTGCGGAGGGTACGTTGGAAGATCATGGACAGGCGAATCTCTGGCAAATTGCCTCTGTGGCTGCAGCTAGCGATAGACCTAAGCACATTGCATGCCAAACATGGTTGCAGGAGACGGGGCGCTGCAAGCACTATCCCGGCCGGATATCGTGACTTCTGCCATATCGAGGGCAGATCGCCGCGACATCCGGGCAGCGGCGTTCCCGATTACAGGAAATCCGCTCTCAGCTTATGGAAAATTTCCGCCGCATGTCCATGCAGAGGCTAGCTGCAAAATCAGCTTGCATGCGCAAGCTGGCTGCCGGCTGTGGAACGCGCAGTACGCCCGGGAACCTTCTCGAGGCGGACACAGTTTGCTGCTACACAATCAATCAATTTGTGATGCATATCAATCGGCTTCCCGGGAACGTCGGCAGAATCTGGCGATGAACAGAAACCGGCGCGTGCGCGATGGCCGCTGAGATGGCGCTACCGAATTGCTGAAACAGGGCCTGAATTCTAGGAAGCACCAGGGAATTTATCCCCTCATTCTGAAATGAATTTCGATTCAAACTGGCCGGAGCGCTGCAGGAGATTCGCGCGCAGCTGGATCGCTGCAAGTATAGGCACCTGCTTCCTGTGCGCCGCGACACTGCTACATGCGGCGGACGACAGGGTGAGCGCGCATCCCTCTATGTCCGATTGCGGCGCCTGCCATCTGGCCGGACAGGACGTCGATCAGGCCGATGCGGCGAAACTGTCGGCATCGCAGGAAATGCTCTGCGCCAGCTGCCATGAGCGAACCCTGGAAATCGGGCACCCTAGTGGTTTCACGCCCGCACGCCAACTGCCCGCAGAGTATCCGCTCGATTGGAAAGGCAACATGACCTGCAGCACCTGCCATGCGCCGCATGGCCGGACCTCCGGACTGTTGCGCGGAACTCGACGCGGCAGGGAATTCTGCCAGGCCTGCCACGATCCCGCATTTTTCGCGCGCATGAAGGACGCAGGTACGTCTATCGTGGCATCGGGGCATCTGGACATAGGCACCGGCACCATCGACATCGACCGCCATTCCTTGTACTGCCTCGGGTGTCATAGCGGCGCTTTCTCCGGCTACGCAGCCGTCAGCGTGGGCCGCGCCGGAGTCCTGCGCCACTCAGGCGGCATTGCACCCCACCCCATCGGACGCAGCTATGGAAACGCAAGCAGAAACGGCAGCTTCCGTCCGCAGAACCAGCTGGCGCAACGAAATATCAAGTTGTCGGACGGCAGAATCAGTTGCATATCCTGCCACCAGGCCTATGGTAGGGAACACGGCAGGTTGATTGCCACTACTGATCGATCCGCGCTCTGTCTTTCCTGTCACGCGCGATGAATTTGCCGGTAGTTCGCAAGGACTATCGACGCCCGCCCTGCAGCAGCTATCTGTAGCGTGCTGACGGCCTTAGACCCCGAGATACTTGATCCGCAATTCCGGCTGCGCTTGCAGTTCGCTACTGCTTCCCTCGTAAGCGGTCGCACCTTTCACCAGTATCATGACCCGGTCCGCAATGCCGGCCACGGCAGCGAAATTCTTGTCCACTATCACCGCGGCGATTCCGGCCTGCTTGATTCTCCCGATGATGCCCCAGATCTCGCGCGAAATCTTCGGCGCCAGACCCTCGGTCGCCTCGTCGAGTATCAGCAGGTCGGGATTGGTCATGAGCGCGCGCCCTATGGTGAGCATCTGCTGCTCCCCGCCGGAGAGCTGTGCGCCGCCGTGAGTCAGGCGCTCTGCCAGGCGGGGGAAAGTCTGCATCACGCGCTCGAACGTCCAGTCGCGGCGCCCGTCCGCGCCGGGGCGCGCGGCCATGACCAGGTTCTCGCGAACCGACAGATTGGGAAAGATGCCGCGCCCCTCCGGGACATAGGCTATGCCCTTGCGCACGATCGCATGCGTAGCCGCCTGAGTCATGTCGACTCCGGCGATGCGCACCGCCCCGCTGCGCGGTCGCACCAGACCGAGCACGCTCCTTAGCAAGGTGGTCTTGCCCATGCCGTTCCTGCCCATGAGTCCCACGGTTTCGCCGCGGCGCACGCAGAAATCGACGCCGTGCAGGATATGGCTCACGCCGTAGTAGGTATGGATACCCCGTGCGTCGATCAGCGCGGCGTCGCTCACTGTCCCGACTCCTCAGTGCCGAGATAGGCTTCCTGCACCGCGCTGCTGGCGCGTATCAGTTCGGGCGGCCCGGACTCGAGCACGCGGCCGTCGACCATCACCGTCAGCCGGTCGGCCAGCGCGAACACCGCATCCATATCGTGCTCGACCAGCAGCATGGCATGCGCCTGTTTCAGCTTTCGCAGCAGTTCCACCATGCGCGCCGATTCCTCGCCGCCCATGCCCGCCAGCGGTTCGTCTAGCAGCAGGATGCGCGGCCGGGTGGCCAGCGTCATCGCGATTTCGAGCTGGCGCTGCTCGCCGTGCGACAGGCTTGCCGCCGTTTCGTGCGCCCTGTGCTCCAGCCCGACCTCGGCCAGGGCGCGCTCGGCCTCGCGCACGACTTCGCGATAGGCCAGTGCCGGGCGCACGAAGCGCATCGAACTCTTGCGGCGCGACTGCGCCGCGATGCGGCAGTTTTCGAACACGCTGAACGGCAGGAAAATATTGGTCTTCTGGTAGCTGCGGCCGACGCCGCGCTGCGAAATGCGATCTGCGGACAGCGCGGCGACATCCTCGCCGTCGAGGTAGATATGGCCGTAAGTCGGGGGCAGGTCGCCCGAGAGCAGGCTGGTGAGGGTAGTCTTGCCGGCGCCGTTGGGGCCGATCACCGCATGGATCTGATCGGTGTAGAACTCCAGGGAAACGTCGTTCACCGCGGCAAGCCCGCCGAAGTGCTTGGACAAGCGCTCGGTGCGCAGCACCGCCTCAGCCATCGCGCGCCTCCACCGGCTTTCGCCGCAACTTCGACGCGAGTTGGCCCAGTCCGAGCAGGCCGTGCGGCAAGAGCAGCACGGCCAGCACGATGAATCCGCCCATGAACAACTGCCAGTGCTTGGCGAGGTCCAGGCCGCCGATGCGGGGCAGGTCCTGCAGGCCGAGCTCGAGCAGTATCATCGCGAACGCCCCGAGGACCGCGCCGGTAAGCGTGCCCATGCCCCCCAGGATCACCATCATCAGCACGCTGCCCGATTGATGCCAGCCCAGGGTTTCCGGACTGACGAAACCGAACTGCGCCGCGGCAAAATAGCCCGCCATGCCGGCGAGCACCCCCGCGAGCACGAAGCAGACGAGCTTGTAGCGGAAAGTGCGGTAGCCCAGCGACTTCATGCGCTGCTCGTTGACGCGGATTCCGACGATCACGCGGCCGAACAGTGAGGCGAGCAGCATGCGCAATGCGGCGTAGACCAGCACCAGCAGCACCAGCACCACGAAATAGAAGTGTACGTGGTTTTCCAGGGTGAACGGCTCCCAGCCGGCGATGGCGGCCACCGGCTTCGCGTAGACGTAGATGCCGTCGGCGCCGCCGCCGAATTCAGTGTCGTGAAACAGAAAGAACACCATCTGCGCAAAGGCGAGCGTGACCATGATGAAATAGATGCCCGAGGTGCGCAGCACCAGCGCGCCGATGAGGAGCGCCAGCAGGCCGGAGCATGCCATCGCCAGCGGCAGCGACAGCCACAGGTTGGCCGCCTCGTACTGCGGTGCGGCGAAGGCGAGCACATAGCCCGCGAGACCGAAGAACGCCGCGTGTCCCAGACTCACCAGTCCGGTAAAGCCGACCAGCAGGTCCAGGCTCATGGCGAAGATCGCCATGATCATGATCTTGGTAAACAGCTGAACGTAATATTTCTCCGCGAATGCGGGCAGCAGCGCAAGCACCAGCAGGCAAGCGAGCAGTACGATGGTACCTGGGCGAAGTCGGCGCATCAGGTGCGCTTCCCGAACAGGCCCTCGGGCCGCGCGAGCAGCACCACCGCCATGAGCACGTAGACCATCATGCCGGAGAGCTGCGGCAACAGCTGCACGCCGCCGAATTCGAGCGTGATCACCTTGCCGAAGGTATCCACCAAACCGATCAGGATCGCCGCCAGCAGCGCGCCTTTCACCGAACCGATGCCGCCGATGACCACCACCACGAAACAGATGATCAATACCTGGTTGCCCATGCCGGGGAACACCGAAGCCACCGGCGCCGCGATCATGCCCGCGAACGCCGCGAGCGCCACGCCCAGCGCGAACACCAGGCGGTAGAGCAGATTGATATTGATGCCCAGCGACTGCACCATCTCGCGGTTTGCCGCACCGGCGCGAATGATCATGCCCAACCGCGTCTTCTGGATCAGGAAATACATGCCGACGGCGAGCACCAGGCAGACCGCAGACATCCACAGCCGGTAGACGGGATAGCTGAGGGTTTCAGTAAGAGGGATAGAAGCCCGCAGGAACTCCGGCACCGCCACCCCGTGCACGTCGTCGCCGAAGACTACGCTGCGGAGTTCCTCGAACATCAGGATCAGGCCGTAAGTGAGCAGCACCTGATACAGGTGATCGCGATGATAGAGCCGGCTGATCAGCAGCCATTCGAGCACCAGTCCGATGGCGACCGCGATCACCACGCCGCCCGCCATCGCCAGCCACAGACTGCCGAAATACTGCGACAGCGAGAACGCGAGATAGGCTCCCACCATATAGAAAGTGCCGTGGGCCAGATTGATGATGCCCATGATGCCCAGGATCAGCGTCAGCCCGCTCGCCACCAGAAACAGCAGCAGGCCGTACTGGATGCCGTTCAGGATCTGGATCAGGAAAGTGTTTGCGTCCATGTTGGTGGCTGAAGTCTGAGGCGTGATGTGCGGACAGTCAAACTTTTTGCGGCGTCTCAATTTCCGTCGTATACGAGTGGCGGCCTTTGCGCGCTCCGCGCGCCAACCGTGGTTTCTGCACGGATGAAAAGCACATCCGTGCAGAAACCACGGTTCCGATTAACCCCGGACACAGCGTGTGGGTTTCACACAAGATCGTCGATTGCGTACGGATGGATTCATCATCCGTGCGCAATCGACGATCCGCGCGGACGGGCCGCCGTCCGCGCAAGAAACATACAACTCTCTACCTGCGGCGGGAAGGCCCTCAAACAAAGGCCGGCTTGCGCCGGCCTTTCGATCCCCATGTAGTACTCGCGATTTTCGCCTTAGCCCATCTTGCAGCCGCGCGCCGGGTCGGCGAGCGCCTTGTGCGCCACGCCCATCACCTTGTTCTCCTTGCCCACGACTTTGCGCAGATAGATGTCCTGAATCGGGTTGTGCGCCTTGGACATGGTCCAAGTGCCGCGCGGGCTGTCGATCTTGGCCTTTTCCATCGCGGCGTAGAGCTCTTTCTTCCTGCTCACGTCGCCCTTGACCGCCTTCATTCCCGCTATCAGCAGCAGGCCGGCGTCGTAGCCCTGCACCGCATAGACATCGGGCTGCAGCTTGTAGGTCTTGGCATAATTCAGACGGAAGGTTTTGTTCTTGGGCGTTTCGATACCGTCGCCGTAATGCAGGGTGGTTTCGATGCCCTCGGCCGCGTCGCCCACGGCGTCGAGCACACCGTCGGTGAGAAAACCCGAGCCGTACAAACCGATCTTGCCCTTGAGGCCTGCCGCCTGCCAGTCCTTGATCAGCTTCACACCGCCGCCGCCGGCAAAGAACACAAACACCGCATCGGGCTTGATCGAGGCGATCTCGGTCAGCAGCGGCTGGAATTCCACGCTCGGGAACGGCAGGTACAGTTCCTTCACGACCGTGCCGCCGGCCTTGGTGAAGCCTTCCTTGAAACCCTGGATCGCCTCTTCGCCGGCGCCGTATTTCCAGGTGAGGGTGACGACTTTCTTGATGCCCCGATCTGCCAGCACTTTGCCCATCGGGTAGGCGGGCTGCCAGTTGGTGAACGAGGTGCGGAAGATATTCGGCGCGCAAAGGGCGCCCGTAGCCGCGCCCGCACCCGCATTCGGATTGATGTGCAGCGTGCCGGACTCGCGCACGACTTTCACGATGCCCATCTCCACGCCGGAATGCACCGTGCCCACCAGCACATCCACCTTGTCGCGGGTCACCAATGCATTGGCGTTGTCGGTCGCCTTGGCCGGGTTGGATTCATCGTCGACGGTAAAATATTCGATATCCCGACCGCCGAGCTTGCCGCCGTTCTCCGCTACCGCCAGCTTGAAACCGTTGGTGATGGCTACGCCGAGCTGCGAATACGTGCCGGTGTATGGCAGCATCAGGCCGATCTTGATTTTCGCGCCCTGCGCAAACGCGAAACCCGGCAGGCTGGCGACGCCGGCCACTGCAGCGGCGGTCTTGAGAAACTCGCGCCGGTCAAACGGTAGGTCTTTACTCATTTCGATCCTCCTCGGTTGGACAATGATTACTTTACATCTGTCTGCGACTTGGCGCGCAGTTTGAAGCGCTGTATCTTGCCGGTCGCGGTTTTCGGCAGCTCGCTGGCGAATTCCACCCAGCGCGGGTACTTGTATGGCGCGAGCTTCGACTTGACGTGCTGCTGCAGCTTCTCGGCCAGTGCCGCATCGGCGGTGACCCCCGCCTTGGTGACGATATAGGCCTTGGGCTTGACCAGCTGGTCCGCGTCCGCCTGCCCGATCACGGCCGCCTCGAGCACGTCCGGATGCGTGAGCAGCGCGCCTTCGACCTCGAACGGCGAGACGTAGATTCCGCCCACCTTGAGCATGTCGTCGGTGCGTCCGGAGTAGGTGTAATACCCCGCCTCGTCCACGGTGTATTTGTCGCCGCTGCGCGTCCAGTCCCCCATGAACGTGGCGCGGCTCTTGGCGCGGTTGTTCCAGTAGCAGGCGGCGCTGGTCGGCCCGTTGATCTGCAGCTCACCGATCTCGCCGGTCTTCACCTGATGGCCGGCGTCGTCGACCACACGCAAGAAGTAGCCCGGCACGGCCTTGCCCGTGGTGCCGTAGCGCACCTCGCCCGGCCGGTTCGAGACGAATATATGCAGCATCTCGGTCGATCCGATGCCGTCCAGAATCTCCACGCCGAAGTGTCTGGTCCAGCGCTCGCCGATGTCGGCCGGCAGCGCCTCGCCCGCCGAGGTGCACACGCGCAGATTGAGCGCCTCGCGCTTGGGGATATCGGGACTGGCGAGCAGCGCCGCGTAAAGGGTCGGCACGCCGTAAAAAATTGTCGGCCGGTGCTGTTGCAGGCGCTGGAACACGCTCGCCGGCGTCGGCCGCTCGGCCATCAATACGGCTGTCGCCCCGACCGACATCGGAAAGGTGAGCGAGTTGCCCAGACCGTATGCAAAAAACAGCTTCGCCGCCGAAAACACGAGGTCGTCCTCGCGTATGCCCAGCACCGGTATGGCGTAGAGTTCGGCCGTCTGGATCAGATGCGAGTGCACGTGCACCGTGCCCTTGGGTGTGCCGGTCGAGCCCGAGGAGTAGAGCCAGAAGCAGGCGTCGTCGGAGGTGGTCGGCGCCGGCTCGCATGCCGCGCCAGCCTGGTCCATCAGTTGCGCCAGCGACAGTCGCCCGTGCGCATCTTTGCCCGACACGATCACATGCTGCAGAAACGGAAGCTTGCCCGAGCCTTTTTCCAACAGCGGCGCGAACGTAGGCAGCAACTGCTCCGACACCACCAGCGCCTTGGCGCGGCTGTCGTCGAGCATGAATTCGTAGTCTGCCGTGGTCAGCAGGGTGTTGCCGGCGATGGGCACGATGCCGGCCTTGATTGCACCGAGAAATACGCTGGGGAAATCGACCGTGTCCAGGTGCGCCAGCATGATGCGGTCTTCCAGCCCCAGACCCAGTGCCTTCAACGCATTGGCGGCGCGGTTTGCGCGCTCGGCGAGCTGGCCGTAGGTGATGCTGCCGCTATCGTCGATAAACGCGGTCTTGCCCGAGCGCCCGGCGCGTAGATTGCGCTCGATCAGGTCGTACGCGGCGTTGAAGTCGCGCGGGATGCTGACTCGGGGCGGGCTGACGCTATGGTCAGCAGACGACAGTCCCGGCATATTGTTCTCCTCGCTCGATCATTATTGATTGGTCCATTCGATCTTGCCCTCGGGAAGCAGGTACAGGATCAGCGCGCGCCCGCCGGTTACAGTGGGCCGGTGGGCCGAGTCCGCAGGATACACCAGCCAACCTGCGCCCCGGTCGTCGAACCTGGCCTCAGCGCTGACCGGCATGATCATGTCGATTTCCCCGGTGGGATGGCGGTGGTGATTGCCGACGAGGTCGGTAATATCCACCACGTCCACGCTGAATCCATGCGTCGCTGCACCCGGCTCGAAAATCCTGCCGTAGCGCCGCTGCGCATCGCCCTGGGTACATAGCCAGCCCGCTGCGATCCCCGCGTGGCAGGCATCGCGGATGCGCTGAAACGTTTCCCCCTCGGGCGGAAACTCCAGATTGAGATCCGCTTGCAGAGCCGCGTCCAGTGCCCGGCCCTGTGCGTAGCGCGCGACCGGTGCGAGCAACTCCTGAAACTGCATCGGTGTCGTCGTCATCGCTCCTCTCCTCCTTCGCCCCGCCTGCGGCGGCGCCAGTCAGGCCGCGGGCGGGCGGCCTGCTCAGTCGCTTGCCATCGAACCTCCCGCCCGATAGGCCGCAAATTCAGCCGCCAGGCCTCAGTGCAACACCTTCCAGGTGCCATTCTCGACGACCACCATCACCACCGCCCTGTTGTCCAGGCCTTTATGATTGGTGGGCGAGAAGCTGAATACGCCGTGGTTTGCAGGCATTTCCTTGACGTTTTCCATGGCGTCGCGCAAGGCTGCACGGAATTCGGCAGTACCCGGTTTGGCTTTCTTCAGCGCCTCCGGAATCGCTCGCTGCAGCAGCAATCCGGCGTCCCAGGCATGCGCACCGAAGGAGTTGCGGCTGTCGGCACCGTAGGCAGCCTCGTACAGCTTGATGTAGTTCAGCGCAACCTTCTTGCTCGCATTGCTGTCAGGCAATTGTTCGGGCACGAGGACCGGTCCGATAGGCAACACAGCGCCTTCGACATTCTTTCCGCCTACGCGCAGAAAATCCTTGTTGGCAACGCCGTGGGTCTGATAGATGCGGCCCTTGTAGCCGCGCTCGACCAGTGTCGCCTGCGGCATCGCTGCCGGTGTGCCGGAACCCACCACCAGCACCGCATCCGGACTGGTGCTCATGATCTTCAGGATCTGGCCGGTAACGCTGGTGTCCGTACGGTTGAAGCGCTCGACCGCCACCATCTTCAAGCCTTTCTCGGCGGTGATCTTGTTCATTACGCGCAGCCACAATTCGCCGTATCCGTCGGTGTAGCCGATAAAGCCTACGGTCTTTACGCCCTTGGCCATCATATGGTCGACGATGGCGCCGCCCATGATGGCGAAATCCTGCGGCATCAGAAACACCCAGGCGGCTTTGTCGGCTGCGGGCGCGAAGGGCGCCAGTGCGATCTGCGGCGTCTTGGATTCGGCTGCCACTTCCAGCACGGCAGTCGACGAGGGCGTGATGCTGCCGCCGATGATGACATCCACCTTGTCTTCGGAGACCAGTTTTCTCGCGTTCTTGGATGCGGCAGTCGGATCGGTGCCATCGTCGAGCACGATGTACTTCATCTTCTGCCCGGCGATTTCGTTCGGCAGCAGCGCTATGGTGTTCTTCTCCGGTATGCCCAAGGACGCGGCCGGGCCCGTGGTCGACAAGGTCACGCCGACGGTAATGTCCGCCAAGGCGGAACCGGCTGCACCGACCAGGAACAGCGCAAATATGCTACGCAAAGACTTGTTCATGAAAACCCCCTCTCTTGATAGATTTTTTGATTTTACTCTCGGCGGCTTGCCAATTCGCGAAACTGCATTATAATGCCCAAATATTATTTTTCAAGCATTATATTGCAGGACACAAAAACCGCGATGGGCGCACGCGATACTCCGCAAAGAACCAGTCAGACCGCCGCGGCGGACATGGCCTTCCTGCGCGTGCTGGGCGAACGCGTACGCGACGCCCGCGCGCGCCGCGGCATGACGCGCAAGATTCTGGCGCACGACTCCGGTGTTTCCGAACGCTATCTTGCACAGCTCGAATCCGGTCAGGGCAATGTATCGGTGCTGCTGCTGCAGAAAGTCGCCACGGCCCTGAATCTGTCGCCGGCCGAGTTCCTGCAGCAGGCGTCGGAGCAACCGATGGAGCTTGCGCTGATCTGGCAGTTCCTGCAGCGGCTTCCGGCGCACAGACTTGCGCAGGTGCGCTCGCGCTTGTTGCGCGATTTCGGAACTGCGCATACCGAGCGCGTGAAGCGTATCGCATTGATCGGGCTGCGCGGCGCGGGCAAGTCCACCCTGGGCAGCCGCCTGGCGAGCGAACTGGAAGTACCCTTCATCGAACTCGACCGCGAAGTCGAGCGCGAGGCCGGGACCAGCCTGTCGGAAATTTTCCTGCTCTACGGCCAGGCCGGCTATCGCCGCTACGAGCGGCGCTGCCTGGAGAAAGTAATCAAGAACAATGAGCGCGCGGTCATCGCCACCGGCGGCTCCATCGTCTCCGAACCCGGTACCTACGACCTGCTGCTCTCGACCTGCCGCACGGTCTGGCTCAAAGCCCAGCCCGAAGAGCATATGGCGCGCGTGCTGGCCCAGGGGGACACCCGGCCGATGACCGGCAATCTGGAGGCGATGGAAGACCTGCACCGCATCCTGCGCGGCCGCAACGCGCTGTACGGACGCGCGGAAGTGACCATAGATACCGCGCGCAAAAGCGTGACGCGCAGCCTGCAGGAACTACGCAAGGCAGTTGCAGCCTAGGAAGTTCGCGGAGATACGCTCCGGGGCAAGCTCCCTCGGGGGGACATCTCCTCTTTTTATTAACGAAATCTTTGGATCCGCGGCAAGGTTCATTTTGCTACGATCTGACTTTCGGAAGCGCGAGGACCGGCATACCCTCCTAGCCTTACCGGATCTCGAACCAGGAGAAAGCATGCAAACACCAGTGACCAAAGCAGCCGACCCGGCGCGCGTAAGCTTCGATACCCACCCGGAGCGCTATGCGCACTGGCGCATGAGCGTGGAGGGCGCGGTCGCCACCCTCGCCATGAACGTGAACGAGGACAAGGGCCTGAAGCCGGGCTACAAGCTCAAGCTCAATTCCTACGACCTCGGCGTGGACATCGAACTCTACGATGCCCTGAACCGCATCCGCTTCGAGTACCCCGAAGTGCGCTGCGTCGTGCTCACCTCGGCGCGCGAGCGCATGTTCTGCTCCGGCGCCAATATTTACATGCTGGGCCAGTCCAGCCACGGCTGGAAAGTCAATTTCTGCAAATTCACCAACGAGACACGCAACGGCATGGAGGACTCCAGCCGCAACGACGGGCTCAAGTTTCTCGCCGCGGTGAACGGCACCTGCGCCGGCGGCGGCTACGAAGTCGCCCTCGCCTGCGATGAAATCCTGATGATCGACGACCGCTCCTCCACGGTGAGCCTGCCCGAAGTACCGCTGCTGGGCGTGCTGCCAGGCACCGGCGGCCTCACGCGCATCACCGACAAGCGCAAAGTGCGGCGCGATCTGGCTGATTTTTTCTGCACCACCACCGAGGGTGTGCGCGCCGACCGCGCCAGGCAATGGGGTCTGGTCGATCACAGCGCGAAGCCGCAGGCCTTCGCCCAGGCGGTGCGGGAACACGCCGCGCGCCTGGCCGCGAGCAGCGGGCAGCCCGGAGCGGCCAAAGGCGTAAGCCTGACCCCGCTCAAGTGCAGGATCGACGATGCCGGCTACCACTACGAACATGTGGACGCCGTGATCGACCGCGGCGCGCGCAGCGCCACGCTCACGGTATCGGGTCCGAAGCAGGCCGGACCCGATACCGTAGAAGGCATACTCGCCGCCGGGGTCGCCTGGTGGCCGCTGCAGATGGCGCGTGAACTGGACGACGCCATACTCATGTTGCGCACCAACGAACTCGAAATCGGCACCTGGCAGCTGAAGACGCGCGGCGACATCGACAGCGTGCTCGCCGTCGATGCCATCCTCGCCAGGCACCGCGCGCACTGGTTCGTGCGCGAGACCCTGGGCCTGCTGCGGCGCACGCTGGCGCGTCTGGACGTGTCCTCGCGCACATTGTTCGCGATCATCGACCAGGGTTCCTGCTTCGCCGGCACACTGGCCGAAATCGCGCTCGCCGCCGACCGCAGCTACATGCTGCAACTGCCTGACGAGCCGGAGAAAGCACCGCGCATGGTGCTGACCGAGCTCAACTTCGGCACCTACCCGATGGTGAACCACCTCACCCGCCTGGACACGCGCTATTGCGGGCGGCCCGAACCGGTCGAGGAAGCGCGCCAGGTCATCGGCGAAAAGCTCGACGCGCACGACGCGGCCAAACTCGGCCTGGTGACCTTCACACCGGACGAGCTGGACTGGGACGAGGAAGTGCGCATCGCGCTGGAGGAGCGCGCCAGCCTGTCGCCCGACGCGCTCACCGGCATGGAGGCGAGCCTGAGATTCACCGGCGCGGAGACCATGGAAACGCGCATATTCGCGCGGCTCTCGGCCTGGCAGAACTGGATATTCAACCGCCCGAATGCTGTAGGGGAACACGGCGCGCTGAAAGTATTCGGCAGCGGCACCAAGGCGAAATTCAACTGGGAACGAATTTGAAGTCTGTTTCAAAATGAATAAAAAGGCTTCGATAGCGATCGCCGATTGCGCGCGGATGGATTCGTCATCCGCGCGCATTCGGCGATCCGCACGGACGGCTTTTCGTCCGTGCGGGTTTTGCCAATACCTGCGCGCTGCGCGCGCCAACCGCGTTTTCTGAACGGATGAAAAGCGCACCCGTTCAGGAACGCGGGTATGGTAAAAACCAAAGACGGCATGGGTCTTATGCAACATCCGTGGAACATTGAAAGACGCGACCCAGGTCGCGACGTACAGGAGCTACAACATGGCAATCAACTACAGCGAAAAGATACCCAACAACGTCGACCTGTCCGGCAACAAGTCGCTGCAGCGCGCGCTGGAGCACTGGCAGCCCGGTTTTCTCAACTGGTGGTCGGAAATGGGGCCGGACGAATCGAGCAACATCGACGTCTATCTGCGCACCGCGATCAGCGTCGAGCCCAAGGGTTGGGCGCATTTCGACTACGTCAAAATGCAGGACTATCGCTGGGGCATTTTTCTCGCGCCGGCCGAGACCGGGCGCAAGATCAATTTCGGCGAACACATGGGCGAAGCTGCATGGCAGGAGGTACCGGGCGAATACCGCTCGACCCTGCGCCGCATCATCGTCACCCAGGGCGATACCGAACCCGCTTCGGTGGAACAGCAGCGCCATCTCGGGCTGACCTGCCCTTCGCTCTATGACCTGCGCAATCTGTTCCAGGTCAACGTCGAAGAAGGCCGCCACCTCTGGGCCATGGTGTACCTGCTGCATGCGCATTTCGGCCGCGACGGCCGCGAGGAAGGCGAGGCCCTGCTCGCGCGCCGCTCGGGCGACGCCGACAATCCGCGCATCCTCACCGCGTTCAACGAGAAGACCCCGGACTGGCTGTCCTTCTTCATGTTCACTTTCATCACCGACCGCGACGGCAAGTTCCAACTCGCGGCGCTGGCCGAGTCCGGCTTCGATCCGCTGTCGCGCACCTGCCGCTTCATGCTGACCGAGGAAGCGCACCACATGTTCGTGGGCGAATCCGGCATCGCGCGCATCATTCAGCGCACCTGCGACGCGATGAAGGAGCACAAGACCGAGGACGCGGCCAAGCTGCGCGGCTTGGGGGTGATCGACCTGCCCACGCTGCAGAAATACCTGAATTTCCATTACAGCGTCACCAGCGATCTGTACGGTTCCGAAATCTCCTCGAATGCGGCCTCCTTCTACGCCAACGGCCTGAAAGGGCGCTTCGAAGAAACCAAACTCGCCGACGACCACAAGCTGCACGGCTCCGAGTACCCCTACATGGAAGTCGTCGCCGGGCAGATCGTGACCAGGCATGCGCCCGCGCTCACCGCGTTGAACGAGCGCCTGCGCGACGACTGGGTTGCCGACGTGCAGTCGGGAATCAACCGCTGGAACAAGATTCCCGAGAAAGCCGGCATCGCATTTCGCTTCACCCTGCCGCACAAGGGTTTCCACCGCCGGATCGGACTGTTCACCGAACACCACATCAGCCCGGACGGAAAGATCCTCAGCGAAGCCGAATGGACGCGCTCGCATGCCTCCTGGCTGCCGACCGAGGAAGACCGCGCCTACGTGTGCTCGCTCATGGGCCGTGTGGCCGAACATGGCAAGTTCGCCAACTGGATCGCCCCGCCCGCGCGCGGTATCAACAACCAGCCGGCGGATTTCGAGTACGTGCGGTTTAATTAAAGCTTAGAGATTTGGAAGAAATGAACGCACCGGGCGAACTCAAGCGCCAGCACCTCATCGATCCGTCCGTCGACGAACAAGGGGGCACGCCCCCTTGTAAATCCCCCATGTCAGCGATGAGGTGCTTTCCATGAATGCTCCGGCCGAGATGAAGCGCCAGCACCTCATCGATCCGGAGATCTGCATCCGCTGCAATACCTGCGAGGAGAGCTGTCCGGTCGATGCGGTCACCCACGACGGCCGCAATTACGTGGTCAAGTTCGAGTTGTGCAATGTCTGCAACGACTGCATCTCGCCCTGCCCGACCGGCGCCATCGACAACTGGCGCCGCGTGGCGCAGCCGTTCAGCCTGGACGAGCAGTTTAGCTGGGACACGCTGCCACCCGACACCGCACCCGAGGTGGCCGGCGACAGCGAGTTGCCCGAGGAAGTGCAGCGCATCACCGACATCGCCACCCAGGGCCAGGGCGGGCCGGCGACCCCGCCGTGGTCGGCGGCGCATCCCTATCTCAATCTTTACACCCTGGCGCGGCCGGCGGTCGCGACCGTGGCCGGCAACTACCGCCTCACCGCGGAGGACACATCCAACGAAATCCACCACATCGTGCTCGACTTCGGCGCCACTGCGTTTCCGGTGCTCGAGGGGCAGTCGCTGGGCATCGTTCCGCCGGGCGTGGACGCGGCCGGCAAGCCCCACCATATCCGGCTCTACTCGATCGCCAGCCCGCGCAACGGCGAGCGCCCGGACTACAACAATCTTTCGCTGACGGTCAAACGCGTGAGCTCGGACCGCGACGGAAAGCCGGTGCGCGGACTCGCTTCCAACTACCTGTGCGACCTCAAGAAGGGCGAAAAAGTGAGCGTAGTCGGGCCCTACGGCTCGAGCTTTCTCATGCCCAACCACCCGGGGTCCAGCATTATCATGATCTGCACCGGCACCGGGTCTGCGCCGATGCGCGCCATGACCGAACGCCGCCGCCGGCGCATGGGGCTCAAGGAAGGCGGCGAGCTGTGGCTGTTCTTCGGCGCGCGCACGCCGGGCGAACTGCCCTACTGCGGGCCCCTGATGAAACTGCCGAAGGAACTGATCAAGGTAAATCTGGCGTATTCGCGCCAGCCGGACCAGCCCAAGCAATACGTGCAGGACCTGATCCGTGCACGCGGCGACGAACTTGCGCGCCTGCTCAGGGACGAAAACAGCTACATCTACATCTGCGGCCTGAAGGCGATGGAAACCGGTGTGGACCAGGCCTTCGCCGACGTCTGCCGCAAGCACGGCATGGATTGGTCGAGCGTGCTGCCCGAACTCAAGGCGGCGAGCCGCTACCACGTAGAGACATATTGACGCTGCCGACCCTCGGCCCCGGACACTGCCTGCCCTGCTGCGCTTTCAGGACTTTGCGGCAAAGCTCGGCAAAGTCAGGTGCCAGCGTATGGCGGCGGCGCGGAGCAGGAAAATCGCCGCGATCGCGAGCGAACTCGAGATCGTGCCCGGGATTCCGGCATGCAACAGTGCGATGAACACCGCGGCGCCGGCCCAGGAAGCCGTCGCGTAGAGTTCTCCGGCAAATACCAGCGGTACCTCGTTGCACAGGATGTCGCGCAGCACCCCGCCGAATACGCCCGTGACCAGGCCGAGAAAGGTGGCGACGAACCACGGCGCGCCATAACTCAGAGCGGCCTGGGTGCCTATTACCGTGAACAGCGCGAGTCCGAGCGCGTCGGGCAGCAGGAACAGATTGGCCGGCAGGCGCACCAGGCGCACCAGCACGAAGGCCGCCACGCCCGCAGCGATTGCAGCCGCCAGGTAAGTCTGGTCCGCCACCCAGAATACCGGCCGCGCCAGCAGCAGATCGCGTATCGTGCCCCCGCCCAGGGCCGAAGTCAGCGCGACCAGCACCACGCCGAACAGGTCGATGGGCTTGCGCCCTGCCTCCAGCACCCCGGTAATCGCGCTTACCGCCACCGCGATCATGACAATTACATAGACGGGTTCGCCCATGATCAAACTCCATCTGTAGTCTGGTTGAGGGATGGTATTCTAAAAGGAAGAGACCTTCGAACCTGTCAAAACCCGTTTCAAGTATCCCATGAGCGACCAGCTGCTGATTGAGAAAACCGCCGCCGTCACCGTGCTGGCGCTGAACCGGCCGGAAAAGGCCAACGCGCTCGACGCCGTTTTGGTGGATGCGCTGCTCGCCGCTGTCGACGCCGCGCAGCACGACGGCACGCGACTGCTGGTGATCAAGGGCGAGGGCCGGAATTTTTGCGCCGGCTTCGATTTTGGCGGCTTCGAGGACGCGAGTGCGGGCGATCTGCTGCTGCGCTTCGTGCGCATCGAGTCCCTGCTGCAGTCGCTGTACCACGCGCCCTACGCCACGCTGGCGCTGGCCCACGGCAAGAATTTCGGCGCGGGCGTGGACCTCGTCCTCGCCTGCGGCAGCCGCGTCGCCGCGCCTGCTGCGCAGTTTCGCATGCCCGGACTGAAATTCGGCCTGCAACTGGGCACGCGCCGCCTCGCTGCGCGCATCGGCGGCGATCGCGCGCGCATGCTGCTGGCGTCGAGCAAGACCTTCGGCGCCGACGAGGGATTGCGCAGCGGCTTCCTGCACGAGATCGCTGCGCCCGAGACCTGGCCGGCGCTGGTCGTAGATGCCGCTGCCGAGGCGCAGCAGCTCTCGCCCGCGGCCGCCGCCAGAATGCATGCCGCGACCGTAATCGACACGCGCGCCGCGGACCTCGCCGATCTGGTACGCTCCGCGTCCGAACCCGGCTTGAAGGAGCGCATACGTGAATACCGCGAGGGCTGAACTCGGCGCCCTCAGGCTGGAGGAACTGCGCTTCGACAACCGCTACGGCCGCCTGCCGCAGGACTTCCATACCCGGCTGTCCCCCACGCCGCTGCCCGAACCCTATCTGGTCGCCTTCAACCCGGCGGCGGCCGAGCTGATCGGACTGGCCCACAGCGAGGCCGCACGCAGCGAATTCGCCGAAATTTTCTGCGGCAACCGCCTGCTGCCGGGTTTCGATCCGCTCGCCGCCGTGTACGCCGGCCATCAGTTCGGCGTGTTCGTGCCGCAGCTCGGCGACGGCCGCGCCATCCTGCTCGGTGAAGCGAGCGGCGCGCTGGGGCGCTGGGACCTGCAACTCAAGGGCTCTGGCCGGACCCCCTACTCGCGCATGGGCGACGGCCGCGCCGTGCTGCGCTCCTGCATACGCGAATACCTCGCTTCCGAGGCCATGCATGCGCTGGGGATACCCAGCACACGTGCGCTCGCCATCGTCGGCAGCGACCAGCCGGTGATACGCGAAAGTGTCGAATCTGCAGCCGTGCTCACGCGCGTGGCGCCCAGCCATGTGCGCTTCGGTACGTTCGAGCTGTTTGCCTCCCGCGGCCAGCAAGAGCATGTCAGGACGCTGGCCGATTACGTCATCGACCAGCATTACCCGCAGCTGCGCGAGGCGCGCGCGCCCCATCTGGCGCTGCTGCGTGAAGTCATAGCGCGCACGGCGAGGCTGGTCGCGCAATGGCAAGCCGTGGGTTTTTGCCATGGCGTGATGAACACCGACAACATGTCCATACTCGGACTCACCATCGACTACGGCCCCTACGGCTTCATGGAGGGCTACAACTGGGCTCACGTGTGCAACCATTCGGACGACGGCGGCCGCTACGCCTACAACATGCAGCCGCGCATCGCCCACTGGAACCTTTATTGCCTGGCCGAGGCGCTGCTGTCGCTGATGGAAATGGAGGACGCCGAGGCGGCTCTGCACGAGTACGAGCCGGAATTCGAACAGGGCTACTTGCGCCTCATGCGCGCAAAACTCGGACTCGCATCGGAGCAGGCCGGGGACGCGGCGCTGCTGCAGGACACGCTCAAGCTGCTGCACGACAGCCGTGCCGACTACACCACGTTTTTCCGCCGCCTGGGCGATTTCAGTTCCGCTCCGCACGCCGATAACGCGCCCCTGGCCGAGTTGTTCGCACAGAGCGCAAGCTATGGCGCCTGGGCCGGGCGCTACCGCCTGCGCCTCGCGCTCGAGGCCAGCGTGGACGCCGGGCGCAAATCGCGCATGAACCGGGTCAACCCCAAGTACGTGCTGCGCAATTACCTCGCGGAGACAGCCATACGCAAAGCTGCGGACGAGCGCGACTACGGCGGGATCGAACGCCTGATGCAGGTGCTGCAGCGGCCTTACGACGAGCACGCGCGGATGCAGGCCTACGCCGAACCCGCGCCGCCGTGGGCGTCGGCGCTTTCGGTGAGTTGTTCGTCCTAAACAGCGAGCTTGAACTGCGGATCCACCGGGATCTGGTAACCGTTGGCCAAGCGGTTGGTCTGGTTGGCCATGCCCGTGACCGCCAGCAACTCGCCCAGCATCTCCTCGCTCATGCCCTTGGCACGCGCCGATGCGATGTGGGAGTGGATGCAGTACTCGCAGTTGTTGGTGGCGCTCACGGCGACGTAGATCATTTCCTTGGTCAGGGGATCGAGCCTGCCGGGCGCCATCACCTCCTTCACCCCGGCCCAGATGCGCCTGAGGGTAGGCGGGTGGCTCGCCAGGGTCTTCCAGAAATTGTTGATCCAGTCCGTCTTGCGCGTCGTCATGATGTCGTCGTAGACGGCTTTGACCTCGGGCGGGGCGCCATCGTATTCGACCAGCTTGACCATGGGCATGCTTGTTCTCCTGGTTTGTGGGACGCGTCAATTCTAAGGCGGTAAGGCGAAATTCACCCGGGAAATGCAACCATGTATGAATCCGCCTGTCAGATTCCGGCTGATCGGCAAAACGGCAGCAGAGTCGAGACCAATATGAGCGCAAAAACAGTGAAATCCAGCGCCGAATGGCGCAAACAACTCAGTGACGAGCAATTCAGGGTCACCCGCCTCAAGTCCACCGAAGCTGCCTTCAGCGGCAAGTACAACGACTGCAAAGAAGCGGGCAGCTACAACTGCGTCTGCTGCGGATCGCCCTTGTTCGACGCCTCGCACAAATTCGATTCCGGCAGCGGCTGGCCCAGTTATTGGCAGCCCGTCTCGCCGGACGCGGTGAAAACCGCCGCGGACTACAGCCATTTGATGCTGCGCACCGAGGCGATGTGCGCCAACTGCGACGCCCACCTGGGACATGTGTTCGACGACGGACCCGAGCCGACCGGGCTGCGCTACTGCATTAATTCCGCTGCCCTAAAGCTTGAGAAATAGTTTGATTAATCCACGGCTTGTAACGTCCGCCCGAAACCGCGGAAGCGACCCGACTAGCGCCGCAGGCGGACCCCGTGCACCATCGCGTCCGGGCGGCGCGCGCACCCCGGCCTGTTATAATTCACGCCCATGAAATTCCTGTTCGACCTGTTTCCGGTCATCCTGTTCTTCATCGCCTTCAAATTGCAGGGGATATACGTCGCCACCGGCGTCGCGATCGCGGCCAGCTTTGCCCAGATCGGCTGGCTGTGGCTGCGCGGGCGCAAGATCGACACGATGCTGTGGGTGAGTCTGGCCATCATCGTCGTGTTCGGCAGCGCCACCTTGTTGTTGCACGACGAGACCTTCATCAAGTGGAAGCCGACTGTGCTGTACTGGCTATTCGCGTCCGTGTTGAGCGTAAGCGCGCTGGTATTCCGCAAGAACCTGATACGCACCATGCTCGGGGAGCAGATCCAGATGCCTGATCCGGCCTGGAACAGGCTGAATTTCAGCTGGGTCGGGTTTTTCGCCTGCATGGGCATACTCAACCTGTATGTCGCCTTCAACTATCCTACGGACACCTGGGTCAATTTCAAGCTGTTCGGCGGCATGGGCCTGATGCTCGCATTCGTGATCGGGCAAGGCCTGTTCCTGGCCAAGTATGTGGAACAGAAAGACACCGAGTGAGCCGCGCATGAATGTCGCCCAGATCATCGAGCAAAAACTGGCTGCGCTGCAGCCCAGCCACCTGGAAATCAGGGACGACAGCGCCCTGCACGCCGGACATGAAGGCGCAAAGGGCGGCGGCGGCCATTACTCGCTCACCATCGTTTCGCCACAGTTCTCCGGCAAGAACACGGTCGCACGGCACCGCCTGGTCTATGCCGCGCTAGGTGCGATGATGCAGCAGCAGATCCATGCTCTCGCCATACGCGCATTGGCCCCAGAAGAATCGCAACAACTTCCGCAACCCTAACAAACCTAGAGGAACATCCATGCAGCCCACACTCTCCCGCCTGGTCCTGGCAGCCGCACTTACGCTGCCGGGCCTCGCCCTGGCACAAACCGCCGGCGCCAACGCCAAGGTCGCGACCGTCAACGGCGTCGCCATCCCCAAGAGCAGGGTGGACACCATCGTGCATGCCCAGACGGCACAGGGGCGCAAGGACACGCCGGAACTGCGCACGGCAATACGCGAAAGCCTCATTACGCTGGAAGTGGTCAACCAGGAAGCCAAGCGCATGGGCATCAACAAGAACCCCGATACCCTGGCCCAGATCGAACTCGCGCGCGCCAACATCCTGGCGCAGGCCTTTCATGTCGACTATCTGAAGAATCACCCTGTCAGCGACGATACGCTGAAAGCCGAATACGAAAAGATCAAGGCGCAGAGGGGTGACAAGGAATACAAGGCGCGCCACATCCTGGTCGAAAAGGAGGCCGATGCGAAAGAGATCATCGATAAGCTGAGCAAAGGCGAAAAATTCGCCGACCTGGCGAAAATCTCCAAGGATGCCGGCTCCAAGGACCAGGGGGGCGAGCTGGACTGGAATACGCCGGGCGGTTTTGTCAAACCATTTTCCGATGCCATGGTGAAACTGGAAAAAGGCAAACACACCGAGACGCCGGTGCAGTCCCAGTTCGGCTGGCACGTAATTGAACTCGAAGACGTACGCCCGGCGGTCTTTCCTGATTTCGAGCAGGTCAAGCCCAAGCTCCAGGAGCGCATGCAGGAGCAGATTTTTCAGAAAGCGGTGGCCGACCTGCGCGCCAAAGCCAAGGTCGAGTAAGCCTGACCCGAACCGGCGGCGTATCCGGACCAGCGGGGGCTTGCGCCCCCGTTTGCCTTTTTGCGCCGGCTACGCACTCGAGGCGACAGCTGCCCGATTCGAACCCGGGTAGGCCCGAAGACCGAACTCCCGAAAAAAGTGTAGCGACCCCATGGCCCTCAAGGCAACCATTTTCAAAGCCGAGCTGCAGATCGCCGACATGGATCGCAACTATTACCGCGACCACGCGCTCACCATTGCCCGCCACCCGTCCGAGACGGACGAGCGCATGATGGTGCGCCTGCTCGCCTACGCGCTGCACGCGGGCGAGACCCTGGCATTCGGCAAAGGGCTGAGCACGGAGGACGAGCCCGACTTGTGGCGCAAGGACCTGACCGGCGCGATCGAACTGTGGATAGACGTAGGCCAGCCCGACGAGAAGCGCATACGCCGCGCCTGCGGCCGCGCGCGCGAGGTATTCGTCTACAGCTACGGCGGCCAGGGCGCCGCCATCTGGTGGGATCAGATAGCCGGCAAGCTCGAGCGCAACGCCAACCTGACCGTGGTCACGCTGCCGGCGGCTTCGAGCCAGGCGCTGGCCAGGCTCGCGCAGCGCAATATGCAACTGCATTGCACCATACAGGAAGGTCAAATCTCGCTGGGCGATAGCGCGGAGCAGGTGCTGGTGGAACCAAGCACCATCAGATCGCCGGTTAAGCCTTCGCGTTAGTCTGGGCTTTCGCGTTAGTTCGGCTTTCCAAACCTTTTTTCAGAAGCTCAGCCACCACTTCGTTCAAGCCCGTCTGGCGCGTTTGCGCCAGCGCCTGGATCTGTTTCACCAGTTCAGCGTCGAGCTTGACCGCGAACGGCACCAGACCCAGCGATTGCTCCAGCTTGCGCTGCTCGCGCCGCTGCATCGGTGCAGCCGCATCCTTACCGAAGCGTCCGGGAGTGCCGAAGCGGTTCACGCTGCTGTTGATTTTCAGGCCCCTGTTTTTTTCCAGGTCGGTTCTTTTCACGTCTGCATGTCCTAGTAATTATTGAGAAGGTTTCGGGATTGCCGAAGCGGTCTCGGGTTTGTGGGTACAACGGTGTGTGTGTTGATCCTCGATTCATTTGGATCGGCGCCTCAGCGACGCGCCGCATTCTACCCAGTCCTGGCCATTTGCGCGCGGACCATATTCCGGTGCACAGCATTACTCGCCCGCCAGCAAGCGGCGCCAGCCATCGTGGCCGAGGCGGCGCAAGGTTTCCATGTTCCGTTCGAATATCTCGCTGGCATCGGGATACGCGGCCACCGCGCGTTCGATGCTCGCCTCGCGCAGCAGGTGCAGCGTCGGATAGGGCGAGCGGTTGCTGTAGTTCTCGATGTCCTCCGGCCGGCTGCCGGTGAACTGGTACTGCGGATGGAAGCTCGCAAGCTGGATTTCTCCCTCCAGTCCTTCGTCCGCGACGGCGGCGTCGGCCAGTTCGAGAAAGTCGTTGTAGTCGAGGAAATCGTCGAGCACGTGCGGGTGCACCAGCAACGTAGTGTCGATAGCGGCTGCATCTGCCGCCTGCAGGGTGCGCAACTCGGCGATCAGGTCGGCGAGCAATTCTTCGGTCGTCTGCGCCGCGCTGACCACATAGCGGATCTGCTTCTTGACGTGCACCGCCTTGGCAAAAGGACACAGCTGGAGCCCGATCACGGCGCGCTCCAGCCAGCGGCGCGTGGCGGCAAGAACTGCCTCCTCTTCTAGCGACAACCGCTGCGGGTTGATGCGCATCTGTATTCTCCTGGCGCATTGTCGCACCTATCTTCAGCAAAATTGGCGCAGAGTCCAACCCCGCCTGTTTGACCCAGATCAAAGCCCCTGCGGCGCGCCGCCTCTACAGTACTCCTCCTATGCGACCCGACATCTTCCAGCCGCTGCGCTAGCGCGGCCCGCATCGTGCCTATTCCGGAACTGGTCTGCCCCGCCGGCAACCTGCCCTCGCTCAAGACGGCCGTGGACAACGGCGCCGATTGGGTCTACATGGGACTCAAGGACGAAACCAACGCACGCAATTTTGCCGGCCTCAACTTCGATGCCGCGAGTGCGCGCGAGGGCCTGCGCTACGCCCACGCCGCCGGCGCAAAAATGCTGATCGCCATCAACACGTTTCCGCAGGGCCAGGCATCAAAGCGCTGGCAGCGGGCCATCGACGGCGCCGCCGACCTGGGCATAGACGCGGTGATCCTGGCCGATGCCGGTCTGATGCGCTATGCGGCCGAGCGCCATCCGCAGCTGCGGCTGCACCTGTCGGTGCAGACTTCGGCCACCAACTACGAAGCGATCAACTTCTATCAGGAGCGCTTCGGCATCTCGCGCGCAGTGCTGCCGCGCGTGCTTTCGCTGGCGCAGGTCGCCGACGTGATCAGGAATACGACCGTGCCGATCGAAGTGTTCGGCTTCGGCAGCCTGTGCGTGATGGTCGAGGGACGCTGCGCCCTGTCCTCCTATGTCACCGGCGAATCGCCCAATACCCGCGGCGTGTGCTCACCGGCCAAGGCCGTGCGCTGGGAGAAGCATGGCGACACGCTCGATGCCAGGCTGAACGGCATTCTGATAGACCGCTACGCACCCGGTGAAAACGCGGGCTATCCCACCTTGTGCAAGGGCCGCTTCAATGTCGATGGAGAGACGCACTACGCCATCGAGGACCCCTCCAGCCTCAACGCGATGGCGCTGCTGCCGGAACTGGTCAATATCGGCGTCGCCGCGATCAAGATAGAAGGCCGGCAGCGCAGCCCGGCCTATGTCGCCGCGGTGACGCGCATCTGGCGCGCGGCCATCGATGCGCACGCGAAAAATCCGCAGCTGTTTGCCGTGCAGGCCGACTGGGCGAACGGACTCGCGCGCGTCGCCGAAGGACAGCAGCATACGCTCGGTGCGTATCACCGCAAATGGAAATGAACGCATATTGCGATGCGCGGGGATGCGTCCCCGCCTGCCCCTCAGAGTCGGGCGCCATTCCGACAATTCCGCAATGGCGCTCATGCGCATGAAACTCAGCCTGGGCCCGGTGCTTTACTACTGGACGCGCGAAGCGCTGATGGAGTTCTACGCCGGCGTGGCCGAGTCCGGCGTCGATATCGTCTACCTGGGCGAGGTCGTGTGCTCGCGCCGGCACAACCTGCGCCTGGACGACTGGCTCGGCCTCGCGCGCGATCTGAGCGCGAGCGGCAAGCAGGTGGTGCTGTCCACGCAGGCGCTGATCGAATCCGAATCCGACCTCAAGGCCCTGCGCCGCATTGCCGCCAACGGCGAATTCACCGTGGAAGCCAACGAGATGGGCGCGGTGCGGCTGCTCGCCGGCCGCGTGCCTTTCGTCGCCGGGCCGCATCTGAACATCTACAACAATGAGACCCTCGCCTGGTTCGCCGAACTCGGCGCCATGCGCTTCGTGCTGCCGCTGGAACTCTCGCGCGACATGCTGCGCGAACTGCAGGCGGCGCGCCCGGCCGGCATGCAGACCGAGGTGTTCGCCTATGGCCGCATGCCGCTGGCGTTCTCCGCGCGCTGCTTCACCGCGCGCCATCACGACCTGCCCAAGGACGACTGCCAGTTCCGCTGCCTCGACGATGCCGACGGCCTGGCACTGAAAACGCGCGACAGGACGCCCTTCCTGACGCTGAACGGCATCCAGACGCAATCGGCGCTGGTGTACGATCTGTCGGAATCGATCGCTGAGTTGCGCAGCCTCGCAGTCGACGTCGTGCGCGTCTCGCCGCAGTCGCGCGACATGCTGGCGATCATAGAAGCGTTCAGCGAACGCTGCGCCGGGCGTCCCGGCGCCCCGCTCGAGGGCCTGCGTGTCGCAGCGCCGTGCAATGGTTACTGGCACGGTGTGCCGGGCATGGAATACCGGAACTGAGCTTGGATTCCGCGCCCAGCGCCCGGCTGCTTCCGGTCCGCCTCGCAGGCCTGGTCAGGCGCCTGCCGCAATGGCCGCCGTCGACCCTGGTGTGCGCGGCGCTCAATCTGGTCTTCCTGCCGACTTTGGACCAGGATACGAAACAGCAGCTCATGCGCCGCATCGTCTCCATCCAGGTCAGCGACGCCGGCCTGGATTGCCGCATCAGCCTGACGCCGATCGGATTTCTGCCTGCCCTGGGCGCCGCGCCCGAAGTCACCATCGGCGCCTGCGCCCTGGATTATTACCGGCTGGCGCGGCGCCTGGAGGATCCGGACACGCTGTTCTTCTCGCGCCGCCTCAGCATCGACGGCGACACCGAACTCGGATTGCTGGTCAAGAACCTGCTGGACGCAATCGACTGGACGAGGATTCCCGGTCCATTGGGATCCGCGATCGAGCGGCTGCGCCGGCTGGCCGAGCGCAGCTAGCGGCCAGTCCAGCGCGCAAGGCGCCCGGACGCGGCGCCTGATCCACCTCCGCCTGCGTTACTTCTGCGCGCTGCCGTGATCGTGCTGCGCGTGGTCGTGCTGGGCATGATCGTGCTGCTGCGCGTGGTCCTGCCGGGCCTGATCATGCTGTGCGTGGCCATGCTGTGCGTGATCATGCTTACTGTGGTCGTGCTGGGCGTGGTCATGATCCATGGCGCCGGACTTCGCTGCGCCGGAGGCATCAGCCGTCAACAGCGGCTGCTTCGCCGCCTCACCCTTCGCCGGCGCGACGCTCTTGGCCACCAGGTAGCCCATCATTTCTGCCACCTCTTTCTTGGTCAGGTTCAGGTTCGGCATCAGCACCTTGTGGGTCTTGGCGAGCTTCAGCGCAATGGGGTCTTTGCGCGCGCGCATTTCGTTGGGTGAAGTGAGATAGCTGGCGATCCAGTTGAGTTCGCGTCGTTCCGTAAGCCCCATCAGATCCGGCCCGAGCATGTCGCCCTTGCCGAAGGTGTGGCAGGCGGCGCAGCGATTGGCGAACATGACCTGCCCCGGCCCGAACACATTGGGTTTCGGAGCATGGGCGAAACTCGCCAGTTTTTTCCCCACGGACCAGCCCGGGTACAGGGCGTTCTGGATTTCCGTGACGATATATCTCGGGTCGGTTGCCAGCGGGATCCTGATCCAGCGGCCGGTGGCCATGTCGGCGACCTGAACCGCGTTGGCGTGTTCCTCCTTGGACGAGCGCTGTCCGAGCTTGTCGCGTATGGCGTCGATGTCCGCGCGCGTCCCGGTCAGAAACTGCCAGCCGGGCCCGGCACCGTACTGCTTGGCGTACTCCTTGAGTTTTTCCGGCGTATCGTTTTCCGGATCCAGCGTGATCGAATACATGAAAATGTCGGTGCCGACGCGCGAGCCGAGCAGTTTCTGCACCCGCACCATGTTCGCGGTGTCCAGCGGGCAGCCCTGGTCGCAGAGCGAAAAGATGAAGTCGATCATCACCTTCTTGTCCTTGAGCAGGTCGTCATAGAACATGACTTTCTTCCCGTCCTGGTTCACCAGGGGGACGTTGGGGAAGTAGTCGGCACCCCAGGGCGAGCCCGCGGCCCAGGCGGGGGCGCCGATCAATCCCGACATGGAAACAGTCAGCAACAAAGCTGCGTATGTGGCTAGCCTTTTGACCATGAGATTTTCTTTCCTCGTATGCCTACAGTTTGCACATAAGCCCGGGGTCCGCGCCTTGCGGACGCGGCCCCCGGGTATTTCCTAGCTACTGCACTCGCAGGTGCCGACGCTTACCTGATGCGCCAGTCGCTGGACTCGACAACCTCGCCGATTTCCGGTGACGACTTGTCACAGGCCGAGACGCCGGCATCGAAGCCCTGCGGGTTGCCTTCGGTCAGGTAGCACGAATCCACGTAGGTCACGCCTTCCGGACGCGGGTCCGGGGTCGGCAGCACCGTGATATGGATGTTGTCGAGGTACTGCTCCAGCACCGGTTTCCCGTCGGCGCCGATGATCTCCTTGCCGTTCGCATCCATCTTGGCGCGCTTGGTGTTCCCGCCGATGAGGTCGTAGCGCAGCAGCATGGCGTTGTCTTCGTGTACCGTGTTGTGGCAGTGGTTCACATAGGCCCCGCCGAACTCGCCGAAGCCGACCTGGAAGGTGACGTTGCCGACGTTGCCCACATGCCAGACGTCCTTGCGCATGTTCTTCTCCTGCGGGTGCAGCGACGACGCCTTGTTGTTGCGCGCAATGGTCTTGGCTTCCTCGAAGTGCAGGTGCATCGGGTGGCCCCAGCCGCCGCCGCTCAGGATGGTCCAGTGCTCGATATCCCCGGGCCGTGGCAGGTTCGACACCCGGCGCATGTCGGCCTGGAAAGCGGACCCGCCGTTCACCTTGACACCCCAGGGCTCGGCGCCGTGCTCGTGGTCCCAGGGCATGCCGCCGCCGTCCGCACCCCGGACGAGTTCGATCACCCGGGTTCTGGTGGGTTCGACGGTGGGGATTTCCCAGCTGGAAACCTGATTGCCCTGGAGGTCCTTGAAGTCATTGGGATCCACGACCAGGCTCATGTCGTTGGCGCCGCAGCTGTTCGCGATGGTGTTCATCGCACCGGGTTCGTCCACGCTCGGGACTTCGCTGGCGACGGTGAACTGCATGATCGCGCCCAGCGCGGGATCGTCCTCCTGGAATTTGGAGGAAAGCGCTTCCTGCAGCGTGCATATCCTGCTGAACTTCTCTCCGGTCGAGTGCTCGAGCATGTTGACCATATAGAGCTTGGTGCCGGGCTTGTACTTGGAGAAGTCGATGACGAATTCGTAGCGCTCGGCCGTCGACTGGATGTCCATCTCCGTCATGTTGCGCAGGAATCGCGGGTTGATGTTGCCATCGTTGGCAATCACCGTTATCGGCACCTTCCTCGCGCGGCCGGGGTCGAGGCTGTCCGATATGGCCAGCTTGATCCAGCGCGACATGCCCGCGCTCAGGGTGCGGAAGCGGTACTTGCGCGGCAGCACGTCCATGTTCGGCTTCCACTGGAAGTTGACGTGCATGCAGTCACCGCAGAATCCGTTGGTGTCGAAAATATCGAAGCGCAGCTGGCCGTCCTTGTCGAAAGCCACGTCCTGGATCAGCAGGTACACGTCGAAATCGCGGTTGCCCCAAGTCTTCTTGTTGCGCCAGCCGCTGGGCAGGCGCAGGTTGACTGCGTCCGCCTCCGCAGTCAAACCCGGCCTTTCGTAGCCGCGGTCGGGACCGCTGAAGTATTCGAGCAGCGCCGCATAGCCTTTGTACACGTTCTCTGAGGTGTAGGAGATGCGGTGGTCGTGGAACCAGAGGGTCCCCTGTATTTCACGATAGTCGCCCGGCAGCTTGATGATGCCGCCGTCGTCCGTAGGCGTCGAGCAGCGCGGGTCTCCGCGCTGGATCTTGATAAGCTTGTCCAGACTACGGCCTTTCGAGTCCCGCAGGCCGGGGTCGCGCCTCGCGAGCATCAGGCTGTAGTTGTAGTCGTAGTACTGGCCCGGGAAGAAGTGGCAGTGCTGCGCGCCGTCGCTGTTGGAACCGTTGTGGCCGTTGTGGTTGTGGATGGCGGGTTCCTGGCGTCCCCAGCCGCCGTTGCCGGTATCCCAGAGTTCTTTGTTTTTGCCGGACCCGTACTCCCCGTCCTCGGAATTGTCGCAATCCGGAAAGCAGGCAGACCCCCATTTCGGATCGTAGAACGGCAGGTTGTTGTAGATGCGGTTAATGACGGTTTCGCCGTACCGCGCCTGCATCAGGCTGAGCGGCAGACTGCCCCGCTGGAATTTGCCCTGCGCAAAGGTCCAGACCTTGCTCGGGTCCTGTGCCGGCCAGCGCGGATCGGCGAGGTTGTAGCTGATGCCCGGCTTGATCTGTCCGACGGACATGGTGAAACCCACGGGGCCCAGCGGGTGGGAAACTTCGCCGTCGTAACCCGGCTTGCCGTTGACCATTTCGTCCCAGCGCTGATGCGCGAAAGCTTCGCCCGGCGCCCGGCCTTCCTTGGGTCCGGTCGTCCCTTCCACCCAGACGTTGCCGTTGTTGTCCTTGTTGGCGAGGTTGACCCTATGGCGGATGATCTGTGCATGGTTCGACCTGCGCTGCGCCGGCGCCTCGTTCGGGTCAGCCCACATCAATTGGGCGTCCGGCCCCCCGGTCGACGTGAGTTGTTCCGACTTGAGATTGTCGCAGCGGAGCAGTTGAGAAACAAACGGCTTGTCGAACGCCAAGGGGCTGCGCGGGGCGCCCGTCGGGACGTCGGCATAGGCGCTCCTGGCAAAGGGGCTCAGGCCCGAAATCGGTACCAGCAGCCCGCCGGTAGTAAACACACCGGCCTTGACGAAATCCCTCCGGGACATTTCCCCCAAGGATCGCGCCTTGACGACCTCTGCCCGATTGCGCATCGCGATTTCGGCTTCGCGCTGGCGGGCCTTTGAGTCCTTGTTCGAGATAAAGAAAGACATTTTGGTACTCCCTTCTTGATCAAAGAAATTAAAGTAACGACACGTTTGTGCCAGCGCTTGCTAATCAACCGGGCTTACTACCCCCACAACCGGGCTATCCCACCCCAAATTCGTTGGCTCAGGCGCTTCGACGCAAGGGGCGTGCCAAAAGCCACTGACCTGGAATGGTTATAGATTGGGATCCGGGCGGCAAATGAGAAAAATGTCACAGATTTCAATCTGCTGGCGGAATAAGCGCGTTTATCTTCTAATGTCATCAACTTAGCCTGCGCCTAGTGCAATGGCCCGGCGAGGCTGCGCACCTTGGCTGGGAAGTTTGGGGTACCTCGCCCTTTTTTCCCACAAAGATGGGGAATCAGGCTCTGCCGATAACTTGCAGTGCCGGGGGCGCTATATTCCAGAAGTCGTGGATTCCCGTTCGAATTCGACGCGGACGCGTGCAGGCCGCTGCTGCGCAAAATTCAGCTGATGAGGTGCTCAGGTCCGGCAAGACATTGAAAAGACGGCAGGAGACCGGGGAGGCCGCGCAAATGCCGGACCGATGTAGGGCAGCTGCGAAAAGGCGCGCAGCTACTAGCGGTAGAACGGCGAAGTCGTCGGGCCGCGTACTGCCAACTACTAGGCGGCGGTCAGAACAGGCGCTCATCGAAGAACGGGCTGCAGCGCAGATTCCGCGCTTCCCCTCGCAGCCCCGGTTCCATACGCTGGGCCATGCGGGCAATCTGCAGCCACCGTGGGTCGACGTCTTGCGCCTGCGCCCCGGGCGTATTGCCTGCCGGCTGGCGCGGCGCCCGATCTACCCCACCTTACTCCTGCGCGCTACCGTGATCATGCTGGGCGTGGTCGTGCTGGGCGTGCTCGTGCTGACTGTGATCATGCTGACTGCGATCATGCTGACTGTGGTCGTGCGCCAGGGCGCCAGACTGTGCCGCCCCCGTTGCATCGGCGGTCATCAGCGCCTGCTTTGCCGCCGGAGCCGGTACGGGAACGCTCTTGGCCTGCAGGTAGGCGAGCATCTCTCCCACCTCTTTCTTGGTCAATTTCAGGTTCGGCATCAGCACTTTGTGATTTTTGGCGAGTTCCAATGCGATGGGATCCTTGCGCGCCCGCATCTCGTTGGGTGCCGCGATAAAGTTTGCGAGCCAGTCAGGGCTGCGGCGTGCCGTAACCCCCATCAGATCCGGCCCCAATAGCTCCTTGCCGAAAGCATGGCAGCCGGCGCAGCGGCTCGCGAACATCACCTGCCCCGGTCCGAAGATCTCGGACGTCTTAGCGTTCGCATAGCTCTTGAGCTTTTTTCCCACAGACCATTCCGGATACAGCGCGTTATTGACTTCCGTGACGATGTAGCCCGGGTCTGCAGCCAAGGGAATCCTGATCCAGCGGCCGCTCGCAACGTCCGCCACTTGGACGGCGTTGGCGTGCGTTTCCTTGTCCGATCGCTGTCCTAGCTTGTCGCGTACGGCATCGATGTCCTCGCGCTTGCCGGTGAGGAACTTCCAGCCTGGCCGGGCCCCGTACTGTTCGGCGTACTCCTTCAGCTTTTGCGGCGTATCGTTTTCCGGATCCAATGTGATCGAATACATGTAGATGTCTTTGCCGATGCGCGGACCCAGCAGCTTCTGCACCCTTGCCATGTTCGCGGTGTCCAGCGGGCAACCCTGGTCGCAGAGCGCAAACACGAAGTCGATCATCACCTTCTTGTCTTTGAGCAGATCGTCATAGAAGAGGTAGGTCTTTCCGTCCTGGTCCACCAGGGGTACGTTGGGGAAGTAGTTCGCACCCCAGGGAGTGCCCTTCGCCCAGGCGGCGCCGCCGGATATTCCGGATATCCAAACAGCAAGAAAAAGAAATGCGGATGTGGCTAGCCTTTTGCTCATGATATTTCCTACCCTTGTAGCTTTGTGGTTTGCACAGAATCCGGGGGGCCGCGCCTTTCGGGCGCGCCCCCCGGGATGCTCGCAATGTTGCTGGCGAGCGCTGGTGTTTACAGAGTTCTCGGGTCGGTGGACTCTACCGCATCACCGATATCGTGGCTCTTGCACACCTCGACTCCAGTATCGAAGCCCTGCGGATTGCCTTCGGCCAGGTAACACGAATCCACGTAGGTCACGCCTTCGGGACGCGGATCCGGGGTCGGCAGCACCGTGACATGGATGTCGTCTATGCCGCTGGCGTTGCTGTTGCCGCGGATGATGTCGTAGCGCAACAGCATGGCGTTGTCTTCGTGCACCGTGTTGTGGCAGTGGTTCACGTAGGCTCCGCCGAACTCGCCGAAGGTTACCTGGAAAGTGACATTGCCGGTCTGGCCTACGTGCCAGACGTCCTTGCGCATATTCCTTTCCTGCGGGTGCAGGGACGACGCCTTGTTGTTCCGCTTCAAGGTCTTGCCTTCCTCGAAGTGCAGGTGAACGGGGTGGCCCCAGCCGCCGCCGCTGAGGACGGTCCAGTGCTCGATGTCCCCCGGCCGCGGCAGATTCGAAACCCGGCGCATGTCGGCGTGGTAGGCAGCCCCGCCATTCACTTTCATGCCCCAGGGCTCGGGACCGGTCGGGTGGTCCCAAGGCAGGCCGCCGCCGTCGCCGCCGCTGACGACCTCGATGACCCTGGTCCTGACCGGCTCGACAGTGGGGATTTCCCAGTCTGCACCCGGATCGTTGATCAGGCTCATGTCGTTGGCGCCGCAGCTGTTGGCGATGGTGTTCATCGCGCCGGGCTCGTCCACGCTCGGGACTTCGCTGGCGACGGTGAACTGCATGATCGCGCCCAGCGCGGGATCGTCCCTCTGCTCCTTGGACGAAAGCGCCTCTTTCAGGTTGCAGATCTTGCTGAACGCCTCTCCGGACGAATGCTTGAGCATGTTGACCATATAGAGCTTGGTGCCGGGCGCGTACTTGGAGAAGTCGATGACGAAGTCGTAACGCTCCGCCGTCCCCTGGATGTCCATCTCCGTCATGTTCCGCAGGTATCGCGGGTTGATGTTGCCGTCGTTGGCGATGACGGTGATCGGTACCGGGTTCGCGCGACCAGGGTCCAGGCTGTCGGAAATGCCCAGCTTGACCCAGCGCGACATGCCCGCGCTCAGAGTGCGGAAGCGGTACTTGCGCGGAAGCACGTCCATGTTCGGCTTCCACTGGAAGTTGACGTGCATCACGTCGCCGCAGAATCCGTTGGTGTCGAAAATGTCGAAGCGCAGCTGGCCGTCCTGGTCGAAAGCCACGTCCTGGATCAGCAGGTAGACGTCGAAATCGCGGTTGCCCCAGGTCTTCTTGTTGCGCCAGCCGCTGGGCAGGCGCAGGTTGACCGCGTCCGCCTCGGCGCTCAGACCCGGCCTTTCATAGCCGCGGTCGGTGCCGCTGAAGTACTCGAGCAGCGCGGCATAGCCCTTGTACACGTTCTCCGAGGTGTAGGAGATGCGGTGGTCGTGGAACCAGAGGCTGCCCTGGATTTCGCGGAAGTCGCCCGGCAGCTTGATGATGCCGCCGTCGTCCGTCGGCGTCGAGCAGCGGGGATCTCCCCTCTTCACGTTGAGCAGCTTGTCCAGATCGCGACCCTTGGAGTCTCTCAGGCCGGCATCGCGCCGGGCGAGCATCAGGCTGTAGTTGTAGTCGTAGTACTGCCCCGGGAAGAAGTGGCAGTTCTGCGCGCCGTCGCTGTTGGAGCCGTTGTGGCCATTGTGGTTGTGGATGGCCGGTTCCTGGCGTCCCCAGCCGCCGTTGCTGGTGTCCCACAGGCCGCCGTTCTTGGCAGACCCGTAGTCCCCGCCGGTGGTATTGCCGCAGTCGGGGAAGCAGGCAGACCCCCATTGCGGGTCGTAGAACGGCAGGTTGTTGTAGATGCGGTTGATCACAGTTTCGCCATAGCGGGCCTGCATCAGGCTGACCGGCAAGGTTCCCCGCTGGAACCGCCCCTCCGAAAACGTCCAGACCTTGCAGGGTTCCTGCGCCGGCCAGCGCGGGTCACCAAGGTGGAAGCTGGTGTTGGGCGCGATCTGTCCGACGGACATGGTGAAACCCACCGGACCCAGGGGGTGGGATACTTCTCCATCCGGCCCCGGCTTGGCATTGACCAGGTCGTCCCAGCGCTGATGCGCGAAGGCTTCACCGGGTGCCCGTCCTTCTGCAGGCCCGGTCGTCCCGTTCACGCTGACGTTTCCGCTGTTGCTGGCGTTGGCGAGCTTGACATTGTGGCGAATGATCTCTGCATGGTTAGACCTGCGCTGCGCGGGCCGCTCGCCCATGGCGCCAGGCCACATCAGCTGAGCGTCGGGGCCCCCGGTAGAGGTGAGCGGTTGCGGCGTCAGATTGTGGCAACGCAGCAGCGGCGCCTGAAACGGCTTGTCGTACGGCAGCGGGCTGCGCGGAGCACCCGTAGGAACCGCGGCATAGGCGCTCCTGGCAAAGGGGCTCAGGCCGGAGATCGGAACCAGCAGGCCGCCGGTAGTGTACACCCCGGCTTTGACGAAATCGCGCCGGGACATCGTGCCCGAGGATCGCGCCTTGATGACCTCAGCCCGATTCCGCATCGCATTTTCGGCTTCGCGCTGACGTGTTTTTGAATCCTTGCTCGAGATAAAGAAAGACATTTTTGCTACTCCCTTCGAATTCAGAAAATATCCAAATGTCGGCATGTTTCATGCCGGCGCTGCACAGCTGGGCGTACTGACCCGTCGGTTTTGGGCACTAGACCCACAAATACGAGGCTTAAGCACCTCAACGCAACAGCTGTGCCAGAAACCACTAATTGAGAATGGTTATAGCTTAGGATCCAGCCCAAAAATGTGAAAAATGTCACAGATATCAATCTGCTGGCGGAATAGGCGCGGTTCTTGTCCGGGGTCATCGACTTGAGTTTCGCATGGCGCGATGGCCCGGCGAGTTCACGTACTCAGGCCGGAAAAGTTGGGGCATCTCCCCCACTTTGTGGCCGCAACAATGGTGAATCAGGCCTTGACGATCACCTGCCAGGCCTGGGGCAGGCGAATAGGGAAGTCGTGGGGATTCGTTCGTTGAAGGACCCGCTGCGCAGGCGCAGCCGCGCAACACGCCGGACTATTGCCCGGCGCGTAGCATCTGCTCCGGCACCGTGCGCGAACCGGTAGCCGGTCCGTTGTTCGCCGGGATTCTTGCTTTTAGTTCGGCAGGTTCATCGTGCCGTATTTCCCGGGGGCATGGGTGGTCTTCAGCGCAGGCCCTGCCGGATCACCCTGGCGCCGCAGCTTCGGGCGCCTCTTCGATCCACGCCAGAATCAGCCTGTAAGAGAGCACCAGCACCACGGACCCGACGAACAGACCGATGATCCCCCAGCTGATGAATCCGCCGATCGCTCCGACAAAAATCACCGCCGTGGGCACCTGTACCCCCCGTCCGAGCAGGATGGGCTTGAGGATGTTGTCGATGACCATGACGCCGATACTCCAGATAAGGAAGATCACCGCGGTAGCGGTGCCTGCCGTGGAAAACACGTAGATCACCGCGGGCAGCACTATCGGTACCACGCCGATCTGGACGGTGCTCAGGATCAGGCAGAGCAAGGCCCAGAGCCCGGCGCCGGGGATGCCTGCGGCGAGGAAGCCGATCCCCGCGAGCAGCGACTGGATCAGCGCTACCCCGAGTATCCCGCTGGTGACGCTGCGCACCGTCGCCTCCGCCAGCTTGGCGAACTCCGCCCCCCGTTCGCCCGAAATTCGCCTGGCGATGGCCTGGGCGGCCTTGCCGCCGTCTTCAGATGTTGCCAACAGGAAACTGGCGATGACTATGGCGATCAGGAATTGCAGCACGCCGAAGCCCGCCCCCGCTGCCGCCGGCAGCAGCCAGCCGGCAGCAGCCTTGAGCTGGGGGCTGAGCGTGGCCAGCGCGCCTGAGAGATTCGCCGACGCAAGCGCCCAGAACTGATGCACCCATTCTCCGACCAAAGGCCAGCCCAGCACCGAATCCGGGGGCGGCGGGATTTGCAGGCTACCCGACTGCAGGCTTTTCGACATCCAGCGCGCGCCCTCGACCAGCGTGGCGCTGAGCATTGCCGCAGGTGTGATCAGGATTACCAGGCCCAGCAAGGCCATCAGTGCGGCCGCGGCCACCCTGCGTCCGCCCAGGGCGCCGGTCAAAGACCGGTAGTACGGAAACACCGCCACCGCGATAATGACGCCCCAGGCGATCGGGATCATGAAAGGGCGAACAATTTCGAAGCACCAGGACACGAGCACCAGCAGCAGGCCGATGCGGATGGTGGCCTCGATCGCGTTTTTCAGAAAGACCTTATCTTCTGCCATGCCCGGATACGCTCCATTGATTCCCATCGGGAAGATACGCCGCCGCGCGCACGCCGACAGAGGGGAGCCGCTCGGGCCCGTCGCCCATGCCGGAGTCCGCGGCAATATGCGCGATTATAGCGTCGATGCCGGTACGGGCAGTTGGCAACGGAAAACGCCGCCGGCGCGCATTGCGTGCCGGCGGCGTTCCTGGGCAGCGGCATCATTGCAGGCGCCGCATGCCGGGACTTACACGCGCTCGAATATTCCCGCAGCGCCCATGCCCGTGCCTACGCACATGGTCACCATGCCGTACTTCAGGTTCTTGCGCCGCATAGCGTGGATGACGGTGGCCGAACGAATGGCACCGGTCGCCCCCAGCGGGTGGCCCAGGGCGATTGCGCCGCCCATCGGGTTGACCTTGGCCGGATCGAGGCCGAGGTCCTGCATCACTGCGAGCGACTGCGCGGCGAAAGCTTCGTTGAGTTCGAACCAGTCGATCTGATCCTGGGTGATGCCCGCCGCCTTGCAGGCCACGGGGATCGCTTCCTTCGGACCGATGCCCATGATTTCCGGCGGCACGCCCCTGACCGCGAACGAGGCGAAGCGCGCCAGCGGGCTCAGGTCGAACTGCTTGAGGATTTTCTCGCTGACCAGGATCAGCGCGCCTGCGCCGTCCGAAGTCTGCGAACTGTTGCCGGCGGTGACCGAACCCTTGGGCGAGAACACCGGCCGCAGTTTCGCCAGCGATTCCAGATTGGTGTCGGCGCGCGCGCCTTCGTCCGCATCGACCCTGCGGGTCCTGATGTCTATCTTGCCGCTCGCGAGATCGGGAAAACGTTCGACGATTTCGACCGCCGTCGTCTCGTCCTTGAACTCGCCCGCCTGCTGCGCGGCAATCGCCTTTCGATGCGACTGCAGCGAGAACTCGTCCTGCGCCTCGCGCGTAACCTTCCATTGTTTGGCGACGTTCTCCGCGGTCAGGCCCATGCCGTAGGCCATGCCGATGTTCTCGTCCTTGAATATGCCCATGTTCATCGACGGGTGATAACCCATCATCGGCACCATCGACATCGACTCCGCCCCGGCGGCTATCATCACGTCCGCCTGCCCCACGCGGATGCGGTCGGCCGCCATCGCCACCGCGGTGATGCCCGAAGCGCAATAGCGGTTGATGGTCACGCCGGCGACGGTCTTGGGCAGCCCCGCGAGCAGCACCGCCATGCGCGCGAGGTTGAGGCCCTGTTCGGCTTCCGGGAAGGAACAGCCGACGATCGCATCCTCGATCAGTTTCGGATCCAGCCCCGGCACCTGCGACAGCGCGGACTGGATCGCGCGCACCAGCAGGTCGTCCGGGCGCATGTACTTGAACATGCCGCGTGGCGCTTTGCCGATGGGCGTGCGGGTCGCGGCGACGATGTAGGCGTCTTGCAATTGTTTGCTCATTTCAGTTCTCCTTGGGGGACGCGTCAGTTGCGTACCGGTTTGCCGGTCTGCATCATGCCCATGATGCGTTCCTGGGTCTTGGGATGGTTGAGCAGCTCCATGAAGGCCTTGCGCTCCAGATCGAGCAGCCATTGTTCGCTCACCAGGCTGCCGGCCTCGACTTCACCGCCGCAGACGATCTCGGCGATCATCGCGCCCAGCTTGTAGTCGTGCGCGGAAATGAAGCCGCCGTCGCGCATGTTTACCAGCTGCGCCATGATGGTCGCCATGCCGTAGCGCCCGGCCACCGGCACCAGAGTCTTCAGCGGCGGCCGATAGCCGGCATCGAACATCGCGCGCGCCTCGACCTTCGCCACATGCAGCAATTCGTAGGCATTGAACACGATGAGGTCGCCGGCCGCGAGGTAGCCCAACTTTTTCGCTTCCAGCGCCGACTTCGACACGGCCGCGGTGGCGGCGCTCATGAAGTAATTCTTCAGGAACTGCAGCAGATCGTTGCCCCTGGCATCCGCGGCCGCGCGCAGCGCCGCCTCCTTCAGGCCGCCACCTGCCGGAATCAGGCCGACGCCGACTTCCACCAGCCCGATATAGGACTCGATCGAGGCCACGCGCCTGGCCGCATGCATCAGCAGTTCGCAACCACCGCCGAGCGCCATGCCCGAGACCGCGGCCACCACCGGTACGTTGGCGTACTTCATCTCCAGATGCGCCTGCTGCAGCGCGGCCACGGCGGGCTCTATCGCCTTGACCCCGCCCGACATGAACAGCGGCAGCATCGCCTGCAGGTCGGCCCCGACCGAGAACGCGCCGCCGGCCGCCGCATCGGCGTTCCACAGCACCAGTCCCTTGTAGTTCTTTTCCGCCTCATCCAGCGCCCTGACCAGGCCGGCGATCACACCGGGTCCGATCGAGTGCATCTTGGTCTTCAGCGAAAGAATCAGTACATCGTCGTCCTGATGCCAGATGCGCACCGAATCGTCCTCGAGCACGGTGGTGCCGGCGGTCCTTCCATCGGCGGCAGCCTCGCCCGCTACCGGTGCGCGAAACACCTGGCGCCGATACACCGCCAGCGCCGGGCGCGGCGCATAGCACTTGCGCGCGGCCGAATACGAACCCTCGGGCGTGTGTACCCCGCTGCGCCCGTCGAACACCCAATCCGGCAGCGGCGCCTTGCAGATGGCCTTGCCCGCCTCGATGTCTTCCTTGATCCAGCCGGCGACCTGCTGCCAGCCGGCCGTCTGCCAGGTCTCGAACGGGCCTATGCCCTGGCCGAAGCCCCAGCGCATGGCGAAATCGATGTCGCGCGCATTGTCCGCAATCGACTCCAGGTGCACCGCAATGTAATGGAACACGTCGCGGAATATCGCCCAGAGGAACTGCGCCTGCGGGTTGCTCGATTCGCGCAGGGTCTTCATGCGCCTGGCCGGGTCCTTCTCCTTGAGCATGCGCGCGATGATGTCCTCCGCCTTGCCGCCGCCGGCGACGTATACGCCCTTGGCAAAATCCAGGCGCTGGATATCCTTGCCGACTTTCTTGTAGAAGCCGGCGCCGGTCTTCTGGCCCAGGGCGCCCGCCTGCACCAGTTTCGTCAGTACCTCGGGCGTGTGATAGACCGCGGCAAACGGGTCGTCCGCAAGATTGTCCTGCATGGTCTTGATCACGTGGCCCATGGTGTCCAGGCCGACCACGTCGGCGGTGCGGAAGGTCCCGGACTTGGCGCGTCCGAGCTTGGCGCCGGTCAGGTCGTCCACCACATCGCAGGAGAGGCCGAATTTCTCCGCCTCGTGCATGGTCGCGAGCATGCCGAAGATGCCGACGCGGTTGGCGATGAAGTTGGGCGTATCTTTCGCCCGCACCACGCCCTTGCCCAGCGTGGTGGTGAGAAAGCCTTCGAGCTGGTCCAGAATGTCCGCCGCGGTGGTGGCGGTCGGAATCAGTTCCACCAGATGCATATAGCGCGGCGGGTTGAAGAAATGCACGCCGCAAAAGCGCGCCTTCAGCTGCGCGTCGAAGCCCTCGGAGAGCGAGCTGATCGAAAGCCCCGAGGTGTTCGAAGCGAAGATCGCATTCGGCGCGATGTAGGGCGCCACCTTCTTGTACAGCTCGTGCTTCCAGTCCATGCGCTCGGCGATCGCCTCGATGATGAGGTCGCAGTCTTTGAGGGCTTCGAGGTTGTCGTCGTAGTTGCCCACTTCGATATTAGCGGCGTCATCCTTGTCGCCGAATGGAGCCGGGTTCAGCTTTTTCAGATTTTCGATGGCGCGCAGCACGATGCCGTCCTTCGCGCCTTCCTTGGCCGGCAGGTCGAACAGCACCACGGGAACCCTGGCGTTGACGCAATGGGCGGCGATCTGCGCCCCCATGACACCGGCGCCGAGGACGGCGACTTTCCTGACGATGAAATTGCTCACGGTAGTCCTTTCTGGTTTAGGCGGTTAGAACAGTTCGGCTTCAAGTTCGAGCAGATTGGCCGCGCCCGAGCGCGCCTGGCGGATCAGCATGGCGGTCTCCGGCAGCAGGCGGGCGTAGTAAAAGCGGGCGGTTGCGAGCTTGGCCTTGTAAAAGCCGTCGCCGGAATCGAGCTTCGCCAGTGCGATCTTCGCCATGCGCGCGAAGAAATAGGCGTAGACCAGGTGGCCGACCACGCGCAGATAGGGTACGGCCGCCGCGCCGACTTCATCCTGGTTGGTGAAAGCCTTCATGCCGATTTCCATGGTCAGCTTGGTCAGCTTGCCGCCGAGTTCGCCCAGGGGGGTGACGAATTCGGAGAGCGCCTCGTCGGTGCCGTTCTCCTCGACGAAGGCCTGGACCATTGCGCCGAATTTCTTCAGCTTGGCGCCGTTGTCCATCAGCACCTTGCGCCCCAGCAGGTCCAGCGACTGGATGGTGTTGGTGCCTTCGTAAATCATGTTGATGCGCGCATCGCGCACATACTGCTCCATGCCCCACTCCGCAATGTAGCCGTGGCCGCCGTAGACCTGCATCGCCTCGGAAGTCGCGATCCAGCCGTTGTCGGTGATGAAGGCCTTGACGATCGGCGTCAGCAGGGTGACCAGATCGGCCGCATCCTTGCGCACCGCTTCCTCCGGATGATTGAGTTCGCGGTCGATCTGCAGCGCCACGAAAGAAGTGAAGGCGCGCCCGCCTTCGGCGTAGGCCTTGGCCGTCAGCAGCATGCGGCGCACATCGGGATGCACGATGATGGGGTCGGCGGGCAGCTTCGGCGCCTTCGCGCCGGAGAGGCTGCGCATCTGCAGGCGGTCTTTGGCGTAGACGAGCGCATTCTGATAGGCGACTTCGGTCTGTCCCAGGGACTGCATGCCCACGCCCAGGCGCGCGGCGTTCATCATGACGAACATCGCGTTCAGACCCTTGTTCGGCTGCCCCACGAGCCAGCCGGTCGCCGCATCCATGTTCATCTGGCAGGTCGAGTTGCCGTGGATGCCCATCTTTTCCTCGATCGCGCCGCAGTTGATTGCATTGCGCGCGCCCGCGCTGCCGTCGGCTGCGGGAACGAACTTCGGCACGATGAACAGCGAAATGCCCTTGGTGCCGGCAGGCGCGTCCGGCAGGCGCGCGAGCACCAGGTGCACGATGTTGGCCGCCATGTCGTGTTCGCCGGCGGATATGAAAATCTTGCTCCCGGTGATCCTGTAGGAGCCGTCGGCCTGGGCCTCGGCCTTGGAGCGCAGCAGGCCCAGGTCGGTGCCGCAGTGCGCCTCGGTCAGGCACATGGTGCCGGTCCATTCGCCCGAAACCAGTTTGGGCAGGTACATTTTCTTCTGCTCCGGCGTGCCGTGCTCGTGCAGGCAGGCGTAGGCGCCGTGCGACAGGCCCGGATACATGTACCAGGCCTGATTGGCGGAGTTCAGCATTTCGGAGAACGAGTTGTAGACGACCACGGGCAGTCCCTGGCCGCCGAATTCCGGGTCGCAGGACAGCGCCGGCCAGCCCGCCTCCACATATTGCGCGTAGGCCTCCTTGAAACCCTTGGGCGTGCTCACCTCATGCGTGGCCGCGTCCAGGCGGCAGCCCTCGCGGTCGCCGGAGTGATTCAGCGGGAACAGCACCTTGGAGGTGAACTTGCTCCCCTCCTCCAGCACCTGGTTGACGGTGTCCATGTCGATTTCGGCGTGGTTCGGCAGCTGTTTCAATTCGCTTTCGACCTGCAGCAGTTCGTGCAGCACGAATTGCATGTCACGTAAGGGAGCGAGGTATTGACCCATGTTTTCTCCTTTGGATTGAGTGCGTATCTGTTGTGGAAAATGAAACTTTCAGGCGGCCGCTTTGGCGCGCGGCCGTTTTGCTGATCCTGCCTGCAGCACCGGCAGGGGCGCGCGCAGCCCCCCCAGCATGAAACTCATCAGGCGCGCGTACAGCGCCTGCGCGTCGCTGTCATCGAGCGCGTCTTCCGCGACGATGTGCAGCGCATCGGTACCTGCGATGGCATAGGACATGGCGCCGAGCATGAAATGGAAGCGCCACAGGATCTCCTCGCCGGGTACGCCGGGGAGCGCCCTGACCAGGGCCGACTTGAAGCGCGCGAGCACCGCCGCGTATTCCTCCGCCAGAAATCCGCGCACGAATTCGGAAGGCTTGGAATAGGTACGGCCGAGCAACCGCATGAACGAGCGCCCGCCGCCATCGGCGTCGGCGGCCATTTTCAGCGCCACGCCGAAAAACGCCTCGAGGATCTGGCTCGGCTTGAGCGGCTTGCCACCGGCCTCGGCCTCGAGCCGGTCGAGTTCCTGCAGTCGCTGCTGATTGAGCCAGGTCAGGCGCCGGCGGAACACCTCCCGGATCAACTCTTCCTTCGAGCCGAAGTGATAGTTGACAGCGGCGAGGTTGACTTCGGCCGCGCCGGTGATCTGGCGCAATGTGGTCGCCTCGAACCCGTACCGGGTAAACAGGCTTTCTGCAGCATCGAGTATGCGCAGGCGGGTGTCGATTTCAGTCATGACGATCCATACGTATGTTTTAAACGATTGTATGAATTATACGGCGGATCCACGCCGGGCCGCAAGTCCGGCATTGCGCTGCGTGCCGGATTCCCTCGCCCCCGCTCCGCCTGTGCCCCTTGCGCAAGCCGGCAGCAAGGCCCGGGCCCGCCTTCAGCCCGGCGGAAAAATACTGCGCGCGATCATGTTGAGTTGCGCCTGGGTGGTTCCGCCGCCGATCTGGAACATGCGCACATCGCGCAGCATGCGCTCCAGCGGAAGCTCGCGCGAATAACCGGCGGCGCCGAACATCTGCAGCGACTCGCTCACCACCTCGAACGCTGCATGCCCGGTAAACGCTTTGGCAATCGACGCCTCCTTCATCTGCGGCAGCATGACGTTGTTCGGAAGCAGGCGCGCGTTGCAGGCCGCGCGATAGACCAGCAGCCGCGCCGCCTCGAGCTGCATTTCGCTCTCGGCCATCATCCAGTCCAGGCCCTGAAACTCCTTGAGCTTCTTGCCGAACGCGACGCGCTGGCCCATGTACTCCAGCGCCAGATCGTGCGCGCCGCGCGCAATTCCGAGCGCGACCGAGGAAGCGCCTATGCGCTGCGCGTTATAGCCGTTCATGAGCTTCTTGAATCCGTCCTTGGGATCGCACACGACCAGGTTCGCGGCCGGCACTGCGCAGTTCTCGAATATGAGCTCTGCCTCCGGGATCCCGCGCAGCCCCATGGCATCCTCCACCCGCCCGATGGTGAAACCCGGCGTTCCCAGATCGACCAGGATTCCGCCTATGCCCTGGTCCCTACCTTCGCGGTCGATAACGCGCGCGAAAATCAGATTGGTCTTCGAGATGCCGCCGCCGGTGATCCAGTGTTTGGTGCCGTCCACCACATAGCCCCCGTCGCGCTCCACCGCCCTGGTCTTGAGCGCAGTCAGATCGGTGCCTGCACCGGGTTCGGTCATGCCTATGGCCGGCTTGTCGCCGTCCTCGAGCACGCGGCGCGCGAGCTCGCGTTGCTGCGCCTCGCTGCCGTAGGCCATGACGCAGCCCAGCGCTCCCATATTGGTTTCGACCACGATGCGCGCCGTCACGCCGCAATATTTCGCGATCTGTTCTATCGCCAGCACCACGTCGATCAGCGGCCGCTCGGGTCCGCCGAATTTTTTCGGGATGGTCATCCCCAGCAGCCCGGCGCGGCGCAGCGCCTCGACATTTTCATGGGGGTATTCGTGTTCGCGGTCCCAGCGCGCGGCCTTGGGCGCAAACTGCTCGCGGCCCATGCGATCGCTCATTTCCGCCAGCATGGTCTGCGCTTCGTCGAGTTGAAAGTCCATGTCTTCGTCCTTTTTCCGTTGCAATCGGTCAAACCGCCGCCGGATACCAGCCCGGCTTGCGTTTTTCCCTGAATGAAGCCAGCCCTTCGGCCGCTTCGGCAAGCTGGCGCGTGCTGGCGTGCTCGCGCACCAGATCCGCGAACAGGGCATCTTCGACGACGGCGCCGGCCAGCTGCAGCGAGCGCAGCTTGGTGGCGGCCGTCGCAGCGGGTGCGTTCATGAGCAGCGCGTCGACGACCTTCGCGCCGCTCTCCTCCAGCTTGCCCGGCGCGCACACCTCGTGCGCGAGGCCGATGCGGCGGGCCTCGTGCGCGTCGAAACGCTCCCCGGTAAGCGCGTAGCGGCGCAAGGCGCGCAGGCCGATCGCCTGGCATAGCTGCGGCAGGATGATGCCCGCCATCAAACCCCAGCGCGTCTCGGTGATGGCAAAGATCGCGTCATCGCTCGCCACGACTATGTCGCAGGCGGCGACGATGCCGGTGCCGCCGCCGAAACAGCCGCCCTGCACCAGTGCGACCGTGGGAACGGGCAGCGCGTCCAGCCTGCGCACCAGGTCGCCCGTCGCGCGCGAGGCGCGTTCGTTTTCTTCGGGCGACATCTGCCCCACGGCGCTGATCCACGCGAGGTCCGCACCGGCCTGGAAATGCCTGCCCTTGCCTTTGAGCACCAGGGCGCGCAGGCCCCGCGCCCTGCCCAGCGCATCCATGGCCTCGTGCACGCCCGCAATGAGATCGCCGTTATAGGCGTTGTTGACCTCGGGGCGGTTCAGCACGACGGTGGCGACGCCGCGCGCATCCAGTTCCCATAGAATAGTGCCCTTGCCGCTCGAATTCTGCATATCGGGGTCTCCTTGTTCGTTGCAATCTCGGGGTCGATGCATGTCCCCCGCATTATCGCGGATTATCTGCCAGGCATCGGGCCAACAGCTGCAATCGTGCTGCGGGCCGCGGCCTCCGCATGCGGCACCCGAACCCGTCATGATCCGATTCCGGATCGGATGCGCGGACAATTGACAGGGCCGCCCGCGCTGATGATACTTCGGCTCGGGCGGTGTACATCCAGTCCTTGTGCCCTCGTTGCGATCAGCGCCAAAGCGCGCGCAACGCGGACAGCAGGCTGCCAAGAACGAGCCCGCCCGCCAGCGGCGCTCTGGGATCCAGCAAGATGAGCAATATCGGCAAGTACGAACTGAAAGACCTGCTCGGCAAGGGAAGCACGGGTATCGTTTATCGCGCTGTAGACAGCTTTTCCGGCACCGATGTTGCCGTGAAAGTGATCGATGCCAAGGTGTTTCAGGATCCCCAATTCGGGACCGTGCTGCGCAAGCAATTCCTGAAGGAAGCATCCCTCGTCGGAAAGCTGAATCATCCGCACATCGCCTCGATACTCGATGCGGTCGTGACCGACGACGCCGGTTACATCGTCATGGAATACGTGCCCGGGGTCAATCTTTGCAGCTACGCCGAGGCCGGCCGGCTGTTGTCGGTGGAGGACACGGTCCAGATCGGCTTCAAATGCTGCGGCGCGCTGGATTACGCATTCCGCCAGAGCATCATCCACAGGGACATCAAGCCCGCCAATATCATGACCACCGACGGCCGCGACGTGAAGATCCTCGACTTCGGCGCCGCGGTTCTGCAAAACCGCGATGCGACCCAGCCCATCAACATCGGCTCGCCCGCCTACATGTCGCCGGAGCAAATCAGCGCCATGCCGCTGACCCAAGCTACGGACATGTACTGCCTGGGCGTGGTGCTGTACGAACTCCTGACCGGGAAAAGGCCGTTCGCCGCAGACAGCATATCCGCGCTGATCCAGCAGATCCTGCACGACGAACCGCTGCCGATGAGCCAGCTGAACCCCTCCATTCCGATCGACCTGGACCGCATCGTGCTCAAGATGCTGCAGAAGCAGCCGCAGAATCGCTATCCAAACTGGGCCATTCCCGCGCTGGAACTGGCCGAAATCGGCCGCTTGAGCGCGCATCAGCGTTCGATACCGGACAGCGAGCGCTATGCGGCTCTCAAACGCGTCAGGATGCTGTCCACGCTGTCCGAAGCGGAAATTTGGGAACTCGTGGACGCAGGCCGCTGGAAGCGGCTGCACGCGCGCACCGAGATCGTGCGCGAGAACGATCCCGGCCGCAGCATGTACTTTCTGGCGCAGGGCGACGTCAAGGTCACGCAGGCGGGGCGCTTGCTCAACGTCATCGGCGCGGGGGAATTCTTCGGGGAAATGGGCTATATCTGCGACGGCGACCTGCCGCGGCAGGCGACGGTGGAATCCATGACCGAGGTGATCATTGCCGAGTTCGAAGCCACGGCTCTGGACCGCATGAGCACACCCTGCCACAGCAGCTTCATGCGCGCGCTGGTGCGCAATCTTGCCGATCGCCTCGCTCTGGCCGACCTGCGGATTACGAACCAGACAATCTAGATCGGAGGATACAGGCAGGGAACCGGCACGCGGGGCCAGCCCTAGCTGCCGGTTTCGCGCATCCCGGGCGCTTCGTGGACTATCCGCCCGTGCCGGATCACTGCGCGGCAGGGACTTGCACCCAGCCAGCAGACCAGCTCCGCCAATGAATCCACATCCCAGAGCACGAAGTCCGCATAGCGTCCCGCCTCCAGCGTGCCGTGCAGGTCCGACTTGCCCAGGGCCTGCGCCGCGTGGCGGGTGTAGGCAAGCAAGGCCTCGTCGATGCTTAAACCGAACAGGGTGCACGCCATGTTCATGGTCAGCAGCGGCGACACGGCCGGCGCGGTTCCGGGATTGCAGTCGGTGGAAATCGCCATCGGCACGCCATGGCGGCGAAACAGATCAATTGGCGGGGGCTGCGTCTCGCGAAGGCAGTAGTAGGCCGCGGGAAGCAGGACTGCCACCGTGCCCGCGCGGCGCATCGCCGCAACATCGGCCTCGAGCGCATGCTCCAGGTGATCTGTCGACAAGGCGCCGTAGCGTGTCGCGAGCTGCGTGGCGCCGATGTTGGACAATTGTTCCGCGTGCAATTTCACCGGCAAACCGAGGCGGGCTGCCGTCTCGAAGACGCGTTCGCACTGCGCCACGGAAAACGCGATGTTCTCGCAGAATGCGTCGACCGCATCCACCAGGCCCTGTTCGGCGAGCGTGGGCAGCATGTCTGTGCAGACCAGCTCGATATATTCGTCGGGCCGGCCACGATACTCCGCTGGCAGGGCGTGGGCGCCTAGGAAGGTGGTATAGACGCTGACCGGCAACTCGCGCCCGAGGCGGCGCGCGACGCGCAGCATCTTGGCCTCGGTCTGCGTATCCAGCCCGTAACCGGATTTGATTTCGACGGCGGTCACGCCCTCGGCGATCAGACAGCGCAAGCGCCCTGCCGCCGCTGCAAACAGCGCATCCTCGCTGGCCGCGCGGGTCGCATTCACGGTAGAAACGATACCGCCCCCCGCGCGCGCAATCTCTTCATAGCTGGCGCCCGCAAGTCTACGGCCGAACTCGTCGGCACGATTGCCGCCGAACACCAGGTGGGTATGGCATTCGACCAGGCCCGGCGTCACCCAGGCACCGGCACCGTCGTACTCGGCGAATTCCGGCGCCCGCTCGAATGCGGGCAGATCCGCCTGCGGCGCAATCCACGCGATCCTTTCATCCGAGATGCCTATGGCCATAGACGAAGCGGCGCGATCGCCCGCGGCAGAGCAGTTGAGATTGCGCCAGAGCGCAGTCAGGTACTGGGTCATGTTCGCGCACTCCGATGCTGGGTCAGCGACAGGGACGCCGATTCGAACGGATAGATCACCTCGGACATCAACAAGTAATGAAAGGCAGCTTCAGGCCTTGCGCCCTGGCGGTCGCCACCGCCGTTTCGTATCCGGCGTCGGCGTGGCGCATCACGCCGCTCGCCGGATCGTTGAACAGCACGCGCTCGATGCGCTTTGCCGCCGCGTCGCTGCCGTCGGCGACAATGACCACGCCCGCATGCTGCGAATAGCCCATGCCCACGCCGCCGCCGTGGTGGATACTGACCCAGCTCGCGCCGCCCGCGGTGCTGAGCAATGCATTGAGCAGCGGCCAGTCGGACACCGCGTCGCTGCCGTCCTGCATGGCCTCGGTCTCGCGGTTCGGACTCGCCACCGAGCCCGAATCCAGGTGGTCGCGCCCGATCACGATCGGCGCCTTCAGCTCGCCGCGCCTGACCATTTCGTTGAACGCCAGACCCGCCAGATGGCGCTCGCCCAGCCCGAGCCAGCAGATGCGTGCGGGCAGACCCTGGAAGGAGATGCGCTTGCGCGCGAGATCGAGCCAGCTCGCGAGCGTCTTGTCCTGCGGAAACAGTTCCCGGATCTTGGCATCGGTCTTGTAGATGTCCTCGGGATCGCCCGAGAGCGCGACCCAGCGAAACGGCCCCTTGCCCACGCAGAACAGCGGCCGTACGTAGGCCGGCACAAAGCCGGGGAAGGCAAACGCGTTCTCTACCCCTACGTTCAGAGCCTCCTGGCGGATGTTGTTGCCATAGTCGACGCAGGGTATGCCCATCGCATGGAAGCTCAGCATCGCGCGTACATGGTTCGCGATCGCCTCGCGCGCCGAGATGGCCACCTCCTCGGGGTCCGTACGCCGCAGCTCGCGCCACTTCTCCAGCGACCAGTGTTCCGGCAAGTAGCCGTTGGCCGGGTCGTGCGCCGAGGTCTGGTCGGTCACCAGCGACGGACGCAGCTGGCTCATCTGCGCGCGTTTGAGGATAGTCGGCATCAGCTCGGCGGCGTTGCCAAGCAGCCCCACGGAAACGGCGCGCTTCTCGCCACAGGCGCGCTCGATCATGGCCAGCGCCTCATCCAGGGTATCGGCGCGCTGGTCCAGATAACCGGTGCGCAGGCGCATGTCGATGCGCGCGGGATCGCATTCCACCGCGAGCATAGAAGCACCGGCCATGGTGGCGGCGAGCGGCTGCGCCCCGCCCATGCCGCCCAGGCCGGCGGTGAGTATCCACCTGCCCGACCAGTCGCCGCCATAGTGCTGGCGGCCGGCCTCGACGAAGGTCTCGAAGGTGCCCTGCACGATGCCCTGGCTGCCGATGTAGATCCACGAACCTGCGGCCATCTGCCCGTACATCATCAGGCCCTTGCGGTCGAGCTCGTTGAAATGCTCCCAGTTGGCCCAGTGCGGTACCAGGTTCGAATTGGCGATCAGCACCCGCGGCGCATCGGCATGGGTACGGAATACCCCCACCGGCTTGCCCGACTGCACCAGCAGCGTCTCATCCTCGTTCAGCCCGCGCAGCATTTCCAGGATCTTGTCGTAGCAGACCCAGTTGCGCGCCGCGCGGCCGATGCCGCCGTAGACCACGAGATTCTTCGGATCCTCGGCCACTTCCGCGTCGAGGTTGTTCTGGATCATGCGGTAGGCCGCCTCGGTGATCCAGCTCTTGCAGCTGCGTTCCGGACCACGCGGCGCGCGTATCACCCGGGCCGGGTCGAAACGCGGATCGCTGACGGCGGCACTTCTATTCCAATCGCTCATTCGGGGCTCCCTAAAACAGGCGTTCAAGTAGTGTCCGGCAAGGCGCTCAGCGCAGCCCGAGATAGGCGGCGGCAAGCTCGGGGTCCTTGCGCGCATCGGCTGCGCTGCCGCTCCAGACGGTGCGGCCGGACTCCAGCACGCACACATGGTCGGCAACCGAGAGCACGCGGTCGGTATTCTGTTCCACCAGCAGTATGGTCATGCCGTCCTGCTTCAAGCGCAGCAGCGCCTCATAGCACAGGTCGACCATCTTCGGCATCAGGCCAAGCGAGAGTTCGTCGATCATGACGAGTTTCGGCCGCGCCATCAGCGCGCGTCCGATCGACAGCATCTGCTGCTCGCCGCCAGACAGGTTGCCGGCGAGCGAGCCCAGGCGGTCGCCCAGGCGCGGGAACAGCGCAAGCACATAGTCGCGATCGGCCTTGAACAGATTCGCCTTGTGTATCATGCCGCCGACGCGCAGGTTGTCCTCCACCGACAGATCCTTGAACAAGCGCCGCCCTTCGGGCGCGATCGCGATGCCGCGGCGCACCCGCTCGGTGGCGGGCAGGCCGCCGATGTCGTGTTCGTCGAAAACGATGCGCCCCGCCTGCAGATCCACGTGGCCGGCCACGCACATCAGCGTCGAGGATCTTCCGGCGCCGTTCGGTCCGATCAGCCCGGTGATGGTGCCGCGCGGTATTTCAAGGTCGAGTTCGCTCACCGCGCGAAACAAGCCGTAGCCGCAGGCGAGGCCTTCAAGCCGCAGCATGCTGCCCTCCCGATTGTGCCGCCGCACCCGTACCGAGGTAGGCTGCGCGCACGGTCGCGTCGTTCATCACCGCCTCCGGCTCGCCATCGGCGATTTTCACGCCGTTATCCAGAACCACCAGCCGGCTGCAGACGCGCAGCACTTCACCCAGGTTGTGCTCGATCAGGATAATGGTGGTGCCGCTGCGGTTGATTTCAGTGATGGTGTCCGCGAGCAGGCGCGCCTCCTTCGAGTTCAGACCCGCGAGCGGCTCATCCAGCAGCAGCAGCCTGGGTTCCAGCGCCAGAGCGCGCGCCAGTTCCAGCCGCTTGAGTATGCCCATGGGCTGTATCTGGGGCGACTCGTTCGCCTGCCGCTCGATTCCGAGGCGCGAGAGCAACTGATGCCCGATCTTCAGTTCGCGTTCGCGCCCTGTACGGAACAGCGCCTTCACCGGCGACGTCGTTTTGTCGGCGCCGGCGGCCAGCGCCACATTGTCGATTACCGACATGTCGCGAAACGGCCTGACGATCTGCTGTGACAAGGCCAGACCCCGCCGGATGCGCAAGTGCGTCGGCAGTCCGTCTAGCGGCCTGCCCTCCAGCAGCACTGTGCCCGAGCTCTGTCGTACCACCCCGGTGATCACTCTGAGCATCGTGGTCTTGCCGGCGCCGTTCGGGCCGATCAGGCCGAGCAGCTCGCCCTGCTTCACCTCGAAGGACGCGCCGCTGATCGCGGTAACCCCGTCGAAGCGGACGGTGATCGCGCCTACGGACAACAGCGCGCTCATTTCGACCCCCAGCGGTCCGGGTGGAAGATACGCGCCACCAGCGCCGCCATCCCGCCCGGACTGAAGCGCATCATCAGGAACAGCAAGCCGCCGTACACCAGCAGCTTGTAGTCGCCGATGACCTGAAACCACGAGGGCAGCACCGACAGCACGGCGGCAGACACGCTGACGCCGACCACCGAACCGATGCCCCCCACCACCACCATCGACAGCACGGTTATCGATTCGATGAAACCGAAACTGTCCGGCGCGATGAATTTCAGGTGCTGCGCGTACAAGCCGCCGGCCAGTCCGGCCAGGGCCGTGCCCAGCGCAAACGCCGTGAGCTTGAAACGCGGCACGTCGATACCCATCACGCGCACCGTATCCTCGTCTTCGGCGATCGCCGCGAACACGCGTCCCATCCAGCAGCGGCGTACGTAAGTTGACAGCAATCCCGCGGCGGCGGCCATCGCCACGGCGAGGAGCATGAACGCCAGCTTGGACATGCCGGTGTCGGGGATGGCCGATATGCCCATCTCGCCCCCCAGCGCATCCTGCTGCCTTACTATGCCGACAAACAGAAAGCCCACGCCCATGGTGGTAATGGCAAGAAAGTCCGCCCTTACCCTCAGGCTGGCGAATCCCACGACTATGCCGAGCGCGCCCGAGAGCAGCATGGCCAGGGGCAGCGTCAGCAGGAATGGCACCCCGGCCTTGGCGAGCATGCCGGAAGCGTAGGCGCCGACGCCGAGGAAGGCGGCGTGACCCAGGCTGATCTGCCCGCAGAAGCCGGTGATCAGGTTGAGCGACAGCGCGAACAGCACGCTGATGGCCATGGTCGTCGCGAGGGAGATTTCGTATTCCATGGCTCAGGATCTCGCGAACAGTCCCTGCGGCCGCCACATGAGGACCAGGATCAGGAAGGCAAAGGCGATCGCGTTGCGATCGAGGAAATGGCCGAGGTAGATGGTGCCGAAAGACTCCACCACGCCGAGCACCAGCGCCGCCACCAGGGTCCCGCGCACCGAACCGAGCCCGCCGAGCACGATGATGGCGAGCGCCTTGTACGAGGGCACGCTGCCCATGGTCGGCTCCACCATATTGTTCAGCACCGACACCATGACCCCGGCGAAAGCCGCCAGCGCGGAGCCTACGAAAAAATTGATGTCGCCCACCTTGCGCAGCGAGATGCCGAAGGACTCCGCCATCTGCGGGTCGGACACCGTCGCCTGGCAGGCCACGCCGATGCGGGTGCGGGTTTGCAGCAGGCTCAATACCCCGATGATCGCAGCGCTGCCCAGCATCACCGCGATCTCGGCCTCCTTGAAGCGCAGGCTCCCGAACGCGATCACCTGCCCCTGCAGGAACGCATACTTATAGGTCAGCCCGGAGGGGCCGAATACGATGCGGAACAGTTCCTCGGCGGCAATATACAATCCGATGGAGGCGATCAGCGGCACGAACGGCGGTTGATGCAGTATCGGCTGGTAACAAAGCCGGAATACCAATATCCCCCCGATGCCGGCTACGATCATCGCCGCGACGATCGCCGCGGCCAAACTGCCGGTCTGATTCGCGACCATTACGCCGACATAGCCCCCCAGGGTGAAAAAGGCGGCATGGGCCACGTGCAGGATGCGCAGCAGGCCGTAGACCAGGGTCAAGCCCAGGGCGATGAGGGCGTAGATGCTGCCCTGGATCAGGCCCTGGGCGATCAGTTCGACATACAGCATGCGACAGGCTCCGTGCGCGGCGCGATCGGCACCCAGCCCGCGCGGCGGCGAGCGCGCGCACGGATGCCTCCTGCACTATTACTTGGCCTTGGTCGGCGGCGCCAGCAGCACCGGGTCGGAAATCACCGAATGGCGGTGAAACGCCTTGCCCTTGACCACCTGCACCTGCACGTCCTTCTTCACTTCGTGCAGGTCGTTGAAGCTGAGCTTGCCGATGGGCGTGCTGAAGCTGCCACCCTCGATTGCCTTCTTCAGCGCCTCGCCGCCTTTGCCGCCGGTCTTCTTCAAGCCTTCGATGGCGATGGCGGTTGCGGTGAAGGTCGATGCCCCAACCATGTCCGCGCCGTAGTTGTACGCCGCGCGGAACTCCTTCAGAAACGCCTGCGTGACCGGCGAATTCGAGTCGCGATCGAGCGAGGTGGTGACCAGCGTGCCCTCGGATGCCGCACCCGCGATCTCGATGAATTTCTCCGAGTCGTAACCCTCCTGGCCTATGACCGGAACGCTGACGCCGGCGGCGCGCAATTGATTCACCAGCGGGCCGGCGGTGAAGTAATAGCCGGACGCATACAGCAGATCCGGATTGTCCGATTTCACCTTGGAGATCAGCGCGCCGAACTGGCGATCCGGCATGCCGTACTCGTACTCGTTGATGATCTTCACGCCGAACTTCGGCGCGGCCTCCTTGAAGCCGGCGGCAAGCGCCTGACCAAAATCATTCTTGAGGGTGATCAATACCACGTTCTTCTTGCCCAGATCGCTCGCCAGTTTTGCGCCGGCGCGGCCCTGCACTTCGCCCATCGTCGCGGTGCGAAACACGTAGTCGCCGGCCAGCGTCACGTCGGGGTGGATCGAGTACGCCACCACGTAGGGCACTTTCGCGGCCTGAAACAGCGGCGCCGCCGCGCGCGTCGACGCGGAGTACGAGCCGGACACCCCCGCCACCACCTTGTCCTTCTCTATCAGCTTGGTCGCCGCCGGCGCGGCTTCCTTGGGCGAAGCCTGGTCGTCGTAGATCACCAGTTCGATCTTTTCGCCATTGATCCCGCCCTTCGCGTTGGCGTCGGCCACCGCGAGTTTTGCGCCGTCGAGGGCCGACTTGCCGTCGGCCGCGGCAAAACCCGTCAGCGGGACGTTGATGCCGATTTTCACCTGCGCCCAGGCGGGCACCCCAAACTGCACTGCGAACGCTGCGGTTGCGGCAATTGCCAGACTCTTGTAGTTCATGTGATTGCCCCTCGTTAGATTGCGCGATGGATTTCGCCGCTTCCGTCATCCGCTTTGATCCGCCCTGCCGGATGCCGCAAACAGCCAGTTGTCTATACAAAGATGCAACGCCAATTTAGCACCGAATTCTTCGCGGTGCAAGGGGTTGTATAGACAACCGAAACTGCGCACAATACGGTTCCCGGACAAACACCCCAGCAAGGCGCGCAATGCGTAGCACCGGCAACACGGCAAAGCCCATGCCCTCCCGCAAGGCGGGCATCCCGTCGTTCCAGCAGATCAAGAACCACATTCTGCAGCGCATCCATGCCGGCGAATGGAAGGAAGGCGACCAGATTCCCACCGAAGCCGCGCTGGGCCGGCAGTTCGGCGTGGCGCGCATGACGGTCAATCGTGCCTTGCGCGAGCTCGCCTCCGAGCAGAGCGTGAGCCGGATCCAGGGACTGGGCACCTACGTCGCACAGCAGAAATACCAGTCCACGCTGGTCGCGATCCGCAGCATCGCCGACGAAGTGCGCGCACGCGGCGACGAGCACGCCTGCGCGGTCAAATTGCTGGAAAGCGTCAGGGCGCCCGCGACGCTTGCGCGCCAATTCGACGCCCGCCGCGGCATGCGCCTGTTTCACTCGGTCCTGGTGCACTACGAGAACGCGATACAGATACAGGTGGAGGACCGCTGGGTCAATGCCGCCCTCGCCCCGGATTACCTGCGCCAGGATTTCGCCCATTCGACGCCGAATGAATACCTGATGCGCGTCGCGCCGTTGCAGGGCGTCAGCTACCGCATCGAGGCCAAGCTCGCGCCCGCAGAAATCCGCAAGCTGCTGGCGATGCCGGCGGGCGAGCCCTGCCTGGTCCTGTATCGGACCACCAGATCGCTGGGGGCGGTCGCATCCGTGGCCACGATGTGGCACCCGGCCAGCCGCTACCAGCTTACCGGCTCGTTTTGATCGCAGCGCTCATGCGGCATCCTCCGACCCCACCAACAGAGAGAACATCATGAACCAGCGCGTCGTCGAGTGCGTACCCAATTTTTCCGAGGGCCGAGACCCGGCCAAAATCCGCCAGATTACGGATGCGATAGCGTCCGTGTCCGCGGTAAAGCTGCTCGATGTCGATCCCGGCGCGGACACCAACCGCACCGTCGTCAGCTTCGTGGGCGATCCGGACAGCGTAATCGAAGCCGCATTCCGCGGCATAGCGGCGGCCGCGAAGCTCATCGATATGCGCCGGCACACAGGCTCGCATCCGCGCATGGGCGCGTGCGACGTCTGCCCGTTTGTCCCGGTCGAAGGCGTCACCATGGATGATTGCGCCGAATTCGCGCGGCGCCTGGGCGAGCGCGTGGGAAAAGAGCTGGACGTGCCGGTCTACCTGTACGAGCACGCCGCGAGCCGCCCCGCGCGCAGCAACCTGGCGCTCGTGCGCAAGGGCGAATACGAAGGGCTGGAGCGCAAACTGAAGGATCCGGAATGGGCGCCGGACTACGGCCCGGCCCGCTTCAATCCGGGCTTCGGCGCGCTGATCACCGGTGCGCGTGAATTCCTCGTCGCCTACAACATCAACCTCAACAGCACGGACAAGGCGCACGCGACCGACATCGCCCTGGAGCTGCGCGAAAAAGGCCGCGTGGCGCGCCGCCAGCAGAGGAATGCGTATTATTCGAGCGGCCAGGAACTGCGCTATGCGGAGAACCTCTTTCCCTGCGGCAACTGCGATTTCGACGGAAAGCGCCTGGAAGATACCGAACGGCACTGCCGGGAAGCACACGGCTACTCCCTGCGGGACCTGCTAGGCCTGAACGATATCGACGCCGCAAAAGGCGTGATCGGCCAGAAGGTCTACCGCGCGGGTCTGTTCAAGGCGTGCAAGGCCATAGGCTGGTATGTGGAGGCGTACCAGCGGGTTCAACTCTCGATCAATCTGACCAATTGGCGCGTGACCTCGCCCCGGGATGTGCTGGAGGCGGCGCGCAGCATGGCGATGGCGCGCGGCCTGGTCGTGACCGGCAGCGAAATCGTCGGCCTGGTTCCGTTTCAGGCCCTGTACCAGTCGGGGCGCGCCTACCTGGAAGCCCAGGGCAAGAGCGCCTGTGTCCCGGTGCGCGACGTGCTCCAGGCGGCGGTGTTCAGCATGGGCCTTGACGACGTCGCGCGCTTCGATCTGGAAAAGAAAGTGCTCGGACTGCCCAGGCTCCATGCCGGAGGCCTGATGGACATGCGTTGCCGCGATCTCGTCGACGAAGTCAGCCGTGCAACCCCGGCCCCCGGCGGCGGTTCCATCGCCGCACTCGCCGGAAGTCTGGGCGCGGCGCTCGCGTCGATGGTGGCCAATCTGACCCAGGGCAAGGCGGCAAGCGCAGCCGCAGAGCGCCAGCTCATGGCCGCCGCCGAGCAGGCGCAGCGCGTGAAGGATGCCCTGATGCTCGCAGTGGACGAAGACACCTTCGCCTTCAGCGCGTACATGGACGCGCGCCGGCTTCCCGCGGGCACCGCCGAGGAACAGACGCAGCGCAATGCGAAAATGCAGGAAGGCCTCAAGCTCGCGATCGAAGTGCCGCTGCGCACTGCGCGCCTCAGCTACGAAGCCATGGAAGCCGCGGAGGCGGCGATGCAGCACGGCAATCCGAATTCCATCACCGATGCGATGGTGGGTTTCACCATAGGCGCCGCAGGTGTGCGCGGCGGTGTCTGGAACGTACTGATCAACCTGAAGGACCTCGCCGACGCTGCCTACATCGCCGACATGCGGCCGGCCTGCGCCAGGCTGCTGGCCCAGGCCGACGAGCTCCTCGCGCGCGCGACCAAGGAAGGCAACGCGCGACTCGAGGCGCTGCTGCTGAAGTAGGTCTGCGCGTAAGCACGCGCCGCCATTCAAACAAAACCGGCGTCCACGGCAACGCGGCTGCCCTCGTCCGCGGCCGAGCGGATCGCGGCCTGCATCACGGCAACGCCGTGAATCGCCTCCTCTACCGGCACCGGATAGGCGGCGACGCCGGCTATCGCATCGGCAAACGCCTCCAGCTCCGCGCGCTCTATGTCGAGCTGCGGATACTCGATGCGCCGCACCCTGCCCTCGATGTCGCAGATTTCCAGGATACGGTGGTCGAGCAGATGCAGCCAGCCGCGCGTGCCGAACACCTGCAGGCGCACGATGCGTCCGGTCGCGGTGAGCGTGCTCATGCAGCCGGTGGCGCCGCTGGCGAAGCGCGCGAACGCCGAGGTCGTGTCGTCCAGGTCCACGGCCAGCACTTTGCGCTGGCTCTCGCAGCGTATCGAGCTTATCGGTCCCGCAAGCGCGACGAAGGCATCGATGATGTGTATGCCCGTCGCCGTCATGCCCCCGGCAGGGCTTTCCGCCTGCGTCGCCCTCCAAACTCCCGGTTCGTAACCGAGCCCGAAGTTTCCTGAAAAATTGCCTTCCAGATGGAGGATCTCGCCCAGTTCCCCCGCGGCGACGATGCGTTGCATTTCGACGAAGGCGGGCAGAAAGCGCCGGTTATGGCCTGGCGCGAGCACGACCCCGGCCGCGCGGCAGGCATCTGCCGCCGCGCGCGCGCTCGCCGCATCCAGCGTGAACGGCTTCTCCACGAAAACATGCTTGCCCGCCTTCGCCGCCGCGATGACCTGTTCGGCATGCAGCGAGTGCGGCGTGGCGAGGACCACTGCATCCAGCTGCGGGTCGGCCAGCGCCTGCGCCAGATCAGCGCTCAGAATCAACTCGCGCGCGCCGCAGTACCCGCGCAGCTTGTCCGGCCTTGCGGCCACGGCGCGGGTGCAGCGCAGTTTCGCGCTCGCCGGCGTGCGGACCGCGTCGAGCAGCCGCTGACCCCAGCGGCCCAGGCCGACGATGGCGAAGTTCAGCATGGGCACGGGTGCACGGTTGTAGAGCGCTTGCGCCGCCGGGTGCCGACGCTAGGGCGCACTCGCGCATTGCGGCGGCAATCTCGTCGCCGGCCCCGCTTCTCGCCTGCGTCTGGAATTTGCTTGATCCTCGTCAAACCCCGGGCCCGAAAAGGCGGCACTATCTGCTTCTGCGAATGATGCTCAAAGCTGCCTCGAAGGAAAGCGCCATGAAGCAATCCGAATGGGAAATCAAATGGAACGACTCCCTCAGCGTCGGCGTCGTTGAGATCGACGAAGAGCATCAGAAATTCGTCGGGCGCGTCAACGACCTGAACCAGGCTATCGTCGAATGCAGGGACAAAGCGGAGGTCGAGCGGCTGCTCGACCTGATGCTGATGGAGGCCACGCATCATTTCTGGCATGAACAGCAGCTGCTGGTGAAATGGAAATATCCGCACCGGGCGGCGCACGCGGCCAAGCATGCGCAACTCACCGCGCAGTTCGATCGCGTGATGAAGGAATTCGAACGGGCCGACGTCAGCTTCACCTGGGCGCTCAAGGGTCTGCATATAAAACAGCTGCTGGTCGATCACCTGTTGCACGAAGACATGAAATACCGCGACTTCCTGCGCAAACAAGAACACTCGAGCCCGGTTTCCGGCAAGCAAAGCGCGCGCAAGCGGGTACAGGCCAGCGTTCGATGCGTGCGCGGCGACGAACGCTCAAACAACAAGCACACCTAATATTGCGCCAATTTTTCCCAGCTGAATTGGAGGCATTCCAGACCGTTTTCCACAGGCTTATCCACAGGATTTGTGGATAAGCCCGGTGTCGCAGAGCGCGCGCCCCCGCCTCAGCTGCCGTAACGCTTATAGATGGCGTAGCGCGTGGGACAGGTGCACAGATAGGCGGATCCGAAATCAAAGTAGTACGGACAACCCGATGACTTCCGATTGCCGAGATAGAGGGCGTTGATCGCATTCTCGCCCACGATTTCGCACTGGGCGCAATTCTCGCAACTGCCCTGCTGCAGGCAGGCAAACTCCCTTTGGCACAAAGAAGTCTTGGCGATGGTCTCGGGAGCTATGGAGTAAGCCATCTGATACCCCGCTAGGCGATACCCCGCCGCGCAAGCAGGCATGAAAAGGCGGAGATCTTCCCACCCACGATATCAGGATCGAATCGGCATAGTCAAATTGCACATGCCCATGGACCATCACGCGGATTGTCGCATTCGCGCAAAGCCCTGCTCCAGGTCGGCCAGAAGGTCGTCAGGGTCCTCCAGCCCGATGTGCAGTCGCAGCAACGGTCCGCCCGGATTCCATTTTGTTGCGCTGCGGTATTTTTCCGGATAGGCGCGTATCGCCAGGCTTTCGTAGCCTCCCCAGCTGGACCCGATGCCGAACAGTTCGAGCGCATCGATGAACGCGGTGACTGCGCTCTCGCTTGCAGGCCGGAGTATCACTCCGAACAACGACGCCGCCCCGCTGAAATCGCGCTTCCAGATTGCATGGCCAGGATCGTCCTCCAGCGCCGGGTAGAGAACGCGCAGGACTTCGGGCCGCCCCTGCAGCCAGCGCGCAATCCTGAGCGCGCTTTGCTGCTGCTGGCGCATGCGCACGCCGATGGTGCGCAGGCCCCGCAGCGCGAGATAACAGTCGTCCGGGCTCACGCAATAACCGTAATCGGCGACGGCCCGGCGCAGCTTGAGCCAGTATTCTTCATTGGTGACGATGATGCCCATCATCACGTCCGAATGGCCCGAGATGTACTTGGTGCCGGCGTGTATCGAAATGTCCACGCCGCGCTCGAACGCGCGGAAGAAGTACGGCGTGCCCCAGGTGGTGTCGGCGAGCACCGCAATGCCCTTCGCGTGCGCCGCCGCCGCGATCGCCGGAATGTCCTGCATTTCGAAAGTGTGCGAGCCGGGCGCTTCGCAGAAAACCGCGGTCGTCTCGGGGCGGATCAACCCGGCGATCGCCGCGCCGATCAAGGGATCGTAGTATTCGATTTCGACGCCCAGGGTCCGCAGCCGCTTGTCGCAAAAATTGCGCGTCGGCTGATACACCGAGTCCGCAATCAGGATGTGCGCCCCGGCATGTGCGAACGCAGCCAGCGCGGCGACGATCGCGGCCAGCCCCGAAGGCAGCGCGACCGCGGCATGACCGCCTTCGAGCTCGGCCACGGCTTCCTCCAGGGAAAACGTGGTGGGCGTGCCGTAGATGCCGTAGCGCATGATCTTGTAGTCGTCCGGGTCGCGCCCCTGGTACGATTTCACGTCCGGAAACAGCACGGTCGAAGCGCGAAATACCGGCGTATTCACCATGCCGTCGTAGCGCTGCGGGTCGCGCCCGGCATGCGAAGTGATGGTGTCGCGCTTCAAATGCTTTTTGTCGCTCATGGTTTGCTGTCCTTGGCGTCTGTGACAAATTGAATTTTTCCTGCGGGTTCCCGATCCATGCTCAGGGCCGCCCTGCGTTGCGTTTCGGCGCACGCCACCAGTTCATGCTGGAAGGATACTCCGCAGCTCCTCCGTCCGACCGGCAAAGTGTCGCGTTTCACTGCTTGCGGCACAGGTCGCGCCAACGATACTACGAGCGCACTGCGCATGAATGGTCATGCTGCTTCAGCGTGAAGATTACTACAGCTGCACGCGCGAAGCATCGCAACAGACGGGGGCCCCTGAAATGATCGCAGCCGACGACCGCAATGGCCCCGCCGGGGATGCCAAGCTCGACGATCTCGAGGCATGCTGCCGTTTCGAGAATGCGGCTTGCCTCGTGCCGCTCTCTATACGTCCTGCTATCCGAGTAGTTGCGCCGGCACGCGCCGAGCCTGCGGCAGCATTCACGCCATAGGCGAGTGACGCCCGCGTCGATTCGCGAAATATAGTCAATGGAGCGTCGGCTTGCGCCGCTGCCGGCATATGCTTACGCGCATCTCCCGGACAATTCACTCATCGACTTCGTGGCACCCTTCGTCGGACTGACCTGCGTCATCGCCCTCCCGAAAATCGGCTTCAGTACGCCGGTCAACTTCGCGACCAAAGCCGACGGGAAATTGCAAGTACCAACACATGGCTCCTAGCGGATGAGCAGCCCTTTGGGGCCGCTTCGCATTTTGACGCGACTACGGGATTGCCATCCTCAAGGTCTTGTTAAATCGGGCACCGGTTAAAGCGCTTTGTTGGTATCGTGGTTACATCACAGAGCAGTTCCGAGGCCCATCATGCGAAGTATTTCGGTCCAGCAGTCACGAACGCCATGTTCCGCGTAGGTCTCATTTCGGACACGCACGGCCTCCTCCGCCCTGAAGCTCTGGCCTTTCTGGAAGGCTGTGACTACATCGTCCATGGCGGTGATATCGGCCACCCCGGCATCCTCGAAGACCTGGCCAAGGTGGCACCAGTCACTGCGGTTCGTGGCAACAACGACCGCGGGATGTGGGCGAACTCGCTGCGGGAGACCGAATTTCTACAGCTAGGCAAGATGGACGTGTATGCAATTCACGACCTGGCCCAACTCGACTTGGACCCGGTTGCGGCGGGCGTACGGGTTGTAATTTCGGGTCATTCGCACAAGCCGCTCGTTCAGGAGCGCAATGGGGTTCTCTACGTCAATCCTGGCAGTGCCGGGCCGCGCCGATTCAAACTGCCGGTCACCGTGGGAGTGCTTCTTGTCACAGGGAAAGCGGTTTCTGCTCGCATTGTTGAGCTCGCAGGCCCATTGGCTCTCTCGCAATGAACGACGCGCTGCATTATCAACTGCTCGCGAATGTGGTGCTCGCCTTGCATGTCGCCATCGTCGCGTTCGTCCTTGGCGGGCTTATCGCCATTATCGTTGGCAATCTGCGAGCGTGGCGGTGGGTCAACGTGCTTTGGTTTCGGCTTGCGCATGCAGCTGCCATTGCTGTAGTCGTCGCAGAAGCCTGGATTGGCATCATGTGCCCGCTCACCGCGCTCGAAATGTGGCTTCGCACAAATGCTCGTGCCGCAGCTTACACCGGGAATTTTGTCGAGCATTGGCTGCAACGCATCCTTTACTACGAAGCGCCAGCCTGGGTCTTCACTCTCGGCTACACACTTTTCGGCTTGCTCGTCGCAGCCACTTGGTGGTACTTCCCGCCCGTGTTCAGGCGGCGCGCCGACAAACCCTAGGCCCAATGCGTCTGCTCTACCCGCTATTGTTTGCGCGATGCGAATCGACCGCGTCTCGCGGGACATTGATAAGAAGGAACTATTTCATTATCAAGAAGTCAGGCTGATTGGCGGAGAGGGAGTCCGCTGCACGCATAATATCTATGCAGTTCTTCAAGGCATTCTACGCTCTACCCGCCACTCTACCCGCCACTTTATCCTGTCTTGATGCACTCCAACCGTACCGGTGCAGCAGCAGTATGACGCATAGTACACGTCATCTATTTTCGCTGTAAGTCGTTAATCCAGCTCTGACTTCACACGGCAGGGGTCACTGGTTCGAACCCAGTATCGCCCACCAATAATCAAAGAGTTAGCGGTACGACCGACCGCAAGTATGAAAAAACCATGAAATAAGCCTTCTCCGAAAGGCTACTTCTTGGCCCACCTCGGTGCTGGCCTAAATTTCATTATCTCCCCTCCCCGATCTTTGTAATCGTCCGCCACGGCGATGTATGCTTTCGGCAACTATGGACTGGATCGAAGCCTTCGCCCTGCTTCCCTTCGAGCGGCCGCTAATCTGGCTTTTCCTGTGGCCGGCGCCCTCGCTTTACGCCTGGGCCGAAGGGGAAGGCTACAAGCAGCTGTACCTCGTGAATCTCCTGGCCGGCTGGTTCCCACCGTTCTGGCTGTTCACTTGGTGGCTGGCGATCTTCCCGCCACGGCTTGAGCGCGAAGCAGCCGAGTTAAAATGACCGAAAAAATGAATAACTGGACACGAAGTGCAAAGATCACCGCGGATAGATCAGGGTGGGGTGAAAGTCGAAATTTGCCGGCGGCCGGTTGAGCCCGCAACCCAATCCGGTCGGTAAAGATTCTACAAAGCGGTCGCTCCCAAGCGGTGAAATCACAAACTGTCGGCGCACACGTTAAGGCTAGCGTGCCTCGGCCTCAAGCGCCGCAATAGCCTCCCGAGCCTGAGTCATGGCCCGTATTTCCCGAGCCAACTTGACCCGATCCTCGGCTGCGTCTAATGGATCATCCGGTGGAAGTTTCACGCCGGCGTCAGAGGCAGCCTTTTTCACGATGGAATTTATTTGCGGCAGATAGGCGATGTTTTGGTCGAGAATGTAGATCATTGCTTGGCCGGGAGTCGCAAGGTGCTGTCTGTCAATGACGCGGGTAATTTCCTTTTCCAATTCCTTCCGGGGAACACCGCGGGACACTGAAAAATAGATCTCTTTTTGCCGCTGTACCTTTGGGGAGTCTTGGTTTCCGCAAACGAAATTCAGAAAAGCGGCTTCCTTACTGCCTGGGGCGACAGGTTCCCACTTCGCCTTATTTTGGCCTCTGCTCCGAGCCGAAGTTGTCCACCAATACGTTCCTTCGTGGGTGCCGCTACCCATTGGGCTCGTATATGCATCATAACTCAGTAATTCAAATTCGCTTGAGTCACAGTCGTACACCACGGAACTCTTTAACGACATATAAGTGCCATTCCATTCTGGATTGAATCCCTGCGGTCGGACCCAAGATCCATTACTGCGCTGAGGAATCTTGAAGTTCATTAGTTGGCGCACTTTGACTACGCGATTGCCAACTCTTGAAAATCGCATGCCCCAGAAACTTGATTGCACTTCGAGTGAAGCAGAGTCGGCGAACGAATCAACACTATCATTGGTGCTAACCAGCACCCAGTCCGCCCACGCCGGGGCGGCTGCAATCATCAGCAATAGCGTCAAGACGATGCGCATCGGGCGACGCTACTCGCAATCGTGACGCAAAGGAAGGGGAGCACAACTGCGGTCGCCCTGCACGATTGTGGCGCATTGACCAGTTTGCGGCGATTGTTCATGCTCCCCCCAGTAAGGTGCCCATTATGCCAAATCACGCAAAGGGCAGTGCATTACTGGATTTAAACAGGGATGGTTATGGCCGGCCGGAATAAACTTTTAGATGTAACCAGGAGCGTCGCCTATTGGCCGTTATGCACAGATCCCAGTTATGAACAGTTGAGCCGACGGTGTGGCGAGGTTGCCCTCGTGACAGAGCAAAGGAGGGCAGCCGCGCACTACGCATAATTACAAGTTCTTCAGGAAGTCCAACAGCGAGTCATTCGCTCGGAAACGGCGCGAAGGGATTTGGGGATCCTGAAGGCGGGACAACGTCTTTTCTTTCATGGCAAGGTCCGCTTCGACGTACTGATGCGTTGTCGTAGGGCTTTCGTGACCGAGCCACAGTGCTATGACGCTGATGTCGACGCCCGACTGCAGTAGATGCATTGCCGTGGTGTGACGCAATGAGACACTGAAGAAGATCGCGCATGAACTGACCGAGAGCCTGCGTAAAAACTTGAGTGTAGATTGGTCTGCGCGCGAAAGCGTTCGCGCCAAATTGCGGTTGTTGGTTAAACGCACCCTGCGTAAATACAAGTACCCGCCGGATCAGCAGGCGGCGGCAGTAGAACTGGTGTTGCAGCAGGCGCAGGCGTTGGGCGAGGCGTGGATATAACGATGTGTTATTCCATGTGGCGGTCTTGCTAATCCTGCCGCCGGCTTTTTTCTATAGGTATTCTTGGTTAGTGCGGCGGCAGCCAGTGGCAGCGAGGCACAGGTAGCGGCAACACATGAAGTTATGTTAGCCAGGTACCGCCCCAACCCCAAGCTACTGATACCGCTTTTCCTTTAGACTAAAATAATAATTTATTCAAATATTTACAGTGTAGTTTTGTCAAATTACCTGAAATACAGTACTTCCATACCAGAAAATCAGAATCTGCGCCAATCTGCACATCCCCACAATTTGTAGTATGCTAATTATAGATCACCACAAGATTACATTATAACTTATTGATAATATGTGTATTACAAAAAAAGAAATCAATGAATCCGGCGACCGCGCCTTCCGCGATTATAGGAGTCCGCCATGAGAAGAGTTTAAGCCTTCACGTCCAATGCGGTACACCACCGACGTTGAAGGCAAAAAGGTAAGACCCGTATGAGGAGTCTCTTGGCGGAGTACTCATACGGGTCTTGGTGGTGCAACGGGCCGGGTCTTGGTAGCAGCGTAGATTTCTACTCCGCGCATTAGGGTTCGATCCCCTGCCGGTCCATTTTTTGCAGCAAGTGCATCTTGCATTACGGGGTAAACCGTTGTCAAGTGCATATGTTTGGAGTCTTGATCATGAACAAGAAACTGCCTCAACGCAACGAAACGACTAGTCCACGCGCCGCAACTGCGGCAAGCAAGATTCTTCGCAACCCGAACTCGTCTGCAGCAGCTAAGACCGCCGCAGCTTCGGCTTTGACCCAAGCGAAGAACAAGAAGTAGGCGTCGTTTGTATCTGCACAGCAACGCGGAGTATCACAAATGCCCCCGTTGCTTGTGCTTCATCGCCTACTTCGGCCACGGTAGGCGAATACACGGGCAGCGGCCTTACGCGCTTCGATGTTCGGCGCTAACTTCTGACAGTGCTGCGCCAATGCCCTCTGGACGATCCTAGGGAGCTATCTTTTGCCGATAGGGGCCATCAGGAAGAGCATTCGGGCCAAGCACAAATACCTGCTGATTGGCTTGTTGCGTGAGTGGCATGTAGTTCGGTGCCGCACGAGTTACTGCCGCATTAATGGCCGCCACAACTAGCATCGCAATGAGCGAACCTGAGTTGTTGTTGTTCTGCGGCGAATACTGCATAGTTTTGTGTTCTTTCCATATCTCCGTTCCGTCTTTACTAACCATGCGGTAATTAAAATCCACGGTAACTGTAGTCGCAATGAATGCGTACGCTGCGTCCCATCTATTGATCGTGACATAGAGAACAGCATCAGCACCGAACAGCTTTGCCAGCGTTTCCGTAGGTTGCAAATGAATTTTATCCGCCTCGTACATCCCCTCTTGTTCCAAGACGAACTTAGTCGTGTTGACCGGAAATACGTAATAGCCCTTTTCCGCCAGCGGCACGGGCAACGTCGAAAGCACATAATTCGGCGCATCTACATCAAGCGATTTATTGATCGTCGGAACTACTAGAATTGATCGCGGTGCAGCCGCCCGAAACGCACTCATGTCTTGCTTTACAGGCTGCGCCACACACCCCGCCAACAACACAATCGCAAACGCCATGAATGCATGTTTCATTTAGCCACCTCCGCGTGTTTCTCCTTGCGTCGCTCAAGGTTCGTAATCATCGCATCCATTAGCCCTTTGCTTTCGGGCCATGTCTCGCGCTCACGTGAATACATGGCAATTGCCTTGTCTGACGAACCGGATTGAAGATAGAGCGTTCCCAATTCCGCCAGTAACCCCGGCGCGATTTTTTGGTTGGACTTGTCCATTGCCGCTATGTGATTCTCAAGTCCCACTTTCATTTCTTCCACCTTTGTCGGATCCTTGTACCCGTTGTAAAGCATCGACTCATAACCGCCCCAGTTGTAGATAGGTTGGGCGGCACATCCACCTAAGAAAAACGCTGCAAATATCAACGTGGTAAATCGCATTTCACTTCCTTCACTTCACGATAAAAGAACGACTTACGCCGTCGCCAAGATAAACTTTTTCCTCAAGTAAGACGCTCCCGCCGGAAGTCACGCTAACTATGTGCGTGCCAGGCAACACTCGCGCGGCCGCCTTGCCATCGATGAAATCAGCGGCTACCCCTATATCGAGACCGTCAACGAGAATTCGCATGCTTGCCGCCCGCTCCTCCTCTACCTTAAAAGATATTTGAGGGCGCATATCGGAAATGCTTTGCTTTTCCGTTGGCATCTGAACGCAGCCCGCCAAGAGAATAAAACCACCAATTGCTCCTGCTACAAGTATTTGCATCACGCGCTTATGCATTATCGGGCCCCTTCAAAACGCACTACCATTTGCGCTGGTTTGTATCCATCGAGAGTTCCTTCGATAACAGATGCGACCGAGCCCTCATTGAGTTCGCTGTCGCCAAAATTGGAATCAACTCGAATCTTTGCGATTTGCCGTCCCGGCAATGCAATGTCTGCCCCAGTTTGTTGCGATCTCACTCTCTCGCCTTGCGTTTGCACTGAGAACAACATTCCAGGCTTAATGCCCTGACTTCTGCCACCGCCTATGTAGATCACTCCCGCGTCCGCTTTCAGAATATAGGTTTGCCAAGGACGGGCGCTCATCTCTACTGTGAGACGATTGACAGCTTCGGATACCGCCTGCCGAATAGCAGCGTCATTTAGCGTTCCGTCGTAAGCGGCCTGTGAACCGAACCCGAAGGTCGATGCTGTTTCGGTTGAAGTTTCACCCGCTCCAGAAGTGGCAAAAAACACATGCCCCGTATTAACATCAACAACACGCACATCAACCTTGGCAAACGCGACCTGGCGTTTGCTTGACGAAACAAAGCCCGACTCGCCCAGCACCTTGCGTCCAAACTCCGTTAGTGATCCGATGATTAGCGCATCGACTCCAATCAGATTCAGATTTTTAGCTGTCAACTGACTCTCAGCCTGCAAACGAGTGATATCAGGTCGTTCGAATACTAGATACGCCCCTGATTCTGTAAGGGCTTTACTCATCAGATCCGTCACCTGCTTTCCGAGAGGATCATCATGACTGTCCCGCAATAGCGACTGCCCATAGTGCGTTTCGTTTGTAATGCGACCGAGTGCTATCTTGCGTTTAAGAGTTGGTACACTAGGGGCTCTGGCTTTAACGGCCTCTTGAGCCGCCTTCTGCACAGCTATAGGTTGTGGCGCTTCCTTTTGCGATATAGGGGGAGTTTGGATGGCGCAACCTGATAGGAAAGCGGCCAATAGAAGGGCGACACACTGAGGTTGCCCGAGGCTCGAATAAAGCATGTTTGCGCTCATTCCAATCCCTTTAGTTGTGGATCATTGGTTCGAGAATAGCTCATGTTTTCTAACTAGCCGCGAGACGAAAAGTGGGCGACGCGTCACCGTGCATCCAATCATCGTGACAGTCAATCAGCCAAACGTCATGATTGACCACAAATCTGGTGCCTTCTTGATATAACGCAAAAATCAGCTAATTACGAAGCTCGATTGGCTTCCAAGGTGTGTATCACCCGCTGTATTTGCAGTAATGACCATAACCCGCCACGCGGTGCGGTAATGCCAAGGGCGTTCATTTCCGCGACCATCTCCCGCTGCGTCAGACCTCGCAGGAGAAATCCGTCTATTTGACCGAGCAAACGACCAGCGAACACGCGAGCAGCGGCTTTACGGGCTCCCGTATTCGGCAACAGATTCGCAGGGCCATTGCGTCCCAGCCGTACACCACGTGCCTTGGCACAAGCCAGCGCATCCTTAGTGCGCTCACTTATCCTCTTCGCTTCATGTTCGGCAAAGGCCGCCATGATGTGAATGGTCAGTTCGTTAGCCTCCGGCATGTCGCAGGCTATGAACCGGACACGACTTTCCATAAGACCGGAGACGAAGAAGACGTTGCGGGCCAGCCGGTCTAGCTTCGCAATGACGAGCACCGCCCGGCGTTTCTTGCATTCATCAAGCGCCGCCCGCAGTTGTGGGCGTTTTGCCAGGGGATTGCCGCCCTTTCCGGTCTCGATCTCGGTGAATTCGCCAAGAAGCGATCCGGCTGCGTCCAATAGATACTGTGACACAGCCGTCCGCTGCGCGTCGAGACCAAGCCCGCTCAATCCCTGTTTCTGCGTGCTGACCCGGTAATAAGCGACAAATCCCACATCCGACATCGATCAACCCTCCCTGACTACATGACAAAAGGAACATTTAACCTGTATCCAGGCTACCCGTCCTGGCGTCTGGTAAAAGGAGGCACGCAAAGAATTCCGCCCCCCTTTGAGTTTTCTAGAACGATTACGATCCGCGTTCGGGCAACCGCAATCAGCGGCGAATGGCATTTACATCCGCGTCAGATAGCTGGGGTGTTACGGATTCTGTCTCTGGAGCACGATTCGGCTCCGAATTGAGTTGGTACAGCCTGCGGCGAAGCTTCGCTTCCCTATCGACGCGCCCTTGGCTATCGAGTTTCCACACGGACGGTTCAAGCCGGAAAATATCGTGGATCTTTCTGCCATTCATGATGACGAGGGCAACGACAACGCGGACTGTTTGACCACGCAGCTCCTCCAACTGTCGATTACCGCGATACGCGATCATCGCCTTTTTTACGGGAAACCTGCGCCAGCCCACTACCGGATCCTCGATCAGCAATCGCATTGCTATGGGTTGGCCGGGAGACCGCTCATTGGCTACCTCTTGATTGGTGTCGTTAGTCATCTCAGACCATCACAAGGGCAATGATGTCCTTCGAATCGGTCATGACCACATCAGCGTCGGTGTCGGCCGTGAACGTCCGGTATTTCTCGACCAGGCGGCGCTCCTTCTCGGTCAGGATCGTCGTGCCAATGGCGGCTTCTATGGCCGCGAAGGTCTCGGGCACGTACTCCTGCATCGTCAGACGAAGCAGGTAGATAGGATCAATATCAAGCGACTTCGCCAGTGGGCCGACCTTGTCGAGCGGTAGCCTCGTGACCCCCTGCTTGACCATGCAGACCATGTTCGGCTTGGGCCAACCGCAGTCTGCTGCAATGTCGATTTGGGATTTCGCCCCCGTGTTGATGATTCCCTCCAGATACTTCGCGACTGTCGTGCTTTGGAATGTGGATGCGCTCATGCTTTACTCCTTTCGATTTAATTGCAGGGTGAGCAAATTGATTGCTCTTTGCTTCAATTATAGAAAAGGCAGTGCGCTGAAATTCATTTAATTGTGGTGGCAGTCTGCGCGAACGCGGCTATATGGCGCGTGTTCATGTGGTCTTGAATTGATGCTCACACGGGGTAGAAATGCCTGAACACCAACGACCAAGAAGTAGGATTAAAGAACATGCCCAATTTAGCAGTCGCGTTCAGACAAGAGATCACACGGTGTTGTCTGCGCGGTCCCGATTGACCAGACCTGCGCGATTGGCTTGACCACGACGCAGCGTCTTCAACTACTTGTCAAGATTTGAAAAAGAGCTAAATTTGGGTGGTCAGCGCATTTCGCGCACTATGGTCAAATCTAGTCGCGAAGCAACACCGACCAGGTCCTGAAGCGAACGGCCCAGTCAATTAACAGACCACGCTGCGATGAGGTCGAATTCCTTGGCGAATGCGCCGCGCAGCAGTTTAAAAAATGCAGGGCGCTTTTCTTTGGCGGCCGCTCCGCTGACGCTCTCGTCCTTGTACACCCGGACAACGATCCATCCATTTCGGCGCGCAACTTCCTTCAGTTCCTGAACTTGGTTCGCCGTGGTCTGCGTATCAGTAGAGACCGATGCATATATTGCAATCCGCTTCGATTCCATTCGACGCTCTCCATGTTTCTGGATGAGAAATGGTTATACGGATAACGTTTGCGGCAGGAGCCCTGGTTTCAAACACCTGAGTAGATCGCGTCGCGAGCGCGTTCGACTTGGTGCATACCGGTCACAGATGTTTCTTGTAATAGGCCCACTGTAGTCGCGCGAGTATGCCCACGAGCGCGGCGCAGGGCACCCATGTCAAGCGCAGATCAATTGACACAGGCTGGATCAGGCTCACCGCTCCCGCCATTACGACGAGTACGATCTGCAAATGCTTGGCGCGGTGGTAAAGACTCGCCGATTCCCGTCCGCCAGATGCCCGGCGTATCGCACGCTGCGTCAGTCCATCTGCCCCCGCGACGACGTAGATGAGCAAGAGGAGTGGCGCAATCATGGCCAGCATCGCAAGGCGGACGCCGAGCAGTTGTGTTCCGATCATTGCCGCCTCGATTGCTTCGATGTTGGCCAGATAGGTGTTACGCACGATCGTGTCCGGAATGGATAGCGCCACCCCCTCCGCAAATCGCGCGCCCATGTCGTGGATCCCGGTGATCCGAAATACCACCCCATAAAGAAAATTCGCCGTTCCTGTCACCGCGCCCGGCACACCGCCCTGCCACGTCGCGAGGTCGTGCGCGCGAGCGAGATCTTCAGCCAGGATGCTCTTCAATCGGTCGATGCCGTCCGGCCAGACCTTGAACACGAATGTCCAGTCAACAATCCATGCCACAACGAGGATGCCAATGAAGGCCAGGGTCAGCGCAACGACGAGCTTGAGCGGAGCAAGCAGGGCGCCGGCGAATCCGCCATCGTGAAACGAAGCATTCCTAGAGGCCAACTTTCGCCTCCTCTGCAGTACCGTCATGACGCGCCCAGTGCGAACGGCCATCCATCCGGCCCCTCACCTCACTACCGATCGCTTCGAGGCTAACGGGCATCAACGGGTCGTGGCTGGCGTCCGGCAACGGCATCCGGATCTTGTGCAGCTGCCCGCCGTGAATGAGCGCGAAGGCCTGTCCCTTGGGTAATTGGACGAGGTCGCTCGGCGCCAGCATGGGGGCGCTCTCCGTCGTGATGCGGTCCTCGTTACGGCTGGCGAAGTCGGTGAAGTCGCCCGGATCGTTGGTGTCCGACACCGAGGACGCAACGAGCGTCGAGACGACGCGTACTTCCGGGAGCTGGCTGGTTAGTAGCTCCGCCGTCGCGACTTCCTTGACGCGCAGCATGATAAGGGTATTGAAGTTTCCGGCGATCTGTCCCGCCTTGGCCCGGGAGCCGATGCGCGCCTCCACGTCCGACCAGGTCTGGGTGTACGCGGTCACCTGGAAACCCGCCCCGCCCGCCTTGTTGAGGAGCGGAATGAATTCGTCGCCGATCAGCTCGTTGAACTCGTCGGCGTGGATCGCGATGCGGCGCGCCACGGTTTCGCCCGGAAGCCCCCTGCCCGTGCCGAACTTGTAGAGGCTCCCCGCTACGCTGGTGAGATCCGCGAACATCGAGTTACCGACTGCGGCGGCCACCTCGTAGTCGGACAGGGAATCGAGCCCAATATAGACGATGCCGCCCAGATTGATCACCGAAGCCCAGTCGAACACTGGCCGCCAATCGCTGGCATCGTCGAGATCCGGCGACAGTAGCGACGCGGTGCGGCCGGTGGTGAGCTTTTCCATAAGAGGAAGAAGGGATGCCACCAGCTTGTCGAAGTAGCTCTTCTCGTAGTTGAGCGTCGAGGCAAGCGCGTGCGCGATCGGGTCGTAGAACTTCTTGCGCCGCGCGTATTCGACCAGCGTCACTGCGCGAAATCCGCGCGTCTGCAGCCCCTTGTCGAGAGCCTTCTTGTCGATCGCCATCGATTCGACTTCCTCGCGCCAGCCAGTGGCGCCCTGCTCCCGGTCGAGCCAGTGCTCGAAGTAGTCGATCAAGAGCGGTTCGACGTTCGAGGCGTAGCGATTGATCTGCTCGTAGTCGGGCTTGCGGCCCAGCGCGACCAGTGCGCGAGCCATAACGTTCACGAATCGCCAGACGAACTCCTTGAATGCCGCGGACTGCCCCTCGGAGGGAAGCTGTCCGGCGATTCGCGTCGCGACCTCGGTGATTCGCGAGAAATTCCCCACCGGGTTGTAGCGTGCCGATAGCTCGGGATGTCCCAGGTGGAACATGAAGAACTCGTTTTCTCGTCCCACGCGCTTGGCCTCGGCGTAGACACGGCGAAGCAGGTCGATATCGCCCTTGGGGTCGAACACGATCACCACCTCCCCACGGCGTATGTCCTGGGTGAGGAGTACTTCGGCGAGCCGGGTTTTTCCGACACGGGTTGTGCCGAGGACCAGGGTATGTCCGACACGGTCGCGGATGTCCATCCAGATGTCCGACTCCGCCGGCTGGACGCCGTGGATGGCTGGATCGCCACCGACAGCGGATTGATCTGGCGACTGGGGACGAAACAAGTCCGCGATCCGGCCAATCAGTCCGGGTTCCAACATGTCCCGCTTTTCGGGGAGTCTCGTTTCATGCAGCCGCTGCGTGTGTCGCTGGTCCCAGTGGAAGCCCCTGCCCAGAAACAATCGCTCGGCTGACCACGGAATCTCTTCGGAAGTCACCAAGTAGCCGCGCTGGCGCCGCAGGTTGGCGCGGTAACGGACAATTCGCAGCCCGGCGTAGGCTCGCCAAGCCGAATGGCAGACGAGAATTCCGGCAAGCCCCCACGCAAGCTCCGGCGTCAGCAGGAAAGTCGATGGGCTCGTGATCACCGCTGCCGCGCCAAGAAATGAGACAGCCGCCGCACGTAGTTCGTAGGCGGGCCGCAGCAAGGCTTCGAGCGGGTAGCCCATGGGCTCAAGCGTCTCCGCGCTCTTCGCGCAAGCGGACGAGCAACGGATTGATGGGGGGGACCGGTTTGACGAATCGCGCGGGATTGCGGATGACGACCCCGGACAATCGTGACACAGCGCGATCGCCGCGCATCCCCTTGTAGGTGAGAATGTTCACGCCCTTATCGGCGCGCAGATGCCAGCCTGCCCGAAAGACTTGGCGTTGGATGGATTTCCCGATGTCCGACTCGCCGGGAGGATTCGCTGGATTACAGCCGCCGTCCTCGCCGAAGCGCTGCGCAAACTCCCGGAAGATGCGTGGTGACACGAGCAGCATGCCCTCGTCCACGAAATGCACCAGCGCCCCGGCCTCGTTGACCCGGAGAGTGCCCTCGGAGAGTCCTTGCTGTACCCAAGCGATGAAGCGGCGTGCCGCATCGGGTGCTTGTGCCAATTGGGGATCGCTCGTCCGAAATTGTTCCCTTTGTCCGCTGTGATCTTCGTCGACATCCTCGAGGTACTCCGTCTCCTCATCGGGCAGCGCATACTCATTGGGCGCCGGGGCCGCTGCATCCGGCTGAGCCGCCAATGTCGTGATCGAGTCGGCCGAGCGTCCATCGAAGCCGCCTACGGCCTTCACGTCGAGAGAAATGGCGGCCGGAGCAGCCTCCTGCACAGTTGATTCGGCGCCGCCGGACGATAGAAGATCGCGGCTACCCGATTCGGCGGCAGCGCGCAGTATCAGCTGGCTGATCGCTCCAATCCGCGCCGAACTGTCTCGGGAGAGGAACGCCAGAAGCTCGCGCATGAGCGCGGGATCCGCAGCCAACCATTCCAGAACCGATAGCGGTACGAGCCGGTCTAGCAGCTGCACCGCAAGCCTTTCGTCTGCGTCCACCCTGTTCTTACCAACGTCGTACAGCAAGGCGGCGACGAAGACCGCGTAGGTCCACCGATGCGCCTGCGCTCCGATAACTTCCGGTGCAGCGCCTCGCGGCAAAATCTGGCCACGACGGTAATCGAGCGCGCGACTGGCGACCTCCAGCGAGCGTGTGAAGAGATCGGCCGGATTTTCATGCTGCTCTGATTCCGAGGCCGACGATAGTTGCACGAACTTCGCATAGCCTTTAATAACGGGGTTCACGGCGCGCTCGAACACTTCCCGAGGAAATCCCAGCTTGATGCGGATGAGTTCGACGAGGATTGCGCTGCGGGTACGGTCGATGAACTCCTGGAAACCAAGCACCGATAGTTCCGCATCAGGTGCGACGACTGCCTCTTGACGCCGCTCCTGAGACGTTTTCGCAGGCGATCGCCCGCGCAGCAATAACGTACAGGCGCCCGCGAGCACGCTTCCCAGAGCCGATCTGCTTCCGCGCTTCATCACCGCTGCAATCATCATTGGGTGAGTATTACCGGTCCCATCCGGGACATCCGCTGGAATTGTGGCCTTGGCAAAGCTTCAAAAAACTATTGACGCGTGTAGCGCGATTTGATCCGTGTGACCACAGCGCGTCGTGGGCGCGTCGGTTCGCGAGCGCTGCCAACCGATTGCAAGCGGAATCGTGGCCTCATCGAAGCCACGATTCGGGCAGATGTGCGTGTTTTCCGCGGTTACGATGCACTCGACATTCTGCGCGGCAGCATCGACGCAATGCGCGCAGAAACAAGAACGGGAGAACAGCGTGCAAAGTCTGTGTAGACGAGTGTTATCGGCGCGATTGAGCGCTGCACTTGCGTTCTCTGCCGCCCTTCCCGCATATGCGTGCTGGGACGATGCGGCGATGCGCTACCAAGTCAATAGCGCCCTGCTCTACGCCATCGCGCGCACCGAATCCGGCCTCAACCCTCAAGCCATCGGCCGCAACGCCAACGGGTCGCGCGACATTGGTCTGATGCAGATCAATTCAGCCTGGCTGCCCACGTTGGCATCCTATGGTATCGGCGAGCGCGATCTGTTCGAGCCCTGTACCAACATCCATGTCGGTGCCTGGATTCTCGCCGGCAATGTCTCCCGCCTCGGCTACACCTGGGAAGCCGTGGGCGCCTACAACACCGCGAACCCTGCCTTAAGGCGTACCTATATCGAGAAGGTTCGCCGCCACCTTACTGCCGATGTTCCAGCGTCCGGGCCAGCCGCGCGGGCCGCGGCCTTCGTATCGGCGCGATAGACCGGCTTGCCTTAATCGCAAATGAGTTCCTGTCCCGTGAAGTCCAACCCGTTGACCCCCAAAACCCAACCACTGGAGATCCATTCAATGAGCAAGACCCGCAGTATCGCCGCTTTTAACACCACACTCGCCCTCGTCCTGACGCTCGCCGCCGGTTCCGCGCTGGCCGGCACCACCGGTACCGAGTTTCAAACAATGTACACCACGCTCCTCAACTGGGCGACCGGCTTCCTCGGCAAGTCGATCGCGATCGCCGCTTTCATCCTGGGTGCCGGTATCGGCATTGCGCGTTCCTCGCCGATCCCGGCGCTGGCCGGCGTGGTATTCGCGCTGTTCATGGTCTATGTGCCGACCATCATCGACAGCATCATGACCGCGGTCGTCTGAACGGCACCAGGTTCAGCGATGAGCGACGTTTCGCTAGAGATTCCACGGCGCCTGAACGATCCGCCACGCATGTTCTGGTGGGACCTCGACGTATCGCTGCTGGTGCTCGCCGCCGCACTGGCGGGGATGATCTCGGGATTTTTCGTGAGTGGTTGTGCTGTGGGGGTGCTGCTCGCCTCGGCCTACGGTCGCGCGAAGGCAGGCAAACATCCGGCCTTCTTGCTTCACCTCCTCTATTGGCACGTACCAGCCTCCGTCACAGGACTCAAGCGGACGCCACCGTCGCACCTGCGGGAGATGGTGGGATGAGGCTCGCGTGGATGCGCGAAGACATCGCGAGCGCCCGCCGGGCGACGACATTCCTGGTCGTCCTGCTGGTGGGGTCGATGCTCGTGAATCTCGTGCTCGCGGTCTTCGCGGTACGCCTCTCCGGTCATGAACGAATCGTCGTCGTGCCACCTACCATACACAAGACCTTCTGGGTCGAGTCCGACCGGGTGAGCAGCGAGTACCTCGAACAGATGGGGTACTTCCTCATGCAGCTCACGCTCAACGTGACACCGCAGAGCGTCGACCACCAAGCGAAGGTGCTGTTGCAGTACGCTGCTCCAGCCTCTTTCGGCGAACTGCGTACTGCGCTTCTGGCCGCCGCAGAGCGTCTTAAACGCGACGGCGCATCGACGATTTTCAGCGCCCGGGACCTGACCGTCGACGAACGCGCGCTCAGAGTGGGTGTGCGCGGGCAGCTCACAAACTTTATCAGCGACCGGCGCGTATCGGAAGTCTCGAAGGGTTACGCCATCGAGCTTCAGTACTCGGGCGGCCGTGTGTTCCTCAAAGCATTCCGGGAGACCAATCCCAATGACCCTCTTGAAACCCAGCCTCGTCTTTCTTCCGCTGCTGCTGGCGCTCAGTAACCCCGCCTCCGCGCTCCAGATTCTGGACGCCAAGGACGGGGAAACTGTGCTCGGCAAGATCTCGCAAAAGGAAGTTACGCGCATCAGCTTCGAGCGCAGCCGAATCCGCAAGGTCACCGGCAACGCCGGCGAGTTCATGCTGGAGAAGGACGAGGAGAAAGGCCAGATTTTCATCCGCCCTGTATCACCCGAGAGCACGAAGCCGATCAATCTGTTCATCACCTCCGAGCGCAGCACGGTCGCCCTGCTGTTGCAGCCGGTCGATACTCCGAGTGACGCCATCGTGATCCGGGAGGCGCGTGATCCCCTGAAGTCCGCTTCTCGCATGGAGAGGAGTGGCCTGCACGTGCGCACGATCAAGAACCTGCTACTGGCAATGGCAGGCGATGCGCTTCCCGACGACATGGAAGTGCGGGAACCCGGACAGCAGTTCGCACTTTGGCCGGGCGTTCGCCTGACGCTGCAGCGCGCGTGGCTGGGTGCCGAAATCGTCGGCGAGAAGTACCAGCTTGCCAATATCGGAAGCGCTGACGTGAACCTCGCCGAACGCGACCTCTACAAGCCCGGCGTCATGGCGGTTAGTCTGGAACAAGGCAACCTGCGCCCGGGCGAATCGACGAACCTTTTTGTGATCCGGGAGCGGCGCGCCAATGACTGAGTCTCCTCCACTGAACGCTACCGCGGTGAAGCGGCGTCAGTACCTGCTGCTGGCAGGTATCGCCGCGATCATCGTCGTCGCCTCACTTCTCTCTGTGTCGCTGACCGGTTCGCGCGATTCGGACGAGCGCCAAGTGAAGCCCAAAACCACCAACATCCTCGCCCCTGGCGGCCAGGTCGATCCCAAGGACGCCTGGCGAGGTCAAGCCGACGCTCAACTGAAGAGTATCGAGCAGAGGTCGCGCGAACTGTCGCTGCGCAATGGCGAGTTGGAGGGACAGAGCAGTGCGATGATGGAGCGCCTAAAAAAACTGGAGCAGACGGGGCTCACGACCTTGCCTCCGCCGCCGGTTGCCGCTCCGGCCGTCCGTCCCAACTTCGGACCGGATCGGCCTGGTGGGGATCAATCCGATGGCGGCCCACAGCGGCTGCCCCCGCCTCCGCCACCGCGACCTGGATCGATCTCGACCTTCGCCTCACCGGTTGCGCCGGCTATCGCCGGCGGGACTGTAGCGCCCGCGGGGATATTGAGTGTTTCCCTTTCCGACGGAACCATCTCGAAGGCAGGAAAGGCCCCGGCGGACACATCCAAGGTTGCGAACACTCCGGCGCGCGATTCCCGCAGGTACATCCCGAGCGGTGCATTCAGCCGGGCGGTCCTGCTGGGCGGTCTCGATGCCCCTACTGGCGGGCAGTCACAACGAAACCCCCAGCCCGTGCTGCTGCGGCTAGTCGACAACGCGGTGCTGCCCAACCACTTTCGCTCGCGGATAAAGGAATGCTTCGTGATCGGTGCAGGCTATGGCGACATGAGTTCGGAGCGCGCCTACATTCGCACCGAGTCGCTTTCCTGTGTCACGCGCGACGGAACCGCAATCGATGTCCCGGTCAAGGGCTACGTGGCCGGCGAAGACGGCAAGGCCGGCATGCGCGGACGCCTGGTATCGAAACAGGGCCAGTTGCTCGCGAATGCGCTGCTCGCCGGTGTGGCAAGCGGCATCGGCCAAGCCTTCCAGCAAAGCGCGACCACGATGTCCGTCTCCCCGCTCGGCGCGACCACCAGTGTGGATCCGGGCAAGCAGTTCGAGGTCGGCTTCGGCACCGGCGTCGGCCGCGCTCTGGAGCGGCTAGCGCAGTACTACATCAGCCTCGCGGAAAAAGTATTCCCGGTAATCGAAGTGGACGCCGGACGCACGGTTGATGTGGTGATCACGCAGGGCGTCTCTTTGCAAGGTTCCCTCGACGCCGCATCCCAGGACAGCGAGGCGTTTCCGTACCTCACCGAACGCACACACAATTTAAGGAGAAACACCGATGACGATCAGTAGACTTCGCAGCACGCTGTGCCTATGCACGCTCGGTGCAGCAATATCATTTCCATCCGCGGCGCAGACGAGCGCAGCGCTGCCGACCTCGATGGCTGAGCGTCTGCAGGCGCTCTATCCCGCCACGCGCTTCGGCGCGGTCAACAGCACGCCGTGGCCCGGTGTATTCGAAGTGGTCATGGGTGCGAACCTCGCCTACGTCGATGAGACCGGCCAGTACTTCCTCTTCGGCCATCTCTACGACATGAAGACCCAGCGCGACCTCACGGCGGAACGCAAGGATGCGTTCGCGCGCGTCGAGTTCTCGTCCCTGCCTCTGGCCGATGCGGTAAAGGAAGTGCGCGGCACCGGCGCACGCACGCTTGCCATCTTCAGCGATCCCGATTGTCCCTACTGCCGCAGGCTCGAAGTGGAGATGAAGAGCCTCACCGACCTCACGATCTATACGTTTCTGATGCCGATCGCATCACTGCATCCCGAGGCAAGGAGCAAGGCGATTGCCGTCTGGTGCTCCAAGGACCGGGTCGCGGCCTGGCACGCCCTGATGTGGCGCGACGAGAAGATCTCGGCAGAGGAATGCCCCCACCCAGTTGATCGAAACGTTGCTCTCGGTGATCGCCTCGGCGTTTCGGGCACGCCGACTCTCGTGGCCGCGGATGGTCGCGTACTTCCAGGCGCTGCGAGCAACGCGCAGATCGAAGCATGGCTAGCTCGCTCCACGGCCAGCGCAGAAGGCCCCGTGTCGATGAAGAGCGAAGCACGATGAATCGAAACGCCGTCGCGCCGCCGCTCTTCGTCGTTTTAGTCCTTTCTGGCTGCGCGTCCACCTTGTCCGGTGTGGGCGGTGCGAACGGCTATGCCTGCAAGGCACCCGAAGGGGCGATCTGCACTTCCGTTTCCGGCGTATATGCGAATTCGGCTCAGGGCCTGCCAAAGCCAGCAAAGCCGCGCGAGAAGATATCTCCGCCGGCCGCCCCTGCCATCTATGGGGCAAGTTCCATCGCGCCCGGCAGACCCGCGGCCGTCTCGGGCAGCTCGATTCGGTCCAATCCGCGCGTGCTGCGAGTGTGGATCGCACCGTGGGAAGACGCCGACGGGGATCTGCACGAAGAGGCAATCGTTCATGTGGTTGCCGATACCGGACGCTGGCTCATCGAGCACGTGCGGCCGGTGTCACGTTCCCGCGTAGACGGCGTGGCACCCCCGCTATCCCCCGCTGAGGACCCCTCACCCGCGAAGGCTCCGAGCGAGACGCCGCAGGCTCCGACCCGCTACCCGCTGCCTCCCGCAAATTTGTCATCGGGTCCAGAGCCCGTCCCGATGGAGCGTTGACTCGTGCTTCGCACCCTGCTCGCCGACCTCGAATCCGCGCTTTCCGGAGCGAAGGCATCGGACCTTGTTCCCCGATCCCAAGGGGAGTCCGCCATTTCAGCCGAGGACGCGGCTGCCTTCTCGGAATGGCTGCCCTATCGCGCGTATCTCGAAGACCGCCAGGTGTTCGTGAATCGCGATTCGATCGGCTTCTGCCTGGAAGTACGGCCACAATCCGGCGCCGACGAGGAGATGACGCGCGTGCTGACTGCGCTTTATGCCGCATCGCCGCCCGGCACCGGCATCCAGTTTCATCTCTATGCGAGCCCCGCCATTCGCGTTCCGCTCGCGCGCTACGCCGCACTTCGCCTGCCCGATGACGATGTGCCGGAGTTTTCGATCCTCGGCCGGGCCGGGCGCCACACCAACATTCATCGCATCATGGCGCGGCGACGGGTGGAACACTACCTCGCCGGCAGCAGGGCGTCGCTCTTGCCCGCACAAAGCTACCTGTTCCGGGATTTTCGTCTGCTGGTCAGCGTCTCGATTCCCGGCAACCCGGAGGATCTCGCGCGCCTCGACGACCTGCTGCTACTGCGCGACAGCGCCCGGGCGACCCTGCACGCGGCAGGTTTCCCGTCGCGGGCGTGGACAGCGGGTGACCTCGTCAACTGGGTCTCCGCGCTGATCGATCCGCATCGCCAGACGGGCGATTGTCTTCCGCTTACCTATGACGAGGGCCGGGAGCTTCGCGATCAGGTCATCGATCGAGCGACCCGTATGCGCATTCGCCAAACCGGCATTGATCTATTCAACCCGGCCGAAGCGAGAAGCAGCGAGCTGCGGCTGCTTTCGGTGCGGTCATTTCCGCCCCGCTTCGCGCTCTGGAACATGGGGAGCCTGATCGGCGACCTGTACCAGAGCACCCTCCAGTATCCCTGCCCGTTCATGTTGACCCTCAGCGTGCACGTGCTCGACCCAGAGGCTACGCGCAACTGGGCCTTTCTCAAGGCGGCGCGCGCCACCACAAACGCCACGAGCTACATGGCCCGCTTTCTCCCGGACCTGCAGGAGCGCAAGGCCGACTGGGATATCGTCTTGAAGGCGATGGATGAAGGCCAGCAACTGGTCGACCTGGTGCACCAGGTAGCCCTGTTCGCGGCATCCGATGACATTACCCGTGCCGAGCAGGCCGCGCGGTCAATCTTCCGGGCGCGCGGCTTCGAGCTCACCAACGACACCATGATGATGACGCAGGCACTGATCGGTTCGCTGCCCATGACGCATTCCACACCATTTCACGGGGACCTGAAGCGCATGAAGCGGGTGACCACCAAGACTTCCTCAAATGCCGTTCACCTCGCCCCCTTGATTGCCGAATGGCAGGGCACCGGCACCCCGGTGCTGCTCTTCGGCGGCCGGCGCGGCCAGGTCATGCAACTTGATGTCTACGATAACCCGGCCGGCAACTACAACGTCGCCATCGCCGGCACTTCGGGTTCCGGCAAGTCGCTGCTGTTGAATGAAATCGCCGCCGCCTATCTCGGTACCGGCGCCCGGGTCTGGATCATCGACGTTGGCCGCTCCTACGAGAAAGCCTGCCGCAACTTCGGCGGCAGCTTCATCGAGTTCACCGAGAACGCGGCCTTGTCGCTCAACCCGTTCACCGTCGTTCAGGATATTGACGAGGATATGGAACTCCTGCAACCGCTGCTCGCCCAGATGGTTTCCCCGCGCGAGCCACTGGATGGCTTCCAGTACTCCACGCTCGGTGCGGCGATCAAGAAGGTTTGGAAAGCCAAGGGCAACGCGATGACGGTCTCCGACATTTACGACCTGCTCGCGACCGGCCGGCTCGACGAGGAAAGCCATGACGAAGACCGGCGGCTGAAGGACCTCGCGGCGATGCTGCACCCCTACACGCGCGAAGGCGCGTACGGCAAATACTTCGAGTCTAAGGCGACCATCGACTTCAGTGCCAATTTCATCGTCCTGGAACTCGAGGAACTGAAGGCGAAGAAAGACCTGCAGACCGTGGTGCTGTTGATCGTGATGTATCGCATCACCCGCGAGATGTACTTCAGCCGCGAACGCAAGAAGATCGTCATTATCGACGAGGCCTGGGATCTGCTCTCCGGCGGCGCGACCGCCGAGTTCATCGAGGCAGGCTACCGCCGGGCGCGCAAGTACAAGGGCGCCTTCATGTCGGCAACGCAAGGCGTGGACGACTACTACCGCAACCCTGCTGCCAAGGCGGCACTCGACAACTCCGACTGGATGTTTCTGCTGCGGCAAAAGCCGGAATCGATTGAGATGATGGACAAGCTCGGCCAGCTCACGATGGATGACGCGATGAAGCGCCTGCTGCAGTCGCTACGCACCGAACATGGCGCCTATTCAGAGATCTTCATCCATTCACCGGTTGGCAACGGCATCGGGCGGCTGATCGTCGATCCGTACAGCCTGCTCCTTTTTTCCAGCCGCGCCGAGGATTTCGGCGCCATCAACGAAAAGCGCGCTTCCGGGATGACTGTCTCCCAGGCGATCGATGCCGTGTTGCGCGACCGGAGCCTGACGTGAGCGTCAAGACCGTCTCCATTCTGGTAATAGCCAACGCGCTGTTGAGCGTCGTATTCATTGTCGCCTACGCGCTGTGGTTCGCGACTTCCAGAGCACCATTAATCGCCGTCCTCGATGTCGGTGAGCTGTACCGGTTGAAGGAAACGCAGGTCGCCGCGGTGCTGGTGAAGCGCGATTCCACCGACGAGGACCGAGCCCTGGCGCTGAAGCGTGCGAACGCATTCGGCTTGGAGGTCACTTCACTGATTCAGTCCCTGCCGGAAGAGTGCCGCTGCCTCATTCTCGCGCGCGGTGCGGTCGTCGGCCCGGTGCCGCTCCTTCCGGATCTCACGCCGGAAGTACGCCGGCGGCTGCTGTAGGCCGCGCGATGCGTTATCTGTTTCTCAAGCAGCCCCTCCTCGACCGGTTCGTTTCCGAATCCTTCCGTCACAGCTTGAGCGCGCATGTGCGCCGGCGGGGAATCGCTTACCTGCTGTTGATTGTCGGTGCGGCGCTATTTCAGGCGCATTTCGGCTTCGGCTTGAACGCATCCCCCAGTCTGCCGTACCGATTCTTCCTGATCCACAAGGGTGAACTGCCGCAGCGCGGGGAGTATGTGGCCTTCCGCTGGCCGGGTGGTGGACCCTATCCCGCCGGCGTCACGTTCGTGAAAGTCATCGCCGGCATGGCAGGTGATACGGTGACGCGCGTGGATCGGGAATTTTTCGTGAACGGCAAGCTAGTAGGGCAGGCAAAGGCCGTGAGCCGCCAGGGCGTGCCGCTCGAACTCGGCCCCACCGGGGTGTTACCCGACGGCCGATACTACGTGCGGGCACCGCACCCGGACAGCCTGGATTCGCGCTACCGGCTGACGGGATGGGTCTCGGCGCAACAGATCATCGGACGGGCCTATGCACTCTTCTGAGATTCGGCGCCGGTCCGTCCCGCATGGGCGCACGGCGCTTGTCGTCGCGGCGATCCTGTTCTCGTTCGCCGCCCGTGCCCAAGACCTCGGGGTTATCGGTCCGGTCTATCCGATCGCCGAACCAAGTCTCCTCGAAGTGATTCTCTCGAAGCTTCGGGAAGCCGCGGCAACCGGGGCGCTCGCACGCCTTCAACGGGACACAGAAGCCCGCGTCAAGCGCGGAATCGACCAACCCGCACCTATCGCCAGGATCACGAAAACTACCAAAGCACGGAGCTTCTACTACGACCCGAGCATTATTGTCCCGTACGCCATCGCGGACGCCGACGGCAAGGTAATCGTCGTACCGGGAACGAAAGTGAACCCGCTCGACACAGTGTCGCTCTCGAAGGCGCTGCTTTTTATCGATGCGCGCGATGCCGCACAGGTCGGTCGCGCGAGGGGAATTCTCGACGAGCGTGACGGCAAGGTGAAAGTGATTCTGACCGGGGGCTCCTACCTCGATCTGATGCGCCGCTGGAAGCGCCCGGTGTTCTTCGACCAAGAGGGGACGCTCACCGACAAGCTCGGCATCCGGCACGTGCCAGCGCTCGTCTCGCAGGAAGGCAAGAGGCTACGCATCGATGAAATTCTGTAATCGTCTCGTCGCGATCGCACTCCTCATCGCCAGCTTCGCGCTGGCGGCGCCAGTATTGGCCGGACCGACCTGCCACGGCCGCTTCATGAACCCCATCACCGACATCTGCTGGAGCTGTGTCTTTCCGCTCACGATCGGCGCCGCTTCGCTGCTCTCAGGCGGGCAGGTTGACATCGGCAATCCGTCCACGCCGATCTGCTATTGCAACAATCCGCCGCGCATCGGCGTGTCGATCGGCTTCTGGGAGCCGGTGCGTCTGGTCGATGTGACCCGTACACCGTTCTGCATGGTCGGTCTGGGCGGCATTGC
>JACZJV010000032.1 GCA_014860355.1 Burkholderiales bacterium | reverse complement strand
GATGGAGCAGGGGCTGCGCTTTGCCATCCGCGAGGGCGGGCGCACTGTGGGTGCCGGCGTCGTTGCCAAGGTGATGGAGTAAGGGTTAGAGACTGAGGTCAGAGGTTGGCGCAAGCCAGGGAACAGCAAAACGAGTCCCTGGTATCCAGCCTCTGCCGGATTTACAGGCCAATAGCTCAATTGGCAGAGCGTCGGTCTCCAAAACCGAAGGTTGGGGGTTCGAGGCCCTCTTGGCCTGCCACTATTAACAGTGCTCCGTATTTGCCTCGCACGGAGCCGAGACGGATCGATGGCTGACAATATAAAGCTGGTACTTGCTGCGCTGCTGCTTGCCGCGGGCGTGGCGGGGTTCTATTACCTCGGCGAGAGCGCTGCAATAGTGCGTCTCGCCGCGATCGCTGCGGGCGCCGCTGCCGGTATTGCGGTCGCGTGGTTTACCGCGGCGGGACAGCGGTTCCTCGCGTTTCTGCGCGAAACGGTCACCGAGGTCAAGAAGGTCGTATGGCCGACGCGCAAGGAGTCGCTGCAGACCGCCGGGATCGTCTTTGCGTTTGTCCTGGTCATGGCCGTGTTCCTGTGGTTGAGCGACAAGACGCTGGAGTACCTGTTGTACGACTTGATACTGGGTTGGAAGAAACTATGAGCATGCGCTGGTACGTGGTTCACGCCTATTCCGGCTTCGAAAAGTCGGTGCAGCGCGCACTCGAGGACCGCATCAGGCGCGCTGGCATGCAGGATAAATTCGGCAAGATCCTCGTTCCCACGGAAGAGGTGGTCGAGATGAAGGCTGGCCAGAAGAACATTTCCGAACGCAAATTTTTCCCAGGCTATGTGCTGGTGGAAATGGAAATGGACGACGATAGTTGGCACCTGGTGAAGAGCACCAATAAGGTAACCGGGTTCGTGGGCGGAACGGCAAGCAAGCCAACGCCGATCTCGGTCAAGGAGGTTGCCAACATCATGCACCAGATGCAGGAAGGCGTTGAGAAGCCCAAACCCAAGGTGCTGTTTGAGGTGGGTGAGGGGGTGCGCGTCAAGGAGGGTCCGTTCACCGATTTTCACGGCCTGGTGGAAGACGTCAACTACGACAAGTCCAAATTGCGCGTGTCGGTCACGATTTTCGGCCGTGCGACACCGGTAGAGCTGGAATTCGGGCAGGTCGAGAAGGCATAGATCCGTACTGCTGCGGCGGTTAATGTGCCGGCGCGGCAAATAGCTGTTGCAGTCAAGTCAGTCGTGTTTAACCGGGGAGGGCGCAGGCCCGCTTGAACCCACAAGGAGTGATATATGGCAAAGAAGATAGTCGGCTTTATCAAGCTGCAGGTTCCTGCGGGCAAAGCCAATCCCAGTCCTCCGATCGGGCCGGCGCTCGGCCAGCGCGGCCTGAACATCATGGAGTTCTGCAAGGCGTTCAACGCGCAAACGCAAAAGGTGGAGCCGGGCCTGCCGCTGCCCGTGGTGATCACCGCGTTTGCCGACAAGAGCTTCACCTTCATCATCAAGACCCCGCCGGCGAGCGTGCTCATCAAGAAGGCTGCTGGGATCGATAAGGGCAGCAAGGTGCCGCATACCGACAAAGTGGGCAAGTTGACGCGCGCACAGGCCGAGGAGATCGCCAAGGCCAAGATGCCCGATCTCACCGCGTCGGACCTTGAAGCCGCAGTGCGCACCATCGCCGGGAGCGCGCGTTCCATGGGCGTGATCGTGGAGGGCGTGATATGAGCCAGCTCGCCGCAAAAATTTCCAAACGCCAGAAGGCCACCGCCAGCCTGGTCGAGCGCAACAAGGCATATTTGGCCTTGGACGCGATGAAATTGGTGAAACAGGTTGCCACCGCCAAGTTCGACGAATCAGTGGATGTCGCGGTCAACCTTGGCATCGACGCCAAGAAATCGGACCAGAGCGTACGCGGCTCGGTGGTGCTGCCAGCCGGTACCGGCAAGAAAGTGCGCGTAGCGGTTTTTGCGCAGGGCGACAAGGCCGCCGCCGCCACCTCTGCCGGCGCAGACATTGTCGGCATGGAAGATTTGGCCGAACAGATCAAGGCTGGCAAGATGGACTTCGACGTGCTCATCGCCAGTCCCGACACCATGCGTATCGTCGGTCAGTTGGGCCAGATCCTGGGGCCGCGCGGCCTGATGCCGAACCCGAAAGTGGGGACGGTGACGCCGGATGTGGCCACCGCGGTAAAAAACGCGAAGGCAGGCCAGGTGCAGTACCGCGCCGACAAGGCGGGCATCGTGCAATGCACGATAGGTTTGGCCTCGTTCGAGCCGGAGGCCCTGTGCGAAAACCTCAAAGCACTGGTGGAAGCGCTGAACAAGGCCAAGCCGGCCACCAGCAAGGGGATTTACCTGCAGAAGCTGTCGGTGTCGAGCACCATGGGCCCGGGCATCCGCGTGGATGTCGCGAGCGTTAACAGCTAAGAGGATTTGAACCCCCGCTTGCGCGGGGACAGGACTTTGGGCCGCATCGGCAGAGCATCGCCGCGGCGGGTTATCAAAGACCGTTGGGGTTGGCGGGTGATCGGTCACGGGTCGCGGGAAACCGATACCCGACACTGCGGATCGCCCAAGAACTTAATCGGTAGCCGGTGACGGAAGAATGTGCAATGGACTCAATGCTCGTCGCGCATTTCCCCGAAACCTGCGATGCCCAACGCAGATGGCGAACCCCGATACAGGAATTCTTTCCTGAATGTAAGGTCGCCGAGAATGTAACGCAGGACGAGGAATGCTAAGCGCGTAGGGAGAAAGCGCCCACAGGTGCGATTTTCCGGAGGCGTTTTGGCAGCTGAATTCTGCATTTGACAGGAGGTAGGCCTTGAGTCTCAATCTTGAGCAGAAGAAGGCGGTGGTTGCCGAAGTGTCCGCGCAAGTGGGCACGGCGCAGGCGATCATCGTTGCTGAGTACCGTGGTCTGGAAGTGAGCAACATGACCGAATTGCGCGCCAGGGCGCGCAAGGCGGGCGTGTATCTGCGCGTACTGAAGAACACCCTGGTGCGCCGTGCGGTAAAGGACACGCCGTTCGAGAAGCTGGCCGATAAGATGATCGGGCCGCTTGTCTACAGCATTTCGTCCGACCCGGTCGCAAGCGCCAAGGTGCTGAACGATTTTGCCAAGACCAACGAGAAATTCGTGATCATGGCAGGGGGGCTGCCGAACTCGGTCATTTCCGCAATGGAAGTCACCGCGCTCGCCAACATGCCCAGCCGCGAGGTATTGCTCGCGACACTGCTAGGCACAATGCAGGCGCCAGCGGCCAAATTCGTGCAGACGCTGAACGAGGTCCCGGGCAGATTCGTGCGCACGCTCGCAGCGATTCGCGATCAGAAAGAGCAGGCGGTCGCATAGCTTCGCCTTCCAGACTTACGCACCAGTTATCAACGACTTAAACGACTTAACATTCAGGAGTCAATAATGGCAATCGAAAGAGCAGAACTACTCGACGCAATTTCAAACATGACCGTGCTCGAACTCTCCACCTTGATCAAGGAAATGGAAGAGAAATTCGGCGTGTCCGCCGCCGCCGCGGTTGCGGTGGCAGCTCCGGCGGCAGCCGGCGCCGCCGCCCCGGCAGCAGAAGAGCAGACCGAATTCACGGTCATGCTCAACGCATGCGGCGAGAGCAAGGTCAATGTCATCAAGGTGGTCCGCGCGCTCACCGGCCTGGGCCTGAAGGAAGCCAAGGACCTGGTAGACGGAGCGCCCAAGGCCGTCAAGGAGGGCGTGTCGAAGAAGGAAGCAGAAGACATTCTCAAGCAACTGACAGAAGCCGGCGCCAAAGCCGAGATGAAGTAAGCATTGCGGCAAACGGGCTGGCAGCCGCGTCTGGGTTGCCGGCCCTTGCATTTTAAGATCCGCCGAGAAATCGCGCAGGGGCTTGAAGACAGTGATCAGACCGACGGCAAATTTGCATCGCTGATCCCTGTCTTGTGACCCCTGAGTTCCGAATTCCGACTCCTGCATCCTGAACTGGAGCTGTTATGACCGCCGTTGCCATCAACTATACTTCGACCGAAAAAAAGCGTATCCGCAAGAGCTTCGCCAAACGCGCTTCCGTGCTGAACGTGCCATTTCTCCTGGCCACTCAGCTCGATTCCTTCACCGCCTTCCTGCAGGCGGCGGTGCCGCCTGAAAAGCGCAAGAACGAAGGATTGCAGGCGGCTTTCACCTCGATTTTCCCGATCGAGAGCCATTCGAAGAACGCGCGCCTTGAATTCGTCAGCTTCGCGCTGGGTGAGCCGCCGTTCGACGTCAAGGAATGCCAGCAGCGAGGTTTGACCTTTGCCAGCCCTTTGCGCGCCAAGGTGCGCCTGACCATCATGGACAAGGAAGCGAGCAAGCCCACGATCAAGGAAGTAAAGGAGCAGGAAGTCTACATGGGCGAGATACCGCTCATGACCACCACTGGTTCGTTCGTGATCAACGGTACCGAGCGCGTTATCGTCAGCCAGCTGCACCGTTCCCCGGGCGTGTTTTTCGAACACGACCGCGGCAAGACGCACAGCTCGGGCAAGCTGCTGTTCTCGGCGCGCATTATTCCCTATCGCGGCTCCTGGCTCGACTTCGAGTTCGATCCCAAGGACTATCTGTATTTCCGCGTCGACCGCCGGCGCAAGATGCCGGTGACGATTCTGCTCAAGGCGATCGGCCTGACACCGGAGCAGGTATTGAAGGAATTCTTCGCTTTTGACACCTTCCATTTCAGCAAGAAGGGCGTCCAGTTCGAACTGGTGCCGGAACGGCTGCGCGGAGAGACCACCAAGTTTGATATCCTGGACAAGCACGACAAGGTGATCGTGCCCAAGGACAAGCGCATCACCGTCAAGTACATCCGCGAAATGGAGGCGGCGGGAATCAAGAAAATCGCCGTTCCCGACGACTATCTGCTCGGGCGCGTGCTCGCGCACAACGTCGTGGATAAGGAGACTGGCGAGATACTGGGAAGCGCCAACGACGAGATTACCGAGACCGTGCTGGCCAAGTTGAAGGAAGCCGAGGCGGCCAGCATTCAGACGATCTACACCAACGACCTGGACCAGGGGCCGTATATTTCACAGACCCTGCGTATCGACGAGACCGCCGACCAGTTCGCCGCGCGTGTGGCCATCTATCGCATGATGCGCCCTGGCGAACCGCCGACAGAAGAGTCGGTGGAGTCTCTGTTCAACGGCCTGTTCTACTCGGAAGAGCGCTATGACCTGTCGGCAGTTGGCCGGATGAAATTCAACCGCCGCGTCGGCAGGAACGAACTCACGGGGGCAGTAACCCTGTCGAACGAGGACATCCTCGCCGTGATCCGCATCCTGGTTGAGCTCAGGAACGGCCGCGGCGAGATCGACGATATCGACCACTTGGGCAACCGCCGCGTGCGTTCGGTAGGCGAACTGGCCGAGAACCAGTTCAGGGCGGGGCTGGTGCGCGTCGAACGCGCCGTGAAGGAGCGCCTGTCGCAGGCTGAATCGGACAACCTGATGCCGCACGACCTGATCAATGCCAAACCGATTTCGGCGGCGATAAAGGAGTTCTTCGGTTCGTCGCAGCTGTCGCAGTTTATGGATCAGACCAACCCGCTGTCGGAGATCACGCACAAGCGCCGCGTGTCGGCCCTCGGACCAGGCGGGCTGACGCGCGAGCGCGCCGGTTTCGAGGTGCGGGACGTTCATCCGACGCACTACGGGCGCGTCTGCCCGATCGAGACGCCGGAGGGCCCGAACATCGGCCTGATCAACTCGCTCGCCTTGTTTGCGCGGACCAACCAGTATGGTTTCATGGAGACGCCGTATCGCAAGGTGGAAGACGGCAAAGTCACCGATCAGATCGATTTCCTGTCAGCGATCGAGGAGGGCAACTTCGTCATTGCACAGGCGAATGCCGACCTGGACAAAGGCAAGCTGAAAGAAGGCCTGGTGTCCTGCCGCAATCGCAACGAGTTCATGCTTGCCACGCCCGACCGCGTAGAGTACATGGACGTGGCGCCGTCGCAGATCGTGTCCGTGGCGGCCTCGCTGATCCCGTTCCTCGAGCACGACGACGCCAACCGCGCGCTGATGGGCTCCAACATGCAGCGCCAGGCGGTGCCTTGCCTGCGGCCGGAGAAGGCCCTGGTCGGGACCGGCATCGAGCGCACCGTCGCAGTCGACTCTGGCACTGCGGTACAGGCCCTGCGCGGCGGCGTGGTCGATTACGTCGATGCCAGCCGCATCGTGGTGCGCGTCAACGACGACGAGACCGTCCCGGGCGACGTCGGCGTGGACATCTACAACCTGGTCAAGTACACGCGGTCCAACCAGAATACCAACATCAACCAGCGCCCGCTGGTGAACGTGGGCGAGAAAATTGCCAAAGGCGATGTGGTCGCCGATGGCGCGTCGACCGACATGGGCGAGCTTGCATTGGGGCAAAACATGCTGGTCGCTTTCATGCCCTGGAACGGCTACAACTTCGAGGACTCGATCCTCATCTCCGAGCGCGTGGTCGCTGAGGATCGCTATACCTCGATACACATAGAGGAACTGACGGTGGTGGCACGCGACACCAAGCTCGGTCCCGAGGAGATCAGCCGCGACATATCCAATTTGTCCGAGGCGCAGCTGTCGCGCCTGGACGAGTCTGGCATCGTCTACATCGGCGCCGAGGTCGAGGCGGGCGATGTGCTGGTGGGCAAGGTCACGCCGAAGGGCGAGACCCAGTTGACGCCGGAAGAAAAGCTGTTGCGCGCGATTTTCGGCGAAAAGGCATCCGACGTGAAGGATACGTCGCTGCGCGTGCCGTCCGGAATTTCCGGCACGGTCATCGATGTGCAGGTGTTCACGCGCGAGGGAATAGAGCGCGACAAGCGGGCGCAGCAGATCATCGACGAGGAACTGAAACGCTACAAGCTCGACCTGGTCGACCAGATGCGCATCGTCGAAGCCGACACATTCGAACGGATCGAGCGCCTGATCGTGGGCAAGACGGTCAACGGCGGGCCGAAGAAACTGGCCAAGGGTTCCAAACTCACCAAGGCCTATCTGCAGGAACTGGAGCATTACCACTGGTTCGACATCCGCCTCGCCAGCGAGGAGTCGGCGGCGCAGCTCGAAAGCCTGAAGGACAGCCTGGCACAGAAGCGTGTCGATTTCGACGTGGCGTTCGAGGCGAAAAAGAAAAAGCTCACCCAGGGCGACGAGTTGCCCCCGGGGGTGCAGAAGATGGTCAAGGTCTACGTCGCGGTGAAGCGGCGCTTGCAGCCAGGTGACAAAATGGCCGGTCGCCACGGGAACAAAGGTGTCATCTCCAAGATCGTGCCGGTCGAGGACATGCCCTATATGGAGGACGGCACGCCGGTCGACGTGGTGCTGAACCCTCTGGGTGTGCCATCGCGCATGAACGTAGGCCAGATTCTGGAGACCCACCTCGGCTGGGCGGCCAAGGGCCTGGGCGCGAAGATCGGCGACATGCTCAAGGCACAGGCGAAGATCGCCGACTTGCGCAAATTTCTGAACCGCATCTACAACAGCAGCGGCAAAGCCGAAAATCTGGCCGAACTGAGCGACGAGGAAGTGGTGCGCCTCGCCCACAACCTGAAGCAGGGCGTGCCGTTCGCCACGCCGGTGTTCGATGGGGCCAACGAAGCGGAAATCAAGGACATGCTGGAAATCGCCGGACTGCCCCGCGACGGACAGGTCAGGCTGAAGAACGGCCATACCGGCGAACCCTTCGACCGGCCGGTGACGGTCGGCTTCATGCATGTGCTCAAGCTGCACCATCTGGTTGACGACAAGATGCACGCGCGCTCCACTGGCCCGTACAGCCTGGTAACGCAGCAGCCGCTGGGCGGCAAGGCGCAGTTCGGCGGCCAGCGCTTCGGCGAGATGGAGGTGTGGGCGCTGGAAGCATACGGTGCCGCCTACACCCTGCAGGAGATGCTGACGGTCAAGTCGGACGACATCTCCGGCCGCACCAAGGTATACGAGAACATCGTCAAGGGCGACCACAAGATCGACGCCGGCATGCCCGAGTCGTTCAACGTGCTGGTGAAGGAGATCAGGTCGCTGGGCATCGACATCGACCTGGAACGTTACTGAGCACGGGGTGATTTACAAGGGGGGCGCGCCCCCCTTGTTCGTGGATTACGGGTTTTATCCGGCCGGAGATGCTTAGTTTGGTTCCGGCTTGTCCAGTTTGGGTTTTTAGGTGCATCACGCTACCTTGGAGTGAAAGATGAAAGCACTACTCGATTTATTCAAGCAGGTTACGCAGGATGAAGAGTTCGATTCGATCAAGATCGGCCTCGCTTCGCCTGAGAAGATCCGATCCTGGTCCTACGGTGAAGTGAAAAAGCCGGAAACCATCAACTACCGCACCTTCAAGCCGGAAAGGGACGGACTGTTCTGCGCCAAGATCTTCGGGCCGATCAAGGACTACGAGTGCCTGTGCGGCAAGTACAAGCGTTTGAAGCACCGCGGCGTGATCTGCGAGAAGTGCGGCGTCGAGGTTACGCTGGCGAAGGTCCGGCGCGAGCGCATGGGCCACATCGAGCTTGCCAGCCCGGTAGCACATATCTGGTTCCTCAAGTCGCTGCCTTCGCGCCTGGGACTAGTGCTGGACATGACACTGCGCGACATCGAGCGAGTGCTCTATTTCGAAGCCTACGTCGTAACCGATGCCGGCATGGTGGCCGATCCCGAAATTCAGCGCTGCAAACTTCTGACCGAAGAGCAATACCTGACCAAGGTCGAGGAGCATGGCGACGAATTTTCCGCCGCGATGGGCGCCGAAGGCATACGTGAGCTGCTGCGCAACCTCGACGTCGGGCACGAAATCGAGCACCTGAGGAAAGAGCTGGAGAGCACCACTTCGGACACCAAGCTCAAGAAATTCGCCAAGCGCCTCAAGGTGCTGGAGGGGTTCCAGAAATCGGGCATCAAGCCCTACTGGATGATCATGGAGGTGCTGCCGGTGCTGCCGCCGGACCTGCGCCCGCTGGTGCCCCTCGATGGCGGCCGCTTTGCCACTTCCGATCTGAATGACCTGTACCGGCGCGTGATCAACCGCAACAACCGCCTGAAGCGCCTTCTCGAACTGAAGGCGCCCGAGATCATCGTCAAGAACGAAAAGCGCATGCTGCAGGAAGCCGTGGACTCGCTGCTGGACAACGGCCGGCGCGGCAAGGCCATGACTGGCGCCAACAAGCGTCCGCTGAAATCGCTCGCAGACATGATCAAGGGAAAGGGCGGGCGCTTCCGCCAGAACCTGCTCGGCAAGCGCGTCGACTACTCCGGCCGCTCGGTGATCGTGGTCGGCCCGCAGCTGAAGCTGCATCAGTGCGGCCTGCCCAAGAAAATGGCGCTCGAATTGTTCAAACCGTTCATTTTCAACAAGCTCGAGCTGCAAGGTATCGCCACCACCATCAAGGCGGCGAAGCGTGAAGTCGAGGCCGAGACGCCGGTCGTCTGGGATATTCTCGAGGAGGTAATCCGCGAGCATCCGGTGATGCTCAACCGCGCGCCCACGCTGCACCGTCTCGGCATCCAGGCTTTCGAGCCGGTGTTGATCGAAGGCAAGGCGATTCAGTTGCACCCGCTGGTGTGCGCCGCGTTCAACGCCGACTTCGACGGTGACCAGATGGCGGTGCACGTGCCGCTGTCGCTGGAAGCGCAGATGGAAGCGCGTACGCTCATGCTGGCCTCCAACAACATACTTTCGCCGGCCAACGGCGAGCCTGTCATCGTGCCCTCGCAGGATATTGTGCTGGGCCTGTATTACGCCACGCGCGAGCGTATTGCTGCGCCTGGCGAGGGCATGGTTTTCGCTGACATGGGCGAGCTTACGCGCGCCTATGAAACTCACCAGGTCGAACTGCACGCCATGATCACGGCGCGGATCCGTGAGTACGACCTGACCGAAACCGGCGAGAAAGTCGAAAAGACCACGCGCTACCAGACCACGGTCGGTCGGGCGCTGCTGTCGGAGATCCTGCCGCCTGGACTGCCGTTCGCGCTCATTAACAAGGCACTGAAGAAAAAAGAGATCTCCAAACTGATCAATGCCTCGTTCCGTCGTTGTGGCCTGCGCGAAACTGTGATTTTCGCCGACAAGCTGATGCGGGCGGGGTTTAGCTTCGCCACGCGCGGCGGCATCTCGATCTGCGTCGACGACATGCTCGTTCCGCAGCAAAAGCACACTCTGATCGCAGCCGCGGGAGCGGAAGTGAAGGAGATCGAGCAGCAGTACACCTCGGGCCTGGTGACCGTGGGCGAGCGCTACAACAAGGTGGTCGACATCTGGGGCCGCGCAGGTGACCAAGTGGCCAAAGCCATGATGGAGCAGCTCTCGCACGAAGAGGTCACTGACAGCAAGGGCCAAAAAGTGCGACAGGAGTCGTTCAACTCGATTTATATGATGGCCGATTCCGGCGCCCGGGGTTCGGCGGCGCAGATTCGCCAGCTCGCCGGCATGCGCGGCCTGATGGCCAAGCCAGACGGATCGATCATCGAAACGCCGATTACGGCGAATTTCCGCGAAGGATTGAACGTGCTGCAGTACTTCATATCCACCCACGGCGCGCGCAAGGGTCTTGCCGACACCGCGCTGAAAACCGCCAATTCCGGTTACCTGACCCGCCGCCTGGTGGACGTGACCCAGGACTTGGTGGTCAGGGAGGACGATTGCGGTACGGTAAACGGTGTTCTGGTGAAAGCGCTGGTCGAGGGCGGGGAAGTGGTCGAGGCCCTGCGCGAGCGCATTCTGGGCCGCGTCAGCGCCGCCGAAATCATGCATCCGGAGACGCAGGATCCGCTATATCCGGCCGGAACACTGCTGAACGAGGAAGAAGTCGACATGATCGAGTCGCTCGGCATCGACGAGGTCAAGGTGCGCACGCCGCTTACCTGCGATACCCGCCACGGCTTGTGCGCCAAGTGTTACGGCCGCGACCTGGGCCGCGGTCCGATCGTGAACATCGGCGAGGCCGTAGGCGTGATCGCCGCGCAGTCGATCGGCGAGCCGGGCACGCAGTTGACGATGCGCACCTTCCACATCGGCGGCGCCGCTTCGCGTACCGCAGTGGCGAGCCAGGTGGATGCCAAGTCCAACGGCACGGTCCGTTTTACTGCGCAGATGCGCTATGTCAGCAACGCCAAGGGGGAGAAAATCGCCATCTCGCGCTCGGGCGAGATCATGATTGCCGACGACAACGGGCGCGAGCGCGAGCGCCACAAGGTGCCCTACGGCGCGACCCTGGCCGCCTCCGACGGCAAGGCGGTAAAGGCAGGCCATGTGCTCGCCACCTGGGACCCGCATACCCGGCCGATCATCACCGAATATGCCGGCACGGTGAAATTCGAAAACGTCGAGGAAGGCACGACGGTGGCGAAGCAGATAGACGATATCACCGGGCTGTCGACCCTGGTGGTCATCGATCCCAAGCGCCGCGGCAGCGCCAGTAAGGGCCTGCGCCCGCAGGTGAAGCTCATCAACGATGTCGGCGAGGAGGTCAAGATTGCCGGCACCGATCACTCGGTCAACATCACTTTCCAGGTCGGCTCACTCATCACTGTGAAGAACGGCCAGCAGGTCGGAATTGGCGAGGTGCTGGCGCGCATTCCACAGGAAACGTCGAAAACACGGGACATCACCGGGGGCCTACCGCGAGTCGCGGAACTGTTCGAGGCGCGCTCACCCAAGGATGCGGGCATGCTTGCGGAAGTTACCGGCACGGTTTCGTTCGGCAAGGACACGAAGGGCAAGCAGCGCCTGGTCATCACCGATCCGGACAGCATCGCGCATGAGTTCCTGATCACCAAGGACAAGCACGTCATGGTGCACGACGGCCAGGTTGTAAACAAGGGCGAGTTCATTGTCGACGGCCCGGCCGATCCGCACGACATCCTCCGGCTGCAGGGCGTCGAGGCGCTGGCGCGATATATTACCGACGAAGTGCAGGACGTTTACCGCCTGCAGGGCGTGAAAATCAACGACAAGCACATCGAGGTGATCGTGCGCCAGATGCTGCGCCGTGTGCAGGTCGACGATGCCGGCGACACCCGTTTCATCCAGGGTGAGCAGGTGGAGCGCGCCGATCTTCTGAAAGAGAACGAAATTGTCGAGGCCGAGGGCAAGAAGCCGGCAACCTTCAGCTACATGCTGCTGGGCATCACCAAAGCATCCCTATCGACGGATTCGTTCATTTCGGCAGCGTCGTTCCAGGAGACCACGCGCGTGCTTACCGAGGCTGCGATCATGGGCAAGAAGGACGATCTGCGCGGCCTGAAGGAGAACGTCATCGTTGGCCGCCTGATCCCCGCGGGCACGGGAATGGCGTACCACAAGGTACGCAAGACCCCGCCGCCGCCAGTCGAACTGCTGCTGGCCGAAGGCGAGGACACCGGAGAAGCGCCCGTGGCGGAGGAAAGCGTCTAGGCTTCGATGCAACCCCCCTGACAACAAGGCCGGCGCATGCCGGCCTTGTTGTTTGCATCCATCCTGAACCGGCGCGCAGCGGCAATCAGCGCTGGCCGACTTTGGCACCACCGAAAATGGCTTCGGCGCTGCGCGGCGCAGCCCTCCAGTATTGTTTGGGCGCGCGCACCTCGCCCCCGAGTTCGGCGGCGGCGCGCCAGGCCCAGTGCGGTTCGAAAAGCATGCCTCGCGCGAGAGCAACCATGTCGGCGCGATCCGAAGCGACGATTTCCTCGGCCTGTTGCGGCTCGGTGATGAGGCCCACGGCGATGGTCGGAATGCCGACTTCCTTGCGGATCGCCTCGGCGAACTGCACCTGATAGCCGGGGCCGAGAGTGATTTTTTGCTCGGGCGCCAGGCCGCCGCTGGATGCATCGATCCAGTCGCAGCCCATGGCTTTCAGCTGCCGCGCGAACTCGATCGACTGCGTCAGATCCCACCCGCCTTCGATCCAGTCGCTGGCCGATATGCGCACCCCTAACGGCTTCTCCTCTGGCCAAACCTTGCGCACTGCAGTGAATATCTCCAGCGGAAAGCGCATGCGATTTTCGATCGATCCGCCGTAGCTGTCGCTGCGCCGATTGGCCAAGGGCGAAAGAAATTCATGCAGCAGGTAGCCGTGGGCGGCGTGCAATTCCATGGCATCGATGCCGAGGTGCGCGGCGCGCTTTGCAGCATGCACGAAGGCCTCGCGTACGCGCGTAAGGTCTGCCGTATTCATTTCCCGCGGCGGCGGCTCGGACGGCGCAAACGGCAACGCTGAGGGCCCTATTGGCTCCCAGCCGCCGGCCTGGCGCGCAATCAGCTTGCCGCCGTCCCAGGGCGCGTAACTCGACGCTTTGCGCCCCGCGTGGGCGAGTTGAATTGCCAGCGGCGTGTCGGCGTGGCGCCGCAGCGATCTTATAACGCTGTCTAAGGCGGACTCGTTCTCGTCCGAGTACAGCCCGAGGCAGCTTGGGGTGATGCGGCCGATCGCCTCGACCGCGGTTGCTTCGATGCATAGCAGACCGGCGCCGCCCAAGGCGAGTTGCCCCAGATGGATCAGGTGCCAGTCCGTGGCGTTGCCCTCGACTGCCGAATACTGGCACATCGGCGAAATCATGATGCGATTTGGAACACGGAGTTCACGCAGTTTGAATGGTTGGAACAGGGCACTGGTCATGAGAAATCCTTTGTCGATCCGAAATAAATGGAGGGTGAAGATCAGGGCGCAGTGCGCACGGGCGCAATAAGCTCGCGCAGGAAGTTCGCACAATCTTGGCGCGATAGTCAAGTGCAATCGCCTGCGCCTGATCCGTCATGACAAATCCAATTTTCGTACTGCGAATACCGGATCATCTAGCGTGCAATTCCCGACATGTCTTGATGACGCAATCGGCGTGCGCGGGCCTGCGAATTGCGTCCGGATAAGAAGTATTCCGATCCATTCGACTTTCAGCGCGCACGGTCGCCGGCTGCGCGAGCTTGACATAAGCCCGTATGGGCGTGTCGACGTGGCCGCGAGACCGGGGCTGCGCAGACAAGCTGCCCGATTTTCGCGAACAACGGCTGGTCTATGCCGCCGGCGTCGGCGAGATTGCGCTATCGGTGCGGGCGCGGATTTGCCGCGCAGACGCTTGCCTGATGCTCCCGCCGGTCGGGGCGGCAAGCGTTCCACGCGAACTGGGATACTTCCGATGCGCAGGGCGCGCGACAGGGACCTTCAGTTGTTGACTCGCCCTTGATTTTCTTTGTATAATCCTGCCTCTTTGCGATACCCGGGGCGGCCAGGCGTAGATAGGTCGTCCCTATTTCATTTCGGAACATCAAATAATGCCAACAATTAATCAGTTAGTGCACACGCCACGCGTGCGTACCAAAGCCAAAAGCAAGGTTCCAGCGCTTGGAAATTCGCCGCAAAAACGTGGAGTCTGCACGCGCGTCTACACCACCACGCCGAAGAAACCAAATTCGGCGTTGCGCAAGGTCGCGAAGGTGCGTCTCACCAATGGCTTCGAGGTCATCAGCTACATCGGCGGCGAGGGCCACAACCTGCAGGAACACTCGGTGGTGCTGATCCGCGGCGGCCGAGTGAAAGACCTGCCGGGCGTGCGCTACCACATGGTGCGCGGCAGCCTGGATACGCAAGGAGTGAAGGATCGCAAGCAAAGCCGTTCGAAATACGGCGCGAAAAAGCCCAAGGCGGCGTAATTGACGTAGCGTGTGCTCAGCATGAAATTAGGCTGCAGGCGTGCGAAAACAGATTGTCGCATTCGATATTCATAATTAAACGTTCGATATTGAGGTCATAAAGTGCCACGACGCAGAGAAGTCCCCAAACGCGACATTCTTCCGGATCCGAAATTTGGGAATCAGGACGTCGCCAAATTCGTCAACGTGCTGATGATGAGCGGCAAGAAGTCGGTTGCCGAAAGCATCATTTATCGTGCGTTTGCCTCGATCAAGACCAAGTCCGGCAAGGATCCGATCGAAGTGTTCGGTCTGGCAGTCTCCAATGTCAAGCCGATGGTCGAGGTGAAGAGCCGCCGCGTCGGCGGCGCCAACTACCAGGTGCCGGTGGAAGTGCGTCCGGTGCGGCGCGTGGCGTTGGCGATGCGCTGGCTGCGCGAGGCGGCGCAAAAGCGCAGCGAGAAATCGATGGACCTGCGTCTGGCGAACGAGCTCATGGAGGCGGCCGAGGGCCGCGGTAGCGCGATGAAAAAGCGTGATGAAGTGCACCGCATGGCCGAAGCGAACAAGGCGTTCGCGCACTATCGCTTTTGAGCGCCTCTGACCCCAGGGAATACACAACGGAATTTTCGACTTAACTCACTGCCGGATATGAGCGGATCAGCCAGTTGTATTCCTGGTGCGACCCGCGTCTTGGCAGTCAAAGGCAATTAAGGTTCTTACAGTGGCACGCAAAACCCCAATCGATCGGTACCGCAATATCGGCATAAGCGCTCACATTGACGCCGGCAAGACCACGACCACGGAACGCATCCTGTTCTACACGGGCGTGAATCACAAGATCGGCGAGGTGCACGACGGCGCCGCGACCATGGACTGGATGGAGCAGGAGCAGGAACGCGGCATCACCATCACTTCAGCGGCGACCACCTGCTTCTGGAAGGGCATGGACCTGTCTTTTCCCGAGCACCGCATCAATATCATCGATACGCCGGGACACGTGGACTTCACTATCGAAGTGGAGCGCTCCATGCGCGTTATCGATGGTGCTTGCATGGTGTATTGCGCGGTCGGCGGGGTGCAGCCGCAGTCGGAGACGGTGTGGCGCCAGGCGAATAAATACAAAGTGCCGCGGCTCGCGTTCGTAAACAAGATGGACCGCCAGGGCGCGGACTTCCTCAAAGTCTACGAACAAATGAAGGGCCGCCTCAAGGCCAATCCAGTGCCGCTGCAGTTGCCGATCGGCGCCGAGGATAAATTCGAAGGCGTGATCGATTTGGTGCGGATGCAGGCGATCTACTGGGACGATTCGACCCAAGGCATGAAGTTCGAGATGCGCGACATCCCGGCCAACCTGCTCGCCGAGGCCAAGGAGTGGCACGAGAAGATGGTCGAGGCCGCTGCCGAAGGCGACGACGAGCTGATGCACAAGTATCTTGAGGGCCACGACTTGTCGGTCGCGGACATCAAGAAGGGCCTGCGCATGCGCACCATTAAGAGCGAGATTACGCCGATGCTTTGCGGTTCGGCGTTCAAGAACAAGGGCGTGCAGGCGATGCTGGACGCCGTGATTGAATACATGCCGGCGCCGGCGGATGTACCTGCGGTCACGGGCGAGGACGACAGCGGCAAGATGGATGCGCGCACCCCGGACGACGAGCAGCCGTTTGCCGCGCTCGCGTTCAAGATCATGACCGATCCGTTTGTCGGACAGCTTACGTTCTTCCGGGTCTATTCCGGCGTGCTCAACTCGGGCGACACCGTCTACACCACGGTGCGCGGCAAGAAGGAGCGTATCGGCCGCCTGCTGCAGATGCATGCCAATGAGCGCGCTGAAATCAAGGAAGTGCGCGCCGGTGACATCGGGGCTGCCGTTGGGCTGAAGGACGTGACCACCGGCGAAACCCTGTGCGATCCCAAACACATCATTGTCCTTGAGCGCATGGTGTTCCCGGAGCCGGTGATCCACGTCGCGGTGGAACCCAAGACCAAGAGCGACCAGGAGAAAATGGGTGTTGCCCTAAACCGGCTGGCGCAGGAAGACCCTTCGTTTCGCATGCGCACCGACGAGGAAACCGGCCAGACCATCATCTCCGGCATGGGTGAACTGCACCTGGAGATCATCGTCGACCGCATGAAGCGCGAATTCAGCGTGGAAGCCAATGTCGGCGCCCCGCAGGTGGCGTACCGTGAAACCATTCGACGCACGTGCGATGAAATCGAAGGCAAATTCATCAAGCAGTCAGGCGGCCGCGGTCAGTACGGCCATGTCTGGCTCAAAGTCGAGCCCCAGCCCGCAGGCAAGGGGTTCGAGTTTGTCGACGCGATCAAGGGCGGTTCGGTGCCGCGCGAGTACATTCCGGCCGTCCAGCGGGGCCTGGTGGAAACGTTGCCAGCCGGCGTGCTCGCCGGCTATCCAGTGGTGGATGTGAAAGTGACACTGTTCGACGGTTCGTATCACGAAGTGGATTCGAACGAAAATGCCTTCCGCATGGCCGCCTCGATGGCGTTCAAGGATGGTATGCGCAAGGCCTCTCCGGTACTGCTTGAACCAATCATGGCGGTCGAAGTGGAAACGGCGGAAGACAAAATGGGCGATGTCATGGGCGACCTGTCGTCGCGCCGTGGCGTTATCCAGGGCATGGATGATGTCGCCGGTGGCAAGATCATCCGCGCCGAGGTGCCTTTGGCCGAGATGTTCGGCTACTCGACGACGTTGCGTTCGCTAACACAGGGGCGCGCCACCTACACCATGGAATTCAAGCATTACGCGGAAGCGCCGAAAACGGTGGCTGAAGCAATTATCAACAAAAAATAAACGGGAACGATCATGTCAAAAGCTAAATTTGAGCGTACTAAGCCGCACGTGAACGTAGGGACGATAGGTCACGTGGACCATGGGAAGACGACGCTGACGGCGGCGATCACTTTGGTGCTGTCGAAGCAGTTTGGAGGAGAGGCGAAGGCCTACGACCAGATTGATTCGGCGCCGGAGGAGAAAGCGCGGGGGATCACGATCAACACGGCGCACGTGGAATACGAGACGAAGGCGCGCCATTATGCGCACGTGGATTGCCCGGGGCATGCTGACTACATCAAGAACATGATCACGGGTGCGGCGCAGATGGACGGGGCGATACTGGTGGTATCGGCCGCGGATGGCCCGATGCCGCAGACGCGCGAGCACATCTTGCTGGCGCGGCAGGTGGGGGTGCCTTACATCATTGTTTACATGAACAAAGCTGACCTGGTGGATGACAAGGAGCTGCTTGAGTTGGTGGAGATGGAAGTGCGCGAGCTCTTGTCCAAGTACGAGTTTCCGGGCGACGATACGCCGATCATCATCGGCTCGGCGCTCAAGGCGCTCGAAGGCGACAAGAGCGACATGGGCGAGGGCTCGATCCACAAGCTTGCGGACGCGCTGGATTCGTACATTCCGGAGCCCAAGCGGGCGATCGACGTGCCGTTTCTGATGCCGGTGGAGGACGTGTTCTCGATCTCCGGGCGCGGTACGGTGGTGACCGGTCGGGTGGAGCGCGGCGTGGTGAAGGTGGGCGAGGATATTGAGATTGTGGGTT
>JACZJV010000031.1 GCA_014860355.1 Burkholderiales bacterium | reverse complement strand
TGGCGCTGGTGCGCGAGGGCGACCTGATTACGCTCGACGTGCCGGGGCGCAAGCTGCAGCTCGAGGTTTCCGACAAGGAACTGGCCGAGCGCCGTGCGGCCTGGAAGGCGCCCGCGCGCAAGTACGGCCGCGGCTACGGGGAGCTCTACGCGAAACATGTCGAGCAGGCCGAGCACGGCTGCGACTTCGACTTCCTGGCCCGTGGAGAACCCACGGCGGATCCGGAAATCCACTGAGCGCCGGCTGCCGGCCATCCCGGCCGGCAGCACCTAGGCAGGCGTAGTACGCGCTCCGATCAGGCCGGTCGTGAGCGCCGTGCCGAGCAGGATCACGACGGTCCCGGCCGCCATGTTCCAGGTCACGGCCTCGGCGAGGAAGATCCAGCCCCAGAACATCCCGAAGATCGGGATCAGAAAGGTCACCGCGATCGTCCGCGTTGCACCAACGCGCAGAATCAACCGGAAGTAGAGCAAGTAGGCGATGGCCGTGCACAGTACTGCCATGGCAATCACCGCCAGCCACGCAGTCAGGTCGGGCATCACCGCCGGCCAGGACGCCAGAAGCAGCGGAGCCATCGCAACAGCGGCGCCAATCTGGCTGCCGGTGGCACTGGCCAAAGACCCGATTCCGGCGAGATAACGTTTCGCATAGTTGACCGCTATGCCATAACACAGCGTCGCCAGCAGGACCGCGATGATTGCCGGTCCCGCCCCGCCGGAGCCAAAACTGAGCTTACCCCAGACCAGAACCACGACGCCGGCAAAGCCGACCGCAAGCCCGGCCACGCGCAGCTTTGTGAGTCGATCGCCGAGCCAGGCAAAGGCGACCAATGCCCCCCAGAAGGGAGCGGTGGCATTGAGAATCGCCGAGAAACCGGCCTTGAGGCTAAGCGCCGCAAAGCCGAAACATACAAACGGAATCGCCGAACTCACCAGTCCAGTTGTGAACAGTCGCCACGGGGCGATGCCCAGTTCGCGAATCTTGCCGCGCCAAAGCATCACTCCTACCAGCACCAGCGCCGCAATGCCGGTGCGCAGCCCTGCCATCGGGATCGCACCGAACTGGGGTGCACCAATGCGCATGAACAGGAACGAGCCCCCCCAGAGCGCGGCGAGCAGTAGCAGATCGGTGACGTCGCGCAGCCGCATCGGCGCGGCTTCGCTGGCGCGTGAAATTGGATTCACCGGGCGCTTTCGAGCGTCAGCAGCGCCTCTTTCCGGTCGAGCCCGCCGGCGTAACCGGTGAGCGATCCATCCGACCCGATCACCCGGTGGCAGGGGACTATCACCCCCACCGGATTACGGGCCACTGCGCCGGCGACCGCCCGCGCGGCCTTGGGCATGCCCAGCGAGCTGGCCAGCTCGCCGTAGCTCACCGTGCTCCCGCAGGGGATAGCCCGCAGCGCCTGCCACACCGAGCGCCTGAATGCCGTCCCATCCATACGCAAAGGCACGTCGAAGTCCGGCAGTTCACCGCGCTCGTAGCGCCCGAACTGTTCGCGCACCAGTGGAAAGGGTGCGACCGCAGCGTCCTTTACCCAGTCGCGGGCGGCGCTCGGCTCGTGCTTTTGTTGCCCCCTGAAATACAGCCCGGTGAGTGCCGTGCCATCGCCGGTCAGACGAAT
>JACZJV010000202.1 GCA_014860355.1 Burkholderiales bacterium | reverse complement strand
GCGCAAATCCGCTGGGATAGCGCAGGTCGACGTATTCGAGCCTGCGCTTGAGGCTACCCAGCGTTTGCGCATAAAATTCGACGAAGCGCGCGAGCCGCTGCAGCATCGGTTCGCGGAACTGGTCCCGGCCCAGCTCCAGCGTGAGTCCGTTCGAGAGCCGCAATTGCCAGGCATAGCGCGGCGACAGCAGCACCTGCCGCGGCTCGAGCTGGAGCGGCGCCAGCGTCTGGCGAAATGCAGCATAGCGGCGCGCCACTTCCGGCGCGCTGCCGGCGGGGCCGGCGAATTGCGGCAGGCGCTCGATGCCTGCAGGTTCGCCTTCGAACACTTCGCCGTAGGTATTGATCAGGCGCCGGGCCTGCGCATCGACGCCCCAGCGCGCAAGCGCCACGTGCTCTTCAATCGAAACCAGTATGCGGTCGGGCCACAGGCGGCGCACCTCGACCTTGCGCACCCAGGGCAGCGACTCGAAGGCGCGCCGCACTGCATCGAGGTCGACGCTCAGGAAGGTGCCCACCGCGCCCGCGCGCGCCGCGCGCTCCGCCTGTTCCCGCGTAACGTGGGTCACATCGCCTTGCAGCTCGAGATGGCGCAGCGGCAACAGCGGCGAACGCATCACGGTGTACACGCCGGCATAGAGCAGGGCGGCAGCCGCAAGCGCATACAGCGCGTTGGCGCAGCCGTTGAGCATGTCGGCGTTACCCCACATGCGCCAGCTCCAGAATGCGCAGCACCAGGTCTTCGAACGACAGGCCGGCATGGCGCGCCGCCATCGGCACCAGGGAGTGGTCGGTCATCCCCGGCGAGGTGTTCGCTTCGATGAACCAGGGCAGGCCTGCGGCATCGAGCATCAGGTCGACGCGCCCCCAGCCGCTGCAGCCGAGCGTGCCGAAGGCGGCCAGCGCCTGCTGGCGCACTGCCGCCTCCGCGCCGGCGGCGAGGCCGCAGGGAATGATGTAACGCGTGTCGCTGGCCAGGTACTTGGCCTCGTAGTCGTAGAATTCGCGCGGCGTCTCAAGCCGTATCAGGGGCAGTGCCTCGCTTCCGAGCACTGCGGCGGTGAGTTCGACGCCGTCTATGAACTGCTCCGCGAGCACCACGCTGTCGTAGTTTGCCGCCAGCGCGTAAGCCTCCTCCAGGTCGGAGCCGGAGCGCACCTTGCTCATGCCGATGCTGGAACCCTCGTTGGCCGGCTTGACCATGATCGGCAGCGAAAGGCGCGAAGCCACTGCTGCAAAATCGCTCTGCGCGGTAAGCATCTCGTAGCGCGGCGTAGGAATGCCGGCTGCCTGCCACACCAGCTTGGTGCGCCACTTGTCCATGGCGAGCGCGCTCGCCAGCACCCCCGAACCGGTGTAGGGAATGCCGAGCAATTCCAGCGCGCCCTGTATGGTTCCGTCCTCGCCGTAGCGCCCGTGCAGGGCAATGAACACGCGATCGAATTTCTCCGCGATCAGCGCCGCCAGATCCCGATGCTGCGGATCGAAGCCATGCGCATCGACGCCGCGGCTGCATAAGGCATTGAGCACCATGGCGCCGCTCTTGAGCGACACCTCGCGCTCGGCCGAGCGCCCGCCGAGGAGCACGGCGACTTTGCCGAAGTCCTTGGCGCTCATCGCGCGTGCTCCCCAATGATGCGCACCTCGGGCAGGAGATCCACCCCGCACTTCGCCAATACGGTTTGTCGCACGAACTCAATCAGGCCTTCGATGTCGGCCGCGCTTCCAGCGCCGACGGGGTTGACGATGAAGTTGGCATGCTTTTCCGACACGCGCGCGCCGCCGATGGCATGACCCTTCAGGCCGCAAGCCTCGATCAGGCGCGCGGCGTGATCGCCCGGCGGATTGCGGAATACCGAACCGGCGTTGGGCAGGGCGAGCGGCTGCTCCTTGATGCGCTGTTGCAGCAGTTTCCTGATGCGGGCGAGCGCAGCGGCGCCCTCGCCGCGCTCGAAGCCGAACCAGGCGGCGGCAAACCATTCGAGCGAGCCGAGTCCGCCCTGCCTGAGCGCGACGTGGCGGTAGCCGATATCGAAATCCCCGGGTTCGCGTCGGCGCAGTTCCCCGCCGCGGCCGAGCATGAGCACGCGCTCCACGCGGTCCCAGGTCTGGCTGCCGTAACAGCCCGCGTTCATCGCCAGCGCGCCGCCTACGGTTCCGGGGATGCCGGCGAGAAATTCGGCGCCGGCGTAGCCGCGAGTCGCTGCATAGCGCGCCACCTTGGGGCTGGCCGCGCCCGCCTCGGCATACAACAGTTCCCCGTCCATGCGCACGGCCGCGCGACTGCAGTGCATCAGCATGACCGTGCCGCGTATGCCGCCGTCGCGCACCAGCAGATTGCTGCCCAGTCCGATGAAATACACGGGCTCGGTCTCCCGCAGGCCGCGCAGAAACTGCGCCGCGTCCTCCAGGTCGGCCGGAACGTAGGCGCGATCTGCGCTCCCGCCGGTGCGCCAGCTCAGGTGTTTGCGCATCGGCTCGTCGGCGAGCAGCCTGCCGCGCAGCGCCGGGTTGGGGAGATGTATTTGCTCAGCCATGTACATCCCTCACTCCGCAGCCTTGACGGGCAGAGCCGGGGCGAGCGCCACCGGCACGCCTCCGATCGAGCCCGCCCCCATGGTCACCACAACGTCGCCGTCCTGCGCCGCCGCGCGGATGGCGGCGGGCATGTCGCCGATGTCCTCGACGAACACGGGCTCCACGCGGCCGGCGACGCGCACCGCGCGCGCGAGCGTCCTGCCGTCCGCTGCCACGATGGGCGATTCTCCCGCGGCATACACTTCGGCCAGCAGCAGTGCGTCCGCGCCCGAGAGCACCTTGACGAAATCCTCGAACAGGTCGCGCGTGCGCGTATAGCGATGCGGCTGGAATGCGAGCACGATGCGGCGTCCCGGAAAGGCGCCGCGCGCGGCATCCAGCGTCGCCTGCATCTCCACCGGATGGTGGCCGTAATCGTCGATCAGGGTGTAGCTGCCGCCGTCGTTGGCGGGAATCGCGTCGTAACTCTGGAAACGCCGCGCGACGCCGCGAAACTCCGCCAGCGCCTTGACGATGGCCGCGTCCTCCAGACCGAGCTCGGTGGCGACCGCGATTGCAGCGAGCGCGTTCAACACGTTATGCCTGCCCGGCAGGTTGAGCGTCACGTCGAGCGCCCTGGCCTTGCCTTCGCGCACCGCATCAAAGCGCATCCTGCCACCGCTATGGCTGACGTTCTGCGCGCGCACCATCGCGTCCGCGTCGAAACCGTAGCTGAGGACGGGCTTGGACACGAACGGCTGGATCTCGCGCACGTGCTTGTCGTCGGTGCACAAGACGGCCGCGCCGTAGAAAGGCAGGTTCTGCAGGAAGGAAACGAAGGCCTGCTTCAGGCGCGCGAAATCGTGCTGATAGGTCTCCATGTGGTCGGCGTCGATATTGGTGACCACCGCGATCACCGGCTGCAGGTGCAGGAACGAAGCGTCCGACTCGTCGGCCTCGACCACGATGAATTCGCCCGCGCCCAGGCGCGCGTTGGTGGCGGCGCTGGTGAGCCGGCCGCCGATGACGAACGTGGGATCGAGCCCGGCCCCGGCGAGCACGCTCGCCACCAGGCTGGTCGTGGTGGTCTTGCCGTGGGTACCTGCGATCGCGATGCCCTGCTTCAGCCGCATCAGTTCGGCCAGCATCAGCGCGCGCGGCACCACCGGGATGCGCCTTGCGCGCGCCGCCATCACTTCCGGGTTGTTGTTGCCCACGGCGGTGGACACCACCACCACATCGGCCTTCGCCACATGCTCGGCCGCGTGTCCCAGACTCAGGGTGGCGCCCAGCTCGCCCAGGCGCAGTGTCGCGGCATTGGCGGCCAGGTCGGAGCCGGAGACCTGATAGCCGAGGTTGAGCAGCACCTCGGCGATGCCGCTCATCCCGCTGCCTCCTATGCCGACGAAGTGGATGCGTTTGACTTTGTGTTTCATTGCGCCAGCTCCATGCAGGCGCGCGCCACCGCCTCGGTCGCCTCCGGCTTGCCCAGCGCGCGCGCTTTCTCCGCCATTTCGAGCAGCCGCTCGCGCGTGAGCCCGCGCAGCAGATCGGCGAGCCGTTGCGCGGACAATTCCGATTGCGGCAGCAGAATGGCCGCACCGCGCGCTGACAGGAATTTCGCGTTGCTGGTCTGGTGGTCGTCCACCGCATGCGGAAAAGGCACGAGTATGCTGGCCACGCCGGCGCAGGCAAGTTCGGAAACACTGAGCGCGCCGGCGCGGCAAATGACGACATCGGCTTCGCCATAGCACCTGGCCATGTCGTCGATGAATGCAAAGATCTCGGCGCGCACGCCCGCCGCGGCATAAGCCTGCTTCAGGGCGTCCAGATGCCTGGTCCCCGATTGATGCCTTACCTCGGGGCGCGCCTCCCCGGACAGCAGCGCCAGCGCCCGCGGCACGGTCTCGTTCAGCACCTGCGCCCCGAGACTGCCGCCCAGCACCAGCAGGCTGAGCCTGCCGCTGCGCTGCGCAAAGCGCGCATGCGGCGGCGCCAGCGCGATGATTTCCTTGCGCACCGGATTGCCGCTGAGCTGCGCGCCGGGCAGCGCATCCGGAAAAGCCTGCAGCACCCGGTCGGCCACGCGCGCGAGCACCTTGTTGGCCAGGCCCGCCACCGAGTTCTGCTCGTGTATCGCGAGCGGTCGCCAGAGCAGGGTGGCCATCATGCCGCCGGGAAAACTGATGTAGCCGCCCATGCCCAGCACCACATCCGGTCGCCGGGAAAGGATGGCGCGCGCGCTCTGCCAGAAGGCGAGCAGCAGATTCGCCGGCAGCGCGAGCGCGCGCAGCAGGCCCTTGCCGCGCAGCCCGGAGAAGCGCACCCAGGCCATTTCATAGCCGTGCGCCGGGACCAGCGTCGCCTCCATTCCCGTCCTGGCTCCGAGCCACACCACCCGCCAGCCCCGCGCGGACAGCATTTCGGCCACGGCGAGCGCCGGAAACACATGCCCCCCGGTGCCGCCCGCCATGATCATGATCGTGCGTGCCATGCTTTTGCCCTCTCGTTCATGCGGGCTGCCCTCGCATCAGGGCTCTATTCTCGTAATCGATGCGCAACAGCACGGCCAGCGCCACGCAGTTGGCCAGGATGCCGCTGCCGCCGAAGCTCATCAGCGGCAGCGTCAGACCCTTGGTAGGCAGCACCCCCATGTTCACGCCCATGTTGATCAGCGTCTGCACGCCGAGCCAGACCGCGATGCCCTGCGCCACCAGCGCCGCGTAGTAACGCTCCGATGCCGCCGCCTGGCGGCCGATGGCGAATGAACGCAGCACGATCCAGGTGAACAGTGCGACGACGGTCACCACGCCGGCCAGGCCCAGCTCCTCGGCGATCACCGCCAGCAGAAAATCGGTGTGCGCCTCGGGCAGGTAGAAAAGCTTCTCCACGCTCGCCCCTAGGCCGACGCCCAGCCATTCGCCGCGTCCGAAGGCGATCAGGGCATGCGAGAGCTGGTAGCCGCGGCCGTAGGGATCCGCCCAGGGGTCCATGAAACCGAAGATGCGCTGCATGCGATACGGTGAACTGAGGATGAGTACGAGGAAGCCCCCGAGCGAGAGCACGAACAGGCCGGCGAACCATTTGCCGTTCATGCCGCCGAGGAACAGGATGGCCATCGCGATCGACGCGATCACCACGAAGGCGCCAAAGTCCGGCTCGCGCAGCAGCAGCCACCCGACCACCAGCATCACCGCCAGCATCGGCAGCAGGCCTTTCTTGAAACTGTGCATCAGCGCCGACTTGCGCGCCGTGTAATCCGCGGCGTAGAGCACCGCGGCGACCTTCATGAATTCGGAAGGCTGCAGATTGGCCACGCCGAGCGAGAGCCAGCGCTTCGCGCCGTTCACCTCGCGTCCCACGCCCGGTATGAGCACCAGCACCAGCGTCACGATGCCGCACAGGAACAACCATGGCGACAGGCTTTGCCAGACCTGCACCGGCACCTGGAAGACCAGCAGCGCGACGATCAGTCCCACGCCGAGGAACAGCGCCTGCCGTAGCAGAAAATAGGTCGGCTGGTTGCCGGTATAGCGGCTCGCCTCGGCTGTCGCGATCGAAGCTGAATAAACCATGACTATGCCCAGGACCAACAGGATGAGCACGGTCCAGACCAGCGCCTGGTCGAATTCCGCGGGCGAGGTGCGCGCGGCCTTAATGTAATTCAGCATGGCCGAGGTTTCTTACGCATGCGGCGAATACTTCGCCGCGGTGCGGGTAGTTGCGGTACATGTCGAAACTGGCGCAGGCCGGCGACAGCAGCACTGCGTCCCCGCGCTGCGCCAGGGTGCGCGCCTGCGCCACCGCGCGCTCCATATCGGCTGCGCGCAGCACGCTTACGCCGCTCGCGCCGATGGCGCTGGCGATAATCTCGGCGTCGCGGCCGATCAGCACCACCGCGCGGGCGTAGCGGGAAACCGGTTCGGCGAGCGGCGCAAAATTCTGCCCCTTGCCCTCGCCCCCCGCGATCAGAACCACGCGCGCGCCGCGCGCGCCGAGCTCGGCGAAGCCAAGGAGCGCAGCGACCGTGGCACCGACGTTGGTGCCCTTGGAGTCGTTGAAATAGGTGACGCCGTCGATCTCTGCCACTTTCTCCAGCCGGTGCGGCAGGCACTTGAATTCGCGCAATGCGGCCAAGAGCGGCGCATAGGAAAGGTCGAGCGCACGCGCCAGGGCCAGCGCGGCGAGCGCGTTTGCGGCGTTGTGCAGCCCGGCAAGCGGCAGCCCCTTCAATGCGAGGAGCGGCGTCGCACCCTGCGCCAGCCACAGTTCGCCGTCAACGCGCAGCATGCCGTAGTCTTCAGGCCGGCCAGGCGCATCCAGGCCGAAACTCACCTGCTTGCGGCCGGCCACGGCCATGCTCATGCTGCGCGCGTCGTCGCGATTGAGCACCTGGATGCCTGCACCCCTGAATATGTGCGCCTTGGCGCGCGCGTACGCGTTCATGTCCTCGTAGCGGTCCAGATGATCTTCGCTGAGATTGAGGACCGTGGCGGCAGCAGGATCGAGCGTGCGCGTGGTTTCCAGCTGGAAGCTCGAGAGTTCCAGCACCCATACCTCGGGCCGGTGGCAGGTGTCTTCGCAATGCATCAGCGCGTCCAGCGCCGCCGGGCTGATATTGCCTGCCACTTGCGTGGCCAGGCCGCTGCGCCTGCACATCGCGCCGGCAAGCGCGGTTACCGTGGTTTTGCCATTGGTGCCGGTGACGGCCAGCACCGGCGGCGGCGATCCCGGCGACGCGGTTCGCGCCTTGCGCGTGCGCGGTGCCTGCGCACCTCCGTGGCCTTCGCGCAGTGCCTGCGCGAAGAGTTCGATATCCCCGAGCACCGGGACGCCGCGCGCGGCGGCGGCGCGCACCTGCGGCGTAGCGAGCGGCACCCCCGGACTGATGGCGAGCAGATCGACGCCCGCAAACGCTGCGTCGTTGTAGGCGCCCAGGACGAGTTCCGCCTGCGGCACTTTCTCGGCCAGCGCAGCCAGCCCCGGCGGATCGTCGCGGGTATCCGCGACGCGCACACGCGCGCCGCGGCGCTCGAGATAGCGCGCCATCGACAGGCCGGTTTCGCCCAGACCCAGAACCAGCGCGCTTTTGCCGGACAGATTCATCTGAGTTTCAAGGTCGACAGTCCGAACAGGACCAGCATCATCGTGATGATCCAAAAGCGCACGACGACCTGAGATTCTTTCCAACCCGACAACTCGTAGTGGTGATGCAGCGGCGCCATGCGGAAAATGCGCTTGCCCCCGCTCCACTTGAAGTACAGCACCTGCACCATCACCGACAGCGTCTCGGCGACGAATACGCCGCCCATGATGAACAGCACCACCTCCTGGCGCACGATCACGGCGACCGTCCCCAGGGCCGCGCCGATCGCGAGCGCGCCCACGTCGCCCATGAACACCTCTGCCGGATAGGCGTTGAACCAGAGAAATCCCAGCCCCGCGCCGGCAAGCGCGCCGCAGAACACCGTCAGCTCGCCCGCGCCCGGGATATACGGCAGGAGCAGGTATTTCGAGTACACGGTATTGCCGGCGACGTAGGCGAAGATGCCGAGGGCCCCCGCGATCAGCACCGCCGGCATGATCGCCAGGCCGTCCAGGCCGTCGGTGAGGTTGACGGCGTTGCTGGTGCCGACGATGACGAAGTAGGTAAGCACGATGAATCCCCACACACCCAGGGGGTAGGCGATGTTCTTGAAGAACGGCAGGATCAGGTCGGCCTTGGGCGGCAAGGTCATGGAAAAGCCGCTGCCCATCCACGCCGTGAACAGATCGAAGATCCTGGCGCTGCTCGGCGAGGAAACGGCAAAGGCCAGGTATACGGCCGCGATCAGCGCGATCAGCGACTGCCAGACGAGCTTGGTGCGCGCCGACAATCCCTTCGGATTGCCCTCCACCACCTTGCGGTAGTCGTCGACCCAGCCGATGGCGCCGAAGCCGAGCGTTACGACGAGCACGGCCCAGAGAAAGCGGTTGGACAGATCGCCCCAGAGCAGCGTGGTGATGCCGATCGAAACCAGGATCAGCGCCCCGCCCATGGTGGGCGTGCCGGCCTTGGTCAGATGCGACTGCGGGCCGTTGTTGCGCACCGACTGGCCGATCTTGTAGGCGGTCAGCTTGCGTATCACCAGCGGCCCGGTGATGAACGATATCGCCAGCGCCGTCAGGCATGCGAGCACGGCGCGCAGCGTGATATAGCCGAACACGTTGAAGGCGCGTATGTCCTTGGCCAGGTATTGCGCCAGTTCGAGCAGCATCTAGTGGCTCCCCGCCTGCACGCCGGTGAGCGCCTGCACCACGCGCTCCATGCGCATGAAGCGCGAACCCTTGACCAGCACCGTAAGGTCCTGCGCAAGCTCCGGTTCCAGTTCTGCCAGCAGCGCAGCGACATCGACGTAGTGGCGCGCACCTGCGCCGAACGCCGCCGCCGTATGGGTGCAGGATTTCCCCAGCAGGAACAGACGGTCGACGCCCAGGGCGCGCGCATGGCGGCCGATCTCGGCGTGGAATTGCGCGCCGTGCGCGCCGACTTCGCCCATATCGCCCAGCACCAGGAATTTTCTGCCGGCCGCGCGCGCGAGCACCTCCAGCGCGGCGATGACCGAATCCGGATTGGCGTTGTAGGTATCGTCGAGGACGGTAGCGCCGCGCCTGCCGCCCGTCTTCTGCAGCCGCCCCTGCACCGGATGAAAACCGGCGAGCCCGCGTGCGATGGCGCTCAAGCCGACGCCGGCGGCCGTCGCGGCCGCGGCCGCGGCTAGCGCGTTGCGCACGTTGTGCACCCCGGCGGCCTGCAGGCTGACCGGCGCCTCCCCCTGCGGGACGCGCAGCACGATTTCGCTGCCAAAATCGCGCAGAGCGTAGCTGCCGCCCACGGCCGCGGGCCGGTCGATACCGAAGTCCAGCACTGTGCGCGGCGCACTTGCGCCGCGCCAATAGCCGGCGTAGGCGTCGTCGGCGTTGATCACCGCCACCCCGTGCGCAGGCAGGGCCGAGAACACCGCGCCGTGCTCGTGCGCCACGTCCTCCACGCTGCGCATGAATTCCTGGTGCTCGCGCTGGGCGTTGTTCACCAGCGCCACGGTCGGCTGCGCTATTGCCGCGAGGTAGGCCGTTTCGCCCGCGTGATTCATTCCCAGTTCCACCACGGCACAACTATGCCGCGCGCGCAGCCCCAGCAGTGTCAGCGGCACGCCGATATCGTTGTTGAAGTTGCCCGGCGTCGCATGCGCGCTCCCGGCCCCTGCGTGTTCGGACAGGATAGCGGCGATCATTTCCTTGACCGTGGTTTTGCCGTTCGACCCGGTCACCGCGATCAGCGCCAGGGCGAACTTGCCGCGCCAGTAGGCGGCGAGCCTACCCAGGCCCAGGCGCGTATCGTCGACGACCAGCAGCGGCAGCGGCGCGGCGCCGCCGCCGTGCGCAGCCCGCTGGTCGACCATGGCCGCCACCGCGCCGCGCGCGCGCGCCGCCTCGAGATACGCGTGCCCGTCGTAACGCTCTCCGCGCAGCGCCACGAACAGCGCGCCTTCCCCGATGGTGCGCGTGTCGCTGGATACCGCGGTGAAGCGCGCGTTCGACCCACGCGCTACGCCGCCGCTACCCCGCGCCGCTTCGCTCAGGTCCATCATGGCTTCCATGCCGCGAGCGCTTCGGCCGCAACGGCAGCGTCCGAAAAGGCAATACGCTGCCCGGCGATATCCTGATAAGTCTCGTGACCCTTGCCCCGCGATCAGCACCACGTCCCCCGCGGCGGCGGCGCCGATCGCGGCGGCAATCGCTTCGCGCCGGTCGGCGATGACCAGCGGCGCCTGCCCGGCCTGGGCTTCGGTCAACACCCCTTCGAGTATGTCGGTGATGATTGCTATTGGATCTTCGCTGCGCGGGTTGTCGCTGGTGAGCAACACGCGGTCGGCGCCGCGCGCCGCGAGCGCCCCCATCAGCGAGCGCTTGCCCTGGTCGCGATCGCCGCCGCAGCCGAAGACGCAGATGAGCCGGCCCTGGGCCGCGGCCACCAGCGGCCGCAGAGCGAGGAGCGCCGCCTCGAGCGCATCCGGACTGTGCGCGTAATCGATCACGGCCAGCGGCTTGTCCGCCCCGCCCAGGCGCTGCATGCGCCCGGGAGGCGAGCCTAGCGTAGAGATTGCCGCCACTGCAGCCCCGAGTTCCACCCCGGCGCCGAGCAGCACCCCCAGCACTCCGAGCAGGTTGGACACGTTGAAGCGCCCGAGCAGTGCGCTTTTCACTTCGGCCTGCCCCCAGGTACTGACCAGACCGAAGGCTATGCCGTCCCTGTTCAACCGGATGTCCTCGGCTTCGAGAAAATATTCCAGCCCGGCGGCGCTGGCAGCGCCCGCATGGATGCTGTAGCCGGCGCGCACCGCTCTTCCGCCGGCGAGTTTCTGCGCGATGCGCACCCCGAGCACGTCGTCCATATTGAGCACCGCGCCGGAGAGCCCGGGCGCATCAAATAATTGCGCCTTCGCTGCGGCGTAGCGCTCCATGTCGCCGTGATACTCCAGATGGTCGCGCGACAGGTTGGTCAGCAGCGCGACATCGAAGCAGGCGCCATTTACCCGCCCCTGGTCCAGGCCTACCGAGGACGCTTCCATCGCCACGCCCTGCGCGCCCGCCTGCAGCGATTCGGCCAGCAGCCGGTGCAGCTGGATTGCGTCCGGCGTGGTATTGAGCGTGGGCGCAAGTCCCGCGTCGGCTCTACTTCCGGGCACCTCCGGAAAGCCGCTGCCGAGCGTGCCGACCACCGCGGTCTTGCGTCCGAGGCCGGCGAATGCCTGTGCAATCCACAGGCAGCAGGAAGTCTTGCCGTTGGTACCGGTAACCCCTGCAAGCCAGAGTTTCTCCGAGGGCCGGCCGTAGACTTCATGGGCGAGGTGGCCGGACAAGGCGCGCAGTCCGTCCACGCCGATATTGGGTGAGGCCCAGGTCTCGTTCCAGGAAAAACCGTCGCGTTCCCACAGCACCGCAACTGCGCCCCGGGCAAGTGCGTCGGCGATGTAGCGTCTGCCGTCGCTACGCGCGCCCGGATAGGCGACGAAGGCGTCGCCCGCACGCAACGAGCGGCTGTCGGCGCTAAGGCCGCGGATACGGGCTCCCTGCTGCTGCAGCCGGCGCAGGATGTCGACCGCTGTATCGGTCACGGCGCGCTCGATTCCATGTCAAACGCCTTCCCTGATTTCGGAACCCTCGGGCGGCAGTTCCAGCGGTTTGAGCGGCGCATCGGGCGCCACGCCCAGCATGCGCAAGGCCCCGCCCATCACCGCGGAAAATACCGGTGCCGCGACCACACCGCCGTAATATTGGCCCGCGGTCGGTTCGTCCAGCATTACCGCGATCACCAGTCTCGCGTCCGAGGCCGGCGCGAATCCGACGAAAGAGGACACATACTTGTGCCGGGCGTAGCCGCCGTTTTCTTCCTTGTGCGCGGTGCCGGTCTTGCCCGCTACGCGATAGCCCATCACGCGCGCCTGGGGCGCCGTACCGCCCGGCTGCACCGCCAGTTCCAGCATGTCGCGCAGCTTGCGCGCCGTCGCCGGGGAGATGATCTGCTTGCCCTTGCCCGGGGCGTCGACGCGCAGCAGCGACAGCGGCATCAACTCGCCGTCGCGCGCAAAAATGGTATAGGCGCGCGCAAGTTGCAGCAAGGACACCGAGATGCCGTGGCCGTAGGCCATGGTGGCCTGCTCGATCGGACGCCAGCTCTTGTACGGGCGCAACCGGCCCGTGGCTTCGCCCGGAAAGCCCAGGCGCGGGGCGCTGCCGAAGCCGGCCTGATCGAACATGGTCCACATCGCCTCTGCCGGCAGGCTGAGCGCAATTCTGGCGGCGCCGACGTTGCTCGAGCGCTGGATCACCTGCGCCACGCTCATGTCGCCGAAGTGGTGCGCATCGTGTATGGTCGCGCGGCCCACGCTCATGCTGCCGCCTGCGGTCGCGATCATCGTACCCGGCTTGACCTTGCCCTGGTCGATGGCGAGCGCCACGGTGAAGGGCTTCAGGGTGGAACCCGGCTCGAAGGTGTCGGTGATTGCGCGGTTGCGCAATTGTGCGCCCGACAGACGGCTGCGATTATTGGGATTGTAGCTAGGCAGGTTGGCGAGCGCGAGCACCTCGCCGGTCTTGGCGTCGAGCACGACGATGGCGCCCGCCTTGGCCTTGTTGCCTTCCACGGCCAGTTTGAGCTGCGAGTAAGCGAGGTTCTGCAGTCTCGCGTCCAGCGCGAGCGTCAGGTCGAGTCCGTTCTGCGCCTCGCGGATCGATTGCGTATCCTCGACGATCTGGCCCATGCGGTCCTTGATCACCCGCCGGCTGCCGGACTTGCCCGCGAGTGTGGACTGAAAGGCAAGTTCGATGCCTTCCTGGCCGGCATCGTCCGCGCCGGTGAAACCGAGCACTTGCGCCATCACCTCGCCGCCGGGGTAGTAACGGCGGTATTCGCGATTCTGGAACAGTCCGGCAATGTGCAGTTCGCTCACGCGCCGGGCGATTTCCGGCGGAATCTGGCGCTTGAGGTAGACGAAAGCCGAGGCCTCCTTGAGGCGCTTGTCGAGTTCCCGCGGCGCCAACTCCAGCAGCGCGGCGAGCCTGGCGCGCTGCTGCGTGGAATATTGCACTTCTTCCGGGATCGCCCACACCGACTTGACTGGCGTGCTGATGGCGAGCGCCTCGCCGTGGCGGTCGGTAATCTTGCCGCGATTGGCGCTGATCTCCAGCACCCGGCTATAGCGCGATTCGCCTTTTTGCTGCAGGAAATCATTGTTCAAGCCCTGCAGGTATACGGCGCGGCCGGCAAGGACCAGAAAACCGCCGGCGATCAGCGCGAGCAGCATGCGCGAGCGCCACAGCGGCAGGTGCAGCGCGAGCACCGGACTGGCGGCGTAGTTCATCGCGCGGCCTCCGCCGCCGCGCGCATCACCACCTGGGTACGCTGCACATCGGGCACGCTCATGTGCAGGCGGTCGCGCGCGATCTTCTCGACGCGCGCATGCATCGCCCAGGTGCTCTGTTCGAGCTGCAGCTGTCCCCATTCAACATCGAGCTGCCTGGCCAGTTCCTGCTCGCGCTCGAGCTCGGCGAAAAGCTTTCTCGCCTTGTGCTGCGAGGTGACCAGACCGAGCGCGCAGGCAGTGAGCAGCGCGAGCAATATGAGGTTGAACCGCGCCACCTCAGACCCCGGTGCGTTCG
>JACZJV010000201.1 GCA_014860355.1 Burkholderiales bacterium | reverse complement strand
ACGCGCGGCAGCAGGTTGCCGAAGGTCTTGCGGTTGTTGGTCATGCCGCCGACGGAGATGCCGCCGAAACCGGTGCCGTGGTAGCCGCGCTCGCGGCCGATCAGCATCGTGCGCGTTCCCTCGCCGCGCGCGCGATGGTAGGCGAGCGCGATCTTGAGCGCGCTGTCCACCGCTTCCGATCCTGAATTGGCGAAAAACACATGGTCCAGGCCCGGCGGCGCGAGAGCGGCGATTTTCTGCGCAGCCTCGAACGCCTTCGGATGGCCCATCTGGAAAGTGGGCGCGTAGTCCAGTTGATCGAGCTGCGCCTTCACCGCGTTGACGATCTTCTCCCGCCCGTGGCCGGCATTCACGCACCACAGGCCCGCCGTGCCGTCGAGCACTGCGCGTCCGTCATGCGCGGTGTAATGCATGTCTTTCGCGCTCACCAGCAGGCGCGGCGCCTGCTTGAACTGCCGGTTGGCGGAAAACGGCATCCAGAATGCCGCGAGGTCTATGCCCAGTTCTGTTTCGATGTTGCCCATTTGAGCTCCTGTTCTAGCCGCCGGCTTTTTCAAGGAAGCCGGCGAGTGCCTGGTTGAACGCGTCCGGCTGCTCCAGATTGGACAGATGCGCTGCCGAAGGAATGACTACCAGCTTGGAGGCCGGCAGCGCCTGGTGGATTTCCTCGGCCATGGCCACCGGCGTGCCGGGATCGTCCGCGCCCACGATGACCAGGACAGGGCAGGCGATTTCATTCAAGCGCGCGGTCAGATCGATCTTCGGAATCGCATGGCTGCAGCCTACATAGCCCGGCACGGGCGTGCCGCGGATCATCAGCGCCACTTTTTCCACCACTTCCGGGTGCGACTTTCGGAACGGCTCGGTAAACCAGCGCGCCAGCGTGGGCTCGACCAGCGCCTCCATGCCCCGGGCCTCGACCGCCTTGATGCGCTCGGTCCACAGGCCGGCGGCCTCGGCCGGGTAGCGGCTGGTGGTGTCGCACAAGGCCAGGCTCTTGAACATGCCCGGGTATTTGAGCGCGTAGGTCTGGCCTATCATCCCGCCCATGGACAAGCCGACGAAATGGGTGGACTGTACGCCCAGCCCCTGCAGCAGGCCGTGCAGGTCGTCCGCCAGCAGCTCCAGCGTGTAGGCGCCGGCCGGCGCGCCGCTCGCGCCGTGGCCGCGCGTATCGTAGCGCAGCACCTTGTAGCGCCGGGACAGGCGCTTCGCCTCCTCGTCCCACATGTGCAGATTGCAGGCGAGGGAATGGCTCATGGTGAGCCAGGGGCCTGCACCCTCGATTTCGTAGTTGATGTCGATGCCGTTGGCCTTGATCTTCATGTCGGATTCCCGTGTCGTGAATTGCGAAAGCTGCGCCTGTTATTGTGACAGACGCCGGCGTTTTGCGCCGCTGCCGAAGCCGCGTCCGGCTAGTCTCTCTCGCGCGCGATGCGAACGACCTCCGGTATCCGGCGCAGGCCGCGCTTGATTCGTGCCAGGTGCTGGCGATCGGCGACCTGCAGGGTTAGGCGCATCTCGGTGTACGCTCCGCGCTCCTCGTCCATGATGACGTTGTCGATATTGGCTCCGCCCGCGGCGATCCCGCCCGCCACTTTGGCCAGCACGCCGCGCTGGTTGATCACCGTGATGCGAATTCCGACGTCGAACAGGCGCGCGGGCTCATGCGCCCACTCCACGTCCAGCCACTTGTCCGGATCGGTGCGCGACCTGGCCGCGGTGGGGCAGTCGTGGGTGTGGATCACTATGCCCTGGCCCTTCTTGATGGAACCGATGATGGGGTCGCCGGGAATCGGCCGGCAGCATTTGGCGAACTGCACCGCCATGCCTTCGGAGCCGCGGATCACGATCGGCCCGGCATTGCCCTCGGCCATCGGCTGCTCGGAGGCGGCCAGCAGCCTGCGCGCCACCACGGCCGCAAAGCGCTTGCCCAGGCCGATGTCGGCGAACAACTCCGTGCGCGATTTGGCGGTGATGTCGCGCAGCAGCTTTTCCCATTGCTCCTCGCCGATCTCGGTCAGATCCGTATTGAGCGCGCGCAAGGCCTGGCTCAGCAGCTTTTCCCCCAGTTCGACCGATTCCTCGTAGTGCATGGTCTTGAGGAAGTGGCGGATGTGCGAGCGTGCCTTGCCGGTCTTGACGTAGTTGAGCCAGGCCGGATTCGGGTTGGCATGCGCCGCGGTGATGATCTCGATGCGGTCGCCGTTCTTGAGCTCGGAACGCAGCGGCGCCAGTTCGTGGTTGATCTTCGTGGCGACGCAGCGGTTGCCGATCTGGGTATGCACGGCGTAGGCGAAATCCACCGCGGTAGCGCCGCGCGGCAGCGCCATGATCTTGCCCTTGGGCGTGAAGACATAGACTTCGTCCGGGAACAGATCGACCTTGATGTGCTCCAGGAACTCCGCGGCGTCGCCGCTTTCGCTCTGTATGTCGAGCAGCGACTGCAGCCAGGCGTGCGTCTGGTGCTGCAGTTCGTTGATGCTGGCATCGGAGGTCTTGTAGAGCCAGTGGGAGGCGACCCCGGCTTCTGCCACCCGGTGCATGTCGCGCGTGCGGATCTGTATCTCCAGCGGCGCCCCGAACGGGCCGAACAGCGTCGTGTGCAAAGCCTGATAACCGTTGACTTTCGGAATCGCGATGTAGTCCTTGAACTTGCCCGGGACGGGCTTGTACAGGCTGTGCAGCGCGCCCAGCGCGAGATAGCACGCCGACCTGTCCTCGACCACTACGCGAAAGCCATAGATGTCGAGCACCTGCGAGAACGACAGATTCTTCTCCAGCATCTTCCTGTAAATGCTGTACAGATGCTTCTCGCGCCCGCTGACCTCGGCCTCGATGCCGGCCTCGGGCAGGCGCTGCTTGATCGCCTTGAGGATCTTGCCCACCACCTGGCGGCGGTTGCCGCGCGCGGACTTGGTCGCCTTGGCCAGCACCCGGTAACGCATGGGGTACAGGTGCGAGAATGCAAGCTCCTGCATCTCCTGGTACAAATTGTTAAGCCCCAGGCGGTTGGCGATGGGCGCGTAGATGTCCAGGGTTTCGCGCGCGACGCGGCGGCGCTTGGCCGGCGGCACTGCTCCGAGCGTGCGCATATTGTGCAGGCGGTCGGCGAGCTTGATCAGAATGACGCGCACGTCGCGCGCCATCGCCAGCAGCATCTTGCGGAAGTTCTCCGCCTGCGCGTCCTGTTGCGACTGGAACTCGATCTTGGCCAGCTTGGACAAGCCGTCGACCAGTTCGGCTACCGGCTTGCCGAAGCGCCTGCTGATCTCCGCCTTGGAGACCTTGGTATCCTCCATGACGTCGTGCAGCAGGGCCGCCATCAGCGCCTGCGGATCGAGGTGCCACTCCGCCAGGATCCCGGCCACCGCGAGCGGGTGCGAGATATACGGCTCGCCCGAATCCCGGTACTGTCCCTCGTGGGCCTTGCCGCTGAATTGGTATGCTTCCTCAATGCGCTCGATGTCGGGCGGCTTGAGGTAGTGCGCCAGATTGCCGGTGAATTCAGCGAGAGCGTTCATCGTTGTCGGAACCTCCGCCGCGGCTAGAAGGCGGGGAGACCCGCCGGTGCTCAGGTGGCGTTGGACCGGTTGAGCATTTCCTTGCCGATCTTGCCGGCGGCGATCTCGCGCAGGGCGATCACCGTTGACTTGTCCTTGTCCGGATCGACCAGGGGCGTCGCGCCGTTGGTCAACTGGCGCGCGCGGTAAGTCGCAGCCAGAGTCAGTTCGAAACGGTTCGGGATCAGTTTCATGCAGTCGTCAACGGTGATGCGGGCCATGATGTTCCTTGGTTAAGGGGCTGCCACAATGGTCTTGCGACTACCCTGGTTCAGGCGAGCGCGCGGGGATGGGTCCCCGCGTTTCGTTCCCATATCAAAACTTGAATACCTCCGGATGGCGCTCGAGCTGGTGCGAATAGACCAGCCTGGACGCACGCACGACCGCGATCAGGTCGCGACGCGCCTCCTCGAAGTCGTTGTTAATAATAACATATTCAAACTCCGCTGCGTGGCTCATTTCATCGGCGGCAACGGCGAGCCGCCGCTGGAGGACTTCTTCGCTGTCCTGGCCGCGCCGGCGCATGCGCCGCTCCAGTTCCGCGATCGAGGGCGGCAGGATGAAAATGCCTATGGTATCGGCCCATAGACGGCGCACCTGCTGCGCGCCCTGCCAGTCGATTTCGAGCAGAATGTCGCGGCCGGCGGCGCGTTGCGACCGGATCCAGGCCTCGGAGGTGCCGTAGTGGTTGCCGTGCACCTCGGCGCTTTCGAGGAACTCGCCGCGCGCTAGCATGCCCATGAAACGAGTCTTGTCGACGAAGTGATACTCGCGACCGTCGATCTCGCCCAGCCGCGGCGCGCGCGTGGTGTAGGACACCGACAGGTGAATGTTCCTGTCCACTTCCAGCAGCTTGGCGGTGAGGCTGGACTTGCCGGCGCCGGAGGGAGCACTGATGATGAACAGGTTGCCGCTCATTCGATGTTCTGTATCTGTTCGCGCATCTGCTCGATCAGCAGCTTGAGTTCGATCGCGGCCTCGGAAACTTCCCTGGACACCGACTTCGACCCCAGGGTATTGGCTTCGCGATTGAGTTCCTGCATCAGGAAATCCAGGCGTTTTCCCGCCGCGCCGCCGGCGTCGAGCACGCGCCGCACCTCCTGCAGATGCGCCGAAAGTCGGTTGAGTTCCTCGGCGACATCGACCTTGATGCCGAATACGGATATTTCCTGGCGTATGCGCTCCTCGTCGTTGGCAGCGAGCGCCTCGCGCAGCCGCGCCGCGAGCTTTTCCTGGTAGGCGGCAACGGCGAGCGGCAGCAGGGGCGCGACCTTGTCCACCAGCGCCTGCATCTTGGCGACACGCTCCAGGATCATGTCCCTCAGCTTGCCGCCCTCGCGCGCGCGCGTGGCACCGAGTTCGGTGAGCGCGTCGCGCATCAGGGCGAGGCAGGGCTCGCGCAATTCATCGGCGGCGATCGCGGTATCGCCGAGCATGCCGGGCCAGCGCAGCACCTCGCCTACGCGCAGCGGCTGCGCCTCGGGCAAGGAGGCGCGCACTTCCAGCTCGAGTACCGCCAGCTGGGCAAGCAGCGCGGCATTGAGCGTAAGCTGCTTGGCCGTGGCCTGCGCGGGCGTGAAGCTCACGCGGCAATCTATCTTGCCGCGTCCGACATTCGCGGCGATCAGCTCGCGCAAATTCGGTTCGAGCGAGCGCAGCTCCTCGATCACCCGAAACTGCAGATCGAGAAATCGGTTGTTGACGCTTTTCAGTTCCAGGAATAGAGAGCCCTGCGCAGTTTCGCGCGCCAGCGCCGCATAACCGGTCATGCTTTGAATCATATGAGCCTGCGTGAAAGAATGAGCCTGTAACTTGCAGCGAGGAGGTGCGTGCCCCCTTATATATTCATGAAATCGGGACTGTCCTATCCGCGGGTACGCTTTACATTGCCTGCCCGGGCACCGAAAATGGCCGCAGCCGCAGACGTCTTGATCATCATGATAGCAGAGGCCGCACCCGCGCAATGGCGACGCAAGCCAACCAGCCGCTCCCCGACGGTTATCAGCTGCAAAACTACCGCATCCGCAAGGTGCTCTCCTGCGGCGGCTTTTCCATCGTCTATCTCGCCGAGGACGAGAACGAGGTGCCGATGGCGATCAAGGAGTACCTGCCCGCCTCGCTCGCGCTGCGCAACCGGGGCGACGTGCTGCCCGCGATCGCGGAGGAAAACCTGGCCACCTTCCGCTACGGCATGAAATGCTTTTTCGAGGAAGGCAAGTCGCTCGCGGGCCTGTCTCACAGCAACATCGTGCGCGTGCTGAATTTCTTTCGCGCCAACGAGACCGCATACATGGTGATGCGCTACGAGCGCGGCCGCACGCTGCAGGAGCATATCCAGCACCAGCGCGGCGGCATCAAGGAAGACTTCATTCGCCGTGTCATCACCCTGCTGCTGAACGGGCTGCGCGAAGTGCACGCCAACAAGCTGCTGCACCTGGACATCAAGCCTGCCAACATTTTCATCCGCAACGACGGTACTCCGGTCCTGATCGATTTCGGCGCCGCGCGGCAGACCCTCACCGAACGGGCAACGCGCCTGAGCCCCGTGCATACGCCCGGCTTCGCCGCGCCCGAGCAATACCGCAAACGCGAGACGCTGGGACCCTGGAGCGACATCTACAGCATCGGTGCGACCATGTATGCCTGCTTCGACTCAGGCGCTCCGCCGCCCGCCGACCAGCGTCTGGACAAGGACAAATACGTACCGGCAAGGAACCGGTGGTCCGGCAAGTACTCGGAGCAGTTGCTGCAGACCATAGACTGGTGCCTGCGCCTGGATCACCTGCGGCGGCCGCAAAGCGTGTTCGCGCTGCAGAAGGTGCTGCTGCGCGAGCGCGACCCGACGGCTTCCCTGACTTCGCGCTCGGCCGATTTCCGCGACCTGGTGCAAAAACTTGCCAACTGGCGCCCCGGGCGCTAGGAAGTGCCATGCAATTTTCAATCTACCAGGAGAGCCGGCGCGGCGCGCGCAAATCCAACCAGGACCGCGTCGCCTATTGCTACAGCCGGGATGCGCTGCTGATGCTGGTTGCCGACGGCATGGGCGGACACCCGCACGGGGAACTGGCGGCACAGATCGCGGCGCAGTTCATCACCGAGGCATTCCGGCGCGCGGCCAGGCCCAGGCTCTCCGATCCGCGTTCGTTCCTGCGCGAGGCCCTGACCGAAGCACATTACGCGATCATCCAGCATGCCGACGACAGCGGGCTGCCCGAATCGCCACGCACAACATGTGTCGCCTGCATCGTGCAGGACAATACGGCGTGCTGGGCGCACGCCGGCGACTCGCGCCTTTACCATATCCGCGACGGCGGGATTCTGGCGCAGACCAAGGACCATTCCCTGGTACAGCAGCTGATCGACACCGGCCGCATCCGCAAGGACGCGGCTGCCGCGCATCCGGAGCGCTCCCGGATTTTCAGCTGCCTCGGATCGGAGCGGCCGCCACGGGTGGACCTGTCGCAAGGGGTGCTACTCGCGGCCTTGGACACCCTGATATTGTGCTCCGACGGACTATGGGGTCCGCTGTCCGGAGAAATAATCGGCAGCGCCGTGCTGAAAATGGGCATCATGCAGGCTGTTCCGGAATTGCTGGACGAAGCGGAACGGCGTGCCGGGCGCGAATGCGACAACCTCTCGGTGCTCGCGTTGACCTGGGAAGGACATACGCAGGCGCGGCAGCCGGACCGGGCAGCGACCTCGAGTATGCCGCCGGCATCGGCCGCCACGCCGGCGCAGGACCCGGGCACCGCCCAGGCACGCGACGCTTATCTCTCCGACGAAGAGATCGAACACGCCATAGCCCGGATACGCAGCGCAATGAAAAGGCAGACAAATGACAAGACCTAGCGAGCGCAGTTTCGATCAGTTGCGCAACATCCGCATCACCCGCAAATACACAAAGCACGCCGAAGGCTCGGTGCTGGTGGAGTTCGGCGACACCAAAGTGCTGTGCACCGCCAGCGTGGAAGAAAAAGTGCCCGGGTTTCTCCGCGGGCAAGGCCGCGGCTGGCTCACGGCCGAATACGGCATGCTGCCGCGCGCGACCAATACCCGCACCGCGCGCGAGGCCTCGCGCGGCAAGCAATCGGGGCGTACGCAGGAGATCCAGCGCCTGATCGGGCGCAGCTTGCGATCGATCGCGGACCTGTCCCTGCTGGGCGAGCGCACCATCCAGATCGACTGCGATGTGCTTCAGGCCGACGGCGGCACGCGCACCGCCGGCATCACCGGCGCTTACGTGGCCGCGCACGATGCAGTCACTCTGCTGCTGGAGCGCGGCCTGATAGCGAGCACTCCGCTGCGCGATCTGGTCGCCGCGGTTTCGGTCGGGATGTACCAGGGACAGCCGGTGCTCGATCTCGATTATGCCGAGGATTCGGCCTGCGATACCGACATGAACGTGGTGATGACCGGGTCGGGCGGTTTTGTCGAGGTTCAGGGTACCGCCGAAGGCGCTCCGTTCTCACGCGCGGAAATGGATGCGCTGCTGGCGCTCGCGCAGGCGGGCATCGCGCAACTGGTCGCCAGGCAAAAAGAGGCGCTGGGCCTGGTCTAGCGCCTTTCAGGCGATATTGGCCGGGTCTCGTTCCGGGCGCAGGAACGACTCGCCTCTGCCGTGCAATGCGCACCCGCGCTTGGCTCGAGCTAAATCAGCGCCGGCTGGTGGGCGCGCAGGAACCATCGGTCCAGGACCAGGCTGCGCGTGGCCCAGCGGTTCCCCAGAAACGCCCGGGCGAGGACGCCGCGCAAGAACCCGGGAACCATTTCCCCCGTCGCAGCCATCTCCGGTCCCAGACGTGAGCTGAGCCGTTCGCGGTAGGCCTGCAGGCGCTGGGCGCGGTAATCTCCCGCCGCTTGCGCGACGACGGCGGCCGCGATCAGACCGGATTCGACCGCCGGCCGTATGCCTTCGCCGCTTTGCGGGTAAGCCAGGCCGGCGGCATCTCCGACCAGCAATACGCCGTCGGCAATCAGCTTGCGCGCGGATAGTCCGCGCAGCAGATAGGCATGGCCCATAAATCTGTCGGGGATGTCTTCGGGGATCCTGCCGCGCTGCTTGAGAAAATCGCAAAAATCGCCGAGTTGATCCGCGAGACCCTCATGACCCTCACGGCCCAGGCCGATATTGAGGTAATTGCCTTTGCGCAGGCACCAGCCATAGCCGCTCAGATCCCGGCAAAAATACAGTTCCGGGGTGTCCGCCCTGACCGGGCAAGCGGCGAGTTGCTGCGCGTTCATTTCGAATTCGATTTCCTTCGCCGTCACCGCGGCTTCACTCGCCCCCAGCTTCGCTCCCAGCGACCTGGCCACCGGGCAAAAATGCCCCCCCGCGCCGATCAGCAGCGGGGTCGCGACGGCGTCGTTGACTATCCATAGTCTGCCGCGCCTCTCCAGGGATTTCAGACTCTGGCCCAGGCGGGTGCGCGCGCCCGAGCGCTGCAGCAGGTAGTGGTCGAACTCGCAGCGTCGTATGCCGAAGCTGACGGTATTCCGGTAGCGGGTCTCCAGCTCGCCGCCCAGGATGAGTCCGGTGCGAAAAGCGCGTATCGGCTGCAACACGCGTTGCCTGGCGTATTCCTCGGTGTCGAGTTGCAGCGCCTGTACCACTGCCGGCGTAATCCAGCCGGCACAGACCTTGTCGCGCGGGAACGACGCCTTGTCGAGCACCAACACGTCCAGGCCGTGCTGGCGCAGTTTCCAGGCGCAGGATGAACCGGCGGGGCCGCCCCCTACAATGAGCGCGTCACAGGTTTCCATCGTGTGGTTTCAGGACTGGTACAGGTAATGCCTGGTCCAGGGAATCGCGTTGTGTCCGGAGCGGTTGAAACACACCTGGAACAGCTGCATGTCCCCGGACCTGAATGCGGCGAGGGAACCGGAAAGATACAGGCGCCACGCGCGCACGAACTCCGGATCGAACATCTGCGCCACGCGCTCGACGCTGGACTCGTAGCGCTCCAGCCAGTGCTCCAGCGTCTTCGCGTAGTGCAGCCGCAGATTCTCCACATCCAGCACCGAAAACCCGAAAGGCTCGAAGATCTGCATCATTTGCGCCAGACTCGGCGGCCGCGCGCCCGGAAAAATATTGCGCGCTATCCAGGGCGTCATCGGAGTGGGCCGATCCCTGCCTATGGAATGGATGAGCCCGCGGCCCGGGTCCTTGAGGTTGCGGTCGATGACCGTGGCCAGGGCCGCGTACTGGTCCGTCCCTACGTGTTCGAGCATGCCGACGGAAACGAATGCGTCGAATTCGCCGCGGGCATTGCGGTAATCGTCCTCGATGAACTGCACCCTGCCCTCCAGGCCCTCCGCCAGCGCGCGCTGACGCGCGTACGCGATCTGCTCCGTGGATATGTTGTAGGCGCTTACCCTTGCTCCGTAGTTTCTGGCCATGTGCAGCGCCAATGCGCCCCAGCCGCAGCCGGTCTCGAGCACCGATTCGCCGGGCGCGAGGCGCAGCTTGCGGCACACGTAGTCGAGCTTGGTCGACTGCGCCTGCTCCAGCCCCATGGCCGGATCGGGAAAATAGGCGCAGGTATACACCATCTCCCGGTCCAGCCAGAGCTTGTAGAAATCGTTGCCGATATCGTAATGGTGGTGGATGTTGCGCCGCGCCCTGGGCAGGGAGTTGCGCAGCGGCGCGTTGAACGGCGCCAGCAGCTTCTGCCCGATCTGACCCGACCTGGTTCGCGGCAGCGCCCGATAGATCGACTCGATGCAATCGACCAGGTCGCCCTGCACCTCGATGCGTGCCGCGGTGTACATTTCACCGAATCCGAGCTCGGGATTGGCAAGCAGTTGCAGCAAGGCGCCGCGGTCGCGTATCAGAACCCGCGCGACCGGCGGATTCCTGGGGCTGGCGACCACCTGCCCGTCCCACAAAACCAGCTCCAGTGGCGGTTTGCCCAGGACCTCCATCATCCGCGCGAGCAACAGCTTTTCGGCGGAATAAACCTTGTTGCCCGGAATCGGCCGTGGTGCAATTTCCGGCGACGCACAATCGGCGCCGCGGTCCAGTGCTTTAGCATACGCTTCGGTTCGCTCCTGGTTCATGTCGACACCTCGCAATCGTAGCCTGTACTTGCTCTAAATATCTTCCCACACCCGCGCGCGGCGGCGCAATTACCCTGTGCGCGGTAGTTTGTTCTTCTGCATGCGCGCCCATTCGCGCCGCGCCAGCGAATGCAATTCCGTTGCAGCGTCGGCAGGCCCGATGCTGCCCACCTTGGTGCAATTGCTTTGGCATTGCGCGCGGGCGCGCTGTTTTTTGCAGCCTATGTCAAGCTACCCCGGCCCTGTGCGCGCAGCTTGACAATGCTCACTCGGGCCCCAGTTAGGCCCGAAGTAGCCGCCGCAGTGACGACCGCGGGGTAAAATGTTCAGATGAAAAGACTAGTCCTCGCCAGCAGCAACCCCGGCAAGCTGCGGGAAATCCAGGCGATACTCGGTCCGCTGGACTACGAGGTCCTGACCCAGGCCGCGCTGGGCATCGCGGACGCGGAGGAACCGCATGTCACCTTCATCGAGAATGCGCTGGCGAAAGCGCGCCATGCGGCCGGACTGGCAGGCCTGCCAGCACTGGCGGACGATTCCGGGGTGTGCGTGCCCGCGCTAGGCGGCGAGCCGGGCGTGCACTCGGCGCGCTACGCCGGCAACGCAGCCGGCCGCGAGGCGCGCGACGCAGGCAATAACGACAAGCTGGTCGCCGCGCTCGCAGCTTGCGGCGAGCGCCGCGCGTATTATTATTGCGCCATGGTGCTGGTGCGCCACGCAGCCGATCCGCAGCCGCTGATCGGCGAAGGCTATTGGTGGGGGGAAATCAGCGCGCAGGCGCGCGGGGACTATGGTTTTGGCTACGATCCGCATTTCTTCCTCCCGGCGCTGGGCCGGACCGCGGCCGAACTCGATCCGGAGCACAAGAACCGGATCTCGCATCGCGGCCAGGCACTGCGCCAGCTGGTGGAAAAATTGCGCGGTTTTCCGTGACTGGATCTGGCTCGACTGGCTGCGCCGATGTCGGCTGAGCACACAAATATCGTTTCGCTGCCGGGCGGCACAGGCCTGAAGGCGCTGCCGCCGCTGTCGCTCTACGTGCACATCCCCTGGTGCGTGCGCAAATGCCCCTACTGCGATTTCAATTCGCACGAGGTCCGGGGCGAGGCGCCGGAGCAAAGCTATGTGCGGGCATTGATCGCCGACCTGGAACTCGCCCTGCCGCAGATCTGGGGCCGGCGCGTGTACTCGGTGTTTTTCGGCGGCGGCACGCCCAGCCTGTTTTCGGCCCGGGCGATCGAGGAGTTGCTGGCGGCGTTTCGCGCCCGGCTCAATCTTGCCGCCGATGCGGAAATCACCCTGGAAGCCAATCCGGGCACCTTCGAATCGGCCAAATTCCGCGACTACCGCGCATGCGGGGTCAACCGCCTGTCGATCGGCATCCAGAGTTTCAATCCCGCGCAGCTGCAGGCACTGGGCCGCATCCACGACGGCGAAGAAGCGCGCCGCGCGATCGCCATCGCGCAGACGCATTTCGACAACATCAACCTCGACCTGATGTACGCGCTGCCGCAGCAGACCTTGCATCAGGCCGAACAGGACATCGACACGGCGCAGGGCTACGGCACGCCCCACATTTCCGCGTATCACCTGACGCTCGAGCCCAACACCCTGTTTCACCGCCATCCGCCAGCGCTGCCGGACGGCGAACTCGCCGCCGACATGCAGGACATGATCGAAGAGCGGCTCGCCGGCGGCGCCTACGTCAACTACGAAACCTCGGCCTTCGCCCGGCCGGGGCGGGAGTGCCGGCACAATCTCAATTACTGGCGCTACGGCGACTACCTCGGCATCGGCGCCGGCGCCCATTCCAAGCTTTCGTTTCCCGATCGCATCATGCGCCAGATGCGCTACAAGCAGCCGCGCGAATACATGCAGAAGACGGCAGCCGGCACGCCCGTCCAGGATGAGCACGCAGTTTCGCGCAAGGACCTGGGCTTGGAGTTCACCATGAACGCGCTGCGCCTGGCCGAAGGCTTCGAAGCGGCGCTGTTCGCAGAGCGCACCGGCCTCGCCCTCAGCGCGCTGGAACAGCCCTTGCGGGAAGCGGTGCGGCGTGGTCTGATTACGCGTGACCATATGCGCATCGCGCCGACCAAACGCGGGCAGCGGTTTTTGAACGACCTGTTGCAACTGTTCCTGCCTGCGGGCGCGGGCGACTCAATCAGCGCGTGACGGAGAACGATATGAACTGGACCGGACTGATCATTTTTCTCGCAATTCTTGCTGCACCGTTTGTCTGGGCCATCGCCATTTACAACGGTCTGGTGGCCCTGCGCAACCGCTTCAAGAACGCATACGCGCAGATCGACGTCCAGCTCAAGCGGCGCTACGACCTCATCCCCAACCTGGTGGAGACGGCCAAGGCTTACATGGCGCACGAGCGCCAGACGCTGGAAGCGGTAATATCGGCGCGCAACACCGCGGTCGGCGCCAGTCAGCGCGCCGCGGCCAACCCCGCCGATGGCGCGGCGATCCAGGGCCTCGCCGCGGCCGAGGCCGGACTCACCGGCGCCCTGGGCCGCCTGTTCGCCCTGTCCGAGGCTTATCCGGATCTCAAGGCCAATCAGAACATGATGCAGTTGTCGGAGGAACTCACCAGCACCGAGAACAAGGTCGCGTTCGCGCGCCAGGCCTTCAACGACGCCGTCATGAGCTACAACACCCGGCTAGAGTCTTTCCCGGACAACATCGTCGCCGGCATGTTCCAGTTCAAGCCCGGGGAATTGCTGCAGGCGACCGAGTCTGCCGAAGAGCGCAAGGCGCCCAAAGTGTCTTTCGGTTAAGCCTCCGCCCCCGCAGGCGGCAGCTTCGCCATGAATTTCTTCGAGCAGCAGGACGCCGCGCGGCGCCGCACCGTGCGCCTGGTCGTGCTGTTCCTGCTGGCGGTGGCGGCGATAGTCCTCGCCGTGAATATCGTGGCAGCGCTGGTCTTCGTCGGTGTATCGGCGGAAACGGCAAGCGGCAGCTTGCGCATCAAGGCGCCCGCATCGTTTTACGCGACGGTGACCATGGCCACGCTGGCGCTGATCACCGGCGGCAGTCTGGTTCAGATCCTGAGGCTGGCCGACGGCGGAGCTGCCGTGGCGCGCATGCTGGGGGCCAGGCCGGTATCGCGCTCAAGCACCGATCCGGCCGAGCGCAGACTGCTCAACGTCGTCGAAGAAATGGCGATCGCCTCGGGCACCGCCGTGCCGCAAGTGTTCGTCATGGATGATCAGCCGGCGATCAACGCGTTCGCCGCCGGTTACTCGCCCGGTGAGGCCGCCGTGGTGGTTACGCGCGGTACGCTGGACACACTCAACCGCGACGAATTGCAGGGAGTGGTAGGGCATGAGTTCAGCCATATCATGAACGGCGACATGCGCCTCAATCTGCACCTGATGGGGGTGCTGGGTGGAATACTTCTGCTTACTACGCTGGGGCGGATTCTGGCCAGGTCCTCCTCGCGCAGCAACAGTAAAGGTTCTTCTCTTGTCCTGCTTGGATTCGGCTTGATCGCGATCGGCTACATCGGGGTCCTTTTCGGCAGGCTGATTCAGGCCAGCGTGTCGCGCCAGCGCGAATTCCTGGCAGATGCCTCCTCGGTGCAATTCACACGCAACCGCGATGGCATAGGCGGAGCGCTCGCCAAAATCGGCCGGATGGGATCGCGCGTCACCCACCCGCGCACGGAAGCGGCGAGTCATATGTTCTTTAGCGCGGCGATGGGTTCGAATATGGCCGACTTGTTTCCCGAATGGTCGGCCACGCACCCTCCCCTGAGCGAGAGGTTGAAGCGCATCTACGGCCGCCCGGTGGCGATCAGCGACATCGTGGCACGCTCTGCGCCTATTACCCCCGAGCCCGCGCAAGCCGCCGCGCTCAGCGGTTTCGCGCTCGGCAATGAATTCGGCCGCAGCGCGCTCGAGCGCCGCGGCAGCGCGGCAGAAACGCAGGCCGTGGTGAAAACCGGGGCCAACGCGGTAATAGCGGCGATGGGCGACCTATCCACCCGCCACGCCGACTACGCCCTGTCCCTGCTCGACGCACTGCCGCAACATGCGCGCGAACTCACGCGCGATACCGCAGGCTCCAGGCAGGCGATGTTCGGCCTGGTGTTCGCTTTGAGCGGGCCCTCGACGCCGGTGCAAATGGACCTGTTGCGCGCCGGCGGCGAAGACGCCGTGCGCGTGGCGGCGATTGCGGCCCAATTGCAGGGCCTGGGCAGGACCGCGCGCCTGCCGTTGATCGCACTCGCCACGCCGACGCTGAAAAGCCTGGCAAGCGCTGAACGCGCCGCGTTTATGCTACTGCTGCAGCAATTGGTGGTGGCCGACCGGCGCGTCACGCTGGAGGAGTTCGTCGTGATCACGATGCTGGACGCGGCGCTCTCGGAGCACGCCGGGCGTGCCGTGCCGGCCAGCTACCGGAAACTGGAACAGCTCGCCGAGGACGCGCGCCTGATCCTGTCCCTCGTCGCGCATGCGACCGACGGCAATGCCGCGACCTCGTTCGAGCACGGCTTGAAGGAGCTCGGCATCCCGCTCGCACTGCTCGAGGCGGGTGCCTTGAACCTCCCCGCGGTGAAAGCCGCGCTCGCGCGGCTCAATCGACTCGCCCTGATGCAAAAACCGCGCCTGGTGAAAGCGCTGGTGCGGTGCGCGCTTGCCGAGGGCGAACTGTGTGTGACCGACGCCGAACTGCTGCGCGCGATCTGCTCTACACTGGATTCGCCGCTGCCACCTTTTTTCGAGGCGATGCCCTATGCGGCTTGACCCGCACTGCGAGGCTACGCGCAAGCGGTGAAATGGCTGGTAAGCCAATAACCATGCGGCTCTTTGCTGACATGCCATGGCCGAAACCAGGGCCTTGAGGCGAGGCGGTGCCGCCTTGCACCGTGTCCGTGCGCGTCGCAAAGTTAGTAGTGGACGTGGGTCAGGGCTCCGGGCTTTGCGTTGAGCATCGCGTCAAGTACCGCGGACACCAGAGGCCGAAGAAATACGATGTCGTTGCTTGGAGCGTGAATCACCACGACAGCAATGGAAACACCGGTGAAATTCTGTTGGTGCTCCAAACCGCGATCGACCGTGAGCAGAACGTCAAATTCCTTTGCGGCGAGTTGCAGTAGTGCACCGTTCTTGACCCCGGCCCATCCGGCCTCCGCAACAGTCTTGACCTCGTGCCCGGAAAGTTCCTTTCGAAGGGCGCGCGGAACGCACTCGTCAAGCAGCACGCGCATCGGCGATCAAATGGGCTTTTGCTTGCTCAAGTGCCGCGATTGCGAGCTCCCGAGATACAGTCGGAAAGTCGTCAAGGAATTCTTCCAACGCGTGTCCGCCCTCGATGTAGTCGATCAGCGCCTGGACCGGAACGCGAGTCCCGACAAATACGGGGGTTCCTCCCAGAATGTCAGGGTCAGAGTGAACGACGGATGAACGATTCATGCTGCAACCCCTCCAAGTGTTTTGGAGAATGTTACTCCGAGTCTCGGTACTCGGCTATTCGGCCTGCGCGCCTCCTGCCGATGGACACCCGGCTTAGACACGACGCATTCCGCAGGAGTATGAAAAAATGAGACATTTGATGACCCGAGGACGACTCCGATGACAAAAAAGCTCACTCCCGCGTTGCGCGCAGTAAAAGCGCTGACTTTCGATGTGTTCGGCACCGTGGTCGACTGGCGCGGCAGCATCAGCCGCGAAGGGCGCAGGCTCGGCAAGGAATTGGGCGTACGCGCGGATTGGACTGCGTTCGCCGATGCCTGGCGCGCGGGCTACCAGCCGGCCATGCAGGAGGTGCGCACGGGCAGGCTGCCCTGGACCAATATCGACGGCCTGCACCGGCGCATCCTCGAGCGCATCCTGGAAGAATCCGGCCTCGACATGCTGAGCGAAGCGCAGAAGGATCATCTGAACCGCGCATGGCACCGGCTTGCGCCCTGGCCCGATTCGGTGCGCGGTCTGAGGCGCCTGAAGAAAGGCTATCTCATCACCACGCTCTCCAACGGCAACGTCAGCCTGCTCACCAACATGGCGAAGCACGCGGGCCTGCCCTGGGACTGCGTGCTGTCGGCGGAACTGTTTCATCATTACAAGCCGGACCCCGAGGCGTACCTGGGAGCGGCAGCCATGCTCGGACTCGCGCCGCACGAGGTGATGATGGTGGCGGCGCACAAAAGCGACCTGCGCGCGGCGCAGGCGGCGGGACTGCGCGCGGCATTCGTGCAGCGGCCGTTCGAGTTCGGCGATCCGGCAGAAAAAGACCTGAAGCCTGAGCGGGATTTCGACTTCAACGCGAAGGACTTCATGGACCTAGCGGCAAAGCTGGGACTCTAAGGCTATTTTGGTTTTGGCTTTTCCCCAAAACCGTGTTTTTAGGACGGATGGTTTCTATCCGTCCTAAAAACACGGTTGCTGCGGTCTCGAAACCACCACTACGGTCGCAGCAGGTCCAGTCTCAAAACCGAGACCGCTCTGATCCTCGATTTGGTACGGATAAAAGGCATCCGTACCAAATCGAGGATCTTTGTCAAAAGCAAGAGCTTTCAGATCTTGCGAAAAATGATGTCCCGCACCCCGTGGCCCAGCTTCAGGCCGCGGCTCTCGAATTTGGTCAGCGGCCGGTAGTCCGGGCGCGGCGCGAATCCCGGCGCAGTATTGACTAGCGCAGGCTCCGCGCTGAACACGGCGAGAATCTGGTCGGCGTATTCCTCCCAGTCGGTGGCGGCGTGCAGATATGCGCCGGGCGCGAGACGCGTAGCGAGCAGCGCGACCAACGCTGGTTTGATCAGGCGGCGTTTGTGATGGCGCTTCTTCGGCCAGGGGTCAGGAAAGAACACATGCGCGCCGGCGAGCGCGCCGGGCGCGATCATGTGCTCCAGCACATCGACCGCGTCGTGCTGAATCAGGCGCAGATTCGCCAGCTCTTCTTCGGCGATCAGCTTGAGCAGGCTGCCCACGCCGGGCGTGTGCACTTCGATGCCGAGGTAGTTGTTTTCCGGGTGCGCCTTCGCGATCGCTGCGGTGGTTTCCCCCATGCCGAAGCCGATCTCGAGTATCGCCGGCGTGCGCCTGCCGAATACCTGCGCGAAATCGAGCGCGCCCGGTGCATAGGCGATGCCATAGACCGAGAGCAGGGTATCGACAGCGCGCCGCTGCGCATTGGACACGCGGCCCTGGCGCAGCACGAAGCTGCGTATGGGCGGATGCGACGATGCGCTCATCCGGGAAAGCAGTGCCGGGGCCGCGCCCGGCGGGCCTCAGGCGGCCTTGCCGATGATGCCGCCGCTGGGCGAACTGGGCGCGGCGGCGTAAAGCTTCTTCGGCATGCGCCCGGCCAGCCAGGCATCGCGCCCGGCCTCGACCGCTTTTTTCATCGCCTGCGCCATGAGCACCGGATTCTTGGCCGCCGCCACCGCGGTATTCATGAGCACGCCGTCGCAACCCAGTTCCATCGCGATTGCGGCATCCGAAGCCGTGCCCACGCCGGCGTCCACGATCACCGGCACCTTGGCGTTCTCCAGGATCAACTGCAGATTCCAGGGATTGAGTATGCCCATGCCCGAGCCGATGAGCGAGGCGAGCGGCATTACTGCGACACAGCCGATTTCCTCCAGGCGCTTGGCCAGGATTGGATCGTCGCTGCAATAAACCATCACCTTGAAACCTTCCTGCACCAGGATTTCGGCAGCCTTGAGCGTTTCCACCATGTCGGGATACAGGCTCTTGGGATCCCCCAGCACTTCCAGCTTCACCAGTTCGTGGCCGTCGAGCAGCTCGCGCGCGAGGCGCAGGGTGCGTACCGCGTCATCCGCGGTGAAGCAACCAGCGGTGTTGGGCAGATAGGTATATTTCGACGGCGGCAGCGCGTCCAGCAGGGAAGGCTCGCCCGCATTCTGGCCTATGTTGGTGCGGCGGATCGCCACGGTGACGATTTCGGCGCCGCTCGCGTCCACGGCGCGGCGGGTCTCGTCGAAGTCCCTGTACTTGCCGGTGCCGATGAGCAGGCGCGAATTGTAGGACCTGCCGCCGATGACAAATGGATCGCTCATGTTTGCTCTCTTTACTCCAGCATTTTGGCGCAAATGATTCAACCGCCCCCGACCGCGACCACGATCTCCAGCCGGTCACCTTCGGAGAGCGCCGTCTGCGCGAAACGGCTGCGCGGCACGATCTCGCCGTTGCGCTCCACCGCCACGCGCTTGCCCGCGAGCTGCAGGCGCTCGAGCATGGCAGCGATATCGGTGTTGGGCTCGAAACGCTGGGCGGCGCCGTTTACGTTGACTTCGATCACTTTGGGTACCTGTGTGAGCGGGCGAATTCAGGGGCAAACCACGCCTGGGGATGGGCCCGATTTTACGACAGTTACAGCCGGCGGTCATCAGCGATTCGCCGATGCCGTGCGCCCAATGCCCTCGCCTCAGGCGGCTGGGCGCCGGCTGCCCAAGACGAGCATCAGCAAGGCTGCCGCGGAAAATACGGCCCCTGCATAGAAGGTCGCAGCCGGTCCAAGCCGGTCCCAGAGCAGGCCCGCGAGCACGCTGGCGGCCAGCATGGCGATACCGCTCGCCAGATTGAAGAAGCCGAAAGCCGTGCCGCGCAAATGCGCAGGCGCCGTAGCCGCGACCATGGTTGCCAGCAGGCCCTGGGTCATGCCCATGTGCAGGCCCCACAAGGCCACGCCGGCGGCGACCGCGGCCAGCCCTTGCGCCTGGGCGAGGACCAGGTCGGCTGCGGCCAGCGTGATCAAGCCGGCACTGAGCAGGCTCAGGTGGCTCATGCGGTCCGCGAGCCTTCCCAATGGATAGGCGCAGAACGCGTAGACGAGATTCATCAGCACCAGCACCAGCGGCGCATAGCTGTCGGGCAGGCCCTGCTGTTGCGCGCGCAGGATGAGAAACGCCTCGCTGAACCGGGCCAGGGTAAACACCGCGCCCATGGCAACCACGAACCAGTAGGCGCCGCCCATTTCGGCCAAGGTAGCCCATTGAACCGGCGCGGCCGGCGTGCGCCGGGCTCCAGCGCCGGGCTCGCTTACACCGAATGCCAGTAGCAGCACCGCGATGAATGCCGGTATCAGGGCGTACCAGAACACGGTCCTGAAGTCGCCCGCCCAGAACAGCATCAGCGCCACCCCAAGCAAAGGCCCGAGGAACGCGCCTACCGTGTCCAGCGACTGGCGCAGGCCGTAGGCAGCGCCGCGTATCTGCGGCGGCACCAGATCGGCGACTAGCGCGTCGCGCGGCGCGCCGCGTATGCCCTTGCCGATGCGGTCGATGAAACGCGCCGCGAGCACCCAGTTCACCGTCAAGGCAAGCGCAAACAGCGGCTTGGACAGCGCGCCCAGGCCGTACCCGAGCACGGCCAGCGCTTTGCGTTTGCCCAGACGGTCGCTGAGCACGCCCGAAAACACCTTGACGATCAGCGCGGTCGATTCGGCGATGCCCTCGACCATGCCCACCGCAAACGCGGTCGCTCCCAGGCTACTGACCATGAACACCGGCAGCAAGCCGTGTATCAGTTCGGACGAGATGTCCATGAACAGGCTTACGAAGCCGAGCATCCAGATGCTGCGCGGAATCGCGGGTAAGGTTTTCAGGCCGGCGTTCGACATGTTGCGCAAGCGCACAATCGCAAGCGGGTATTGTAGCCATCGGGAAACAAGTCATGCACTGCTTGCTGCCGCGATCGTTGCGTACCGGAGCGGTCCCGGCCGATGCCACCGGGTCCTTCGCTAAGCGGGCCCCGGCCCGAAAACGAGCGGGCTGCAGCTGCCTAAGTCCAGTGCCAGCCACGCAATCCGACTTCAGTCGCGTTGCAGTTGAAACGCGCAACAGGGAGAGCGCTTGGCCGCGCACGGAAGTACAATGCACCTGGCCTGACATGCGGGCGAGGGCCCCGCCGGACGGGGCTCATAAACCACGAAAAGAGGACAGACATGAAAGTTAGTCAGTATATGACCCGGCAGGTGCTTACGATCGCACCGCAGACCGAGTTTCGCCGGGCATTCGATCTCATGCACAGCCGCCGCATCCATCACTTGCCGGTGGTCGACGCAGACCGCGTTGTTGGCATCGTCGCCGAGCGCGACCTGCTGCTCGCCGCGGCGAACTTCGGATCCGCCGAGGTACCCGTTTCCGAGATCATGCATGCCTCTCCGGTCTGCGTCTCGGAGAATGCCCAGTTGAAACAGGCAGCGCGGCTGCTGGTGGTCAACCACATCGGCAGCCTCCCCGTACTGAACTCCCGCAAGCTTCTGGTCGGCATCATCACGGAGACCGACGTATTCAAAATCACCGCAGGGATGTTGCATGCCCGGCGGGCGACGAAAACGGCAGCGAAGAAAAAGGCCGGAAAAGGCAGCAAGAAGGCGGGGAAGGCAATTGCCCCGGGCAAGCGCAAGACGGTGCGCAAGCCGGCCAAAAAAGTCGCCGCGAAGAGGAAATAGCGCCCGCGACCCGGCGCGCGCCTCGGTCTGCTCCGGCGCCTGGGACCTGTATCAAGACGAGGGGATACCTCCCCTCGTGCGCCACTGAATCAGGGGCCGTTTCATCAATTCCGAAACGGCCTCTCAGGACATAAGCCCTGTTTGCAGCGGGCTCAGCGGCCGAAGCGCTTTACCACGGTCATGAGTTCGTCGATTGCCGCTTCGCCGTTGCCCGAGCGGATCGCGGAGCGCACGCAACCTTTGGTATGGCTCGCCAGCAACTGCAGGGCGAGCGCGTCCAGCGCCGACTGGATCGCCGAAATCTGCGTCAGCACATCCACGCAATAGCGGTCCTCCTCGACCATTTTCGCCACGCCCCGTGTTTGCCCTTCGATCCGGTTCAGTCGCTTGAGCAAGGCAGACTTGTTGGGCTGCACCACCGAGTGTTCCGCGTGGTGCTCGCACTCCAGGGTGTCAGGCTGCGACTTCAAATCCCGCCTCCACCACGCTGCGCTTGAGTTGCTCTACCTGCACCTTGCCCGGATCGTACTCGACCACGGCGTTCTTCTTTTCCAGGGACACCTCGGCTTTCGCCACACCGTCCAGCGAGTTCAACACGTTGCCCACGCTGCGCACGCAGCCGCCGCAGGTCATACCCGAAATTCCCAGTGTCACTGTTTCCATACCGATCTCCTATTTGTCATGCGTTGAATTGACCACGAAAAACCCTAAGCGCGCCGCCAGCGCCGCAACAGCAGCGAGTTGCTGACCACCGACACCGAAGACAAGGCCATCGCCGCTCCGGCTATCACCGGATTGAGCATGCCGGCCGCGGCCAGCGGGATGCCGAGCACGTTGTAGATGAACGCGAAGAACAGGTTCTGCCGGATCTTCTTCAGCGTGGCGCGCGACAGGCTGATGGCGTCGACGACCGAGACGAGGTCGTTGCGCATCAGCGCGATGTCCGCCGCTTCGATGGCAACGTCGGAGCCCGCGCCGATGGCAAAGCTGACGTCGGCCGCGGCGAGCGCGGGCGCGTCGTTGACCCCGTCGCCGACCATGCCGACCACCTGCCCCGCGGACTTGAATTCGGCCACCGCGGCGGCTTTGTCGCCCGGCAACACCTGGGCTTTGTAGTTGGCTACGCCGGCCGCCTCGGCAATCGCCTTCGCCGTCTGGGCATTGTCACCGGTCAGCATCACCACATCGATGCCCATGCCCCGCAGTCGTGCGACTGCTTCCTTGGAGCTTGCACGCAACTTGTCGGCTATCGCGAGATAGCCCAGGACGCGCCCCGCCCCGCCGACGGCGACCACGGTCTTGCCCTGCTCGAGCAGCGGCCCGATTGCCGCGGCGTCTACGCTCAAGCCCGATTCGCTCAGAAACTCCGGCGCGCCCAGGAGCAGCGTCTGTTCCCCGCCCAGCGCGGGAACGTCGAGCAGCCCCTGCACGCCCTTGCCGGTGACGGAACTGAAGTCGCGCATCGGCGCTGACGCGATGCCCTGCTGTTTCGCGTACTCGAGCACCGCATGCGCCAGCGGATGCGCCGAGCCCGATTCCAGGCTCGCCGCCGCGGCGACCAGGTCGCTTGCGGAGAATCCCGCTGCCGCCACTACGTCGGTCACCACCGGTTTGCCCTCGGTCAGGGTGCCGGTCTTGTCGACAATCAGGGTGCGGATTTTTTCCGCCTGCTCCAGCGCCACCGCGTTCTTGACCAGCACGCCAACCTGGGCGCCGCGCCCGGTGCCTACCATGATGGCGGTCGGTGTCGCCAGGCCGAGCGCGCAGGGGCAGGCGATCACCAGCACTGCGACCGCGTTCACCAGCGCCGGAGCGAGCTCGCCGCCTATGCCCCACCAGAGCGCAAAGGTCAGCGCGCTGATTGCGACCACGACCGGAACGAACACCCCGGCAACCTGGTCGGCCAGGCGCTGGATCGGCGCCTTCGTGCCCTGTGCCTCGCGCACCAGGCGGATGATGCCGGCCAGCATGGTCGCCGCGCCCACGCCCTCGGCCTGGCAGCGCAACAGCCCCTGCTGATTGAGCGTACCCGCGTAGACTTTGTCCCCGGCGCGTTTGCCGACCGGCAGGCTCTCGCCGGTGAGCATGCTCTCGTCCACGCCGGATTCTCCGCTGGCGACCAAGCCATCGACGGGTATGCTCTCGCCGGAACGGACTACGAATATATCGCCCTTCTGCATGCTCGCGACCGCTATCTCGACCAGTGCGCCGTCGCGCTCCACGCGCGCGGTCTTGGGTTGCAGTCGGATCAGCGCCTCGATGGCGGCCGAGGTTCCGAGCTTGGCCCGCGCTTCGAGCAGCTTGCCCATGAGAACCAGCGTAATGATGACCGCGCTCGCCTCGAAATAGACATGCTGATGCTGCAGGCCGAACAAGGTTACGACCGCGGACAGGCCATAGGCCGTGCTGGTGCCCAGCGCCACCAGCACGTCCATGTTGGCCCCGCCTCCGCGCAGCGCCTTGTAGCCGCCGACATAGAAGCGCCGGCCGATCCAGAACTGCACCGGCGTGGCGAGCGCGAACTGCAGCCAGCGCGGCAGCAATTCCGCGTGCGACTGGCCGAACATGGAAAACATCTGCAGCAACAGCGGCAGACTCAGCGCAACGGAAATCCAGAACAGGCGCAGCTCCGCACGGTATGCATCGGCGCGGCGCGCCTTTTCTTCCTCGGCGCTCGCCTCGACGCGCTCGCTCGCATCGTAACCGGCCTTGCGGATCGCCCCCATGAGCAGTTCCGGCGTAGCCAGCCCGGGCACATAGCGCACCCGTGCCGTCTCGCTGGCAAAATTGACCGTCGCCTCGATCCCTTCGAGCCGGTTCAGGGCCTTCTCGATGCGCGTCGCGCAGGCGACACAGGTCATGCCGTAGACCTGGAACTCTGCCAGCTGCACCGGCACGCAATAGCCGGTGCGTTTTATCGTCTCGACCACGGCGGCCGCCGAACTCAGTTGAGGCTCGAGCGTTACGCGCGCAGACTCTGCGGCGAAGTTCACGTTCGCGACCACCCCGGGCAGCTTGTTCAGGCTCTTCTCGATGCGCAGTGCACAGGCAGCGCAGGTCATGCCCGCCAGCGGCAGGTCCAGGCGTAGCGCAGCGGATGGATCCATGGTTGCAACCTTTCAATGGCTCAAATGGTAAGCGGATCTTATACCCCATCTGGGTATCTGTCAAATACCCAGATGGGGTATAATTCGGCGGCACACGAAGTACCCATTTTTTCTGCCTGGCGGCGATAATGCGAGCAAAGGAGAAACGAAGATGCAGCCTGGAATGAATCGATCGATTTTCGGCGGCGTGCGCGCAGCCCTGGTCTCGCCCCTGCTGACGGCATTGCTGACGCTGACGCTATTGCCGGCATACGCCCCCACCGCCGCTGGCGCACCGCTGCGCAGCCAGCGCCTGGAGAGCATGCAGATCGAGGTCTGGCCCGAATTCGACCGCCCTGCCGCGCTGGTGATACTCCGGGGCGCGCTCCCTGCCGATGCCAAATTGCCTGCGGATGTGACGCTGCGCATTGCCGCCTCCACCGGCGGTCCGTCGGCGATGGCGTACTCGGCGGCGCCTGGCGGCAACCTGCTGAACCTGGAGCACGAGCGCATAGACGCAAAGGATTTCATCACGCTGCGCTTCAAGGTTCCGGAGCGATACTTTCATGTCGAGTTCTACGACCCGCTCGCAACCGGCGCTCCCGAGCGCAGCTACACCTATGTCTGGCCTGGCGATTTCGACGTGAACCGCTTGAGCGTGGTCGTGCAGGTACCGGCTGCGGCCAGCGATTTTTCGGTGCAGCCGAATCTGGGCGCCACCGCGACGGGCCCTGACGGCCTGGTTTATCACTCCGCAGAGCTAGGCGCGCACGAAGCGGGGAAACCGCTGCCGATCAAAGTGAGCTACAAGAAAACGGACGCGCGTACGACCGCGGAGATATTGCAGCCGAAAACCACCAACCCGACCCCTGAAGCGAGTACATCCGCGGCGACGCCTGCGCCCGCCGCAGGCTCCGGCGACGAAGTGACCAGGGGGGTCCTGGTTTTCATCCTCGCGGTGTCGCTGCTTGTGGGCATCGGTACGGCTGTCTTGTGGTGGCGGGGGCGCGCAAGCGCCGGCGCCACCCGCGTCAGCGGCGCCGGCGCGTGCACCCAGTGCGGCACCCCGCGGGAAGCGGACGACCGCTTTTGTTCGAAGTGCGGCGCGCGCCTGAAATAGGCGGGATTCGGGCGTAGCGGCCGGACTCAGTCCGTCGCCAGCATCAGCAGCGCGGCGACAGCGCCGATGGCAGCGGGAATTCCGAAGCGCTCCAAGCCGGACACGGCGTCGCCCGCGATCACTTCGACCGGCACCGGGGTCAGTTCCAGCACCTTGTTGGTGACCGAATTCTCGACCAGCCGGGTGAGCGAGTTCTTGCGCGCCGTGCCCATGACGATACGGTCGCAGCGCAGGCGCCGCGCGGCATCCGCGATGGATTTTGCCCGAGGCCCGAGCGCGGCGTGCGTAGAGTAGGGAATGCCGAAGCCGTCGAGCATCTGCTTGATCGGGCCCAGCGCCTTTTCGGCCTGCTCGCGGTGATGATCGCGCAGGCTCTTCCTGCTGACGAAACGCGCAATTTCCCTGGAGAACGGTGCCTGCACGTTCAGCAGGTGAATCTCCATCGCCGTGTTGTTCATGAATTCCTTGACGACTTGCTGCACCGCGTAGCGGCAATTGCGCGAGCCGTCTACCGGGATGAGTATCCTCAGCATGGTGTTCCCTCCTGCGGACTGTTGCGACGACGATTCGATAGTTGCATCCAGCTGCGCGGCAGCGCGCGCGATTGCGCTGGCCTTGCGTTTGCGGAAATAGACTTTTAGCAGTTCCATCGCGATCGGCGAGGCGAAGAAAAACGGCAGCATAAGCAGCCAGTCGCCCGCGCTGAGCGCTACGGTGTCGAAGAACGGCCTGAGGAAAGGCAGGTACACCACCATCAGGACCAGCACAAACGAGGCGCCGACGGCCCACACCATCCAGCGGTTGGAAAATACGCCGATGGAGAAAATGCTGTGATACTCGGAACGCGCGGTAAACGCCCGGATGAGCTCCGAACTGCAGAGGGTGACGAAGGCGATGGTCTGGGCTGCCACCAGCTCGCCGGGATAACGCTGCAACGCGAGGTAGAACACCGCAAGGATGGCGATTGCGTCGACAACGCCGACAACCCCGATGCCGATCGCCATGTCCCTGTTGATTACGGGTTCCTGCGGGGATCTCGGCGGGTGCTTCATGATGTCGGGATCGCCTTTCTCCAGCCCCAGGGCGAGCGCGGGTGCGCCGTCGCTGACCAGGTTCAACCAAAGCAGCTGCACCGGCCGCAAGGGTATCGGCAGGCCCAGCAGCATGGATGCGAAGATGATGAGGATTTCGCCTACGTTGCAGGCGAGCAGGAAGTAGACGAACTTGCGGATATTGGAATAGATGATACGTCCCTGCTCGATCGCGGCGACGATGCTGGCGAAATTGTCGTCGGTGAGCACCATGTCCGCCGTCTGTTTGGCGACGTCCGTTCCGGTAATGCCCATGGCGACGCCGATGTTCGCCCGCTTCAGCGCCGGCGCGTCGTTGACGCCGTCGCCGGTCATCGCCACGACGTGGCCGCGCGCCTTCAGTGCTTCGACGATCCTGGTCTTGTGCTGCGGCGAAACCCGGCAGCACACATCGAGCCTGTCGGCCCTGGCGGCCAGTTCCTCGTCGCTGAGTTTTTCTATTTCCGCGCCGGTCAGCACCAGCCCGCCCGGGGTCAGCAGGCCGATATCCCTGGCAATGGCCTCGGCGGTGTCCTTGTAGTCGCCGGTCACCATGATGCTTTTCAGGCCGGCGCCGCGTGCCACCTTCAACGCGTCGATGACCTCGGGCCGCGGCGGGTCGATCATGCCCAGCAGGCCGACGAATACGAGGTCCGTTTCCACAGTCTCCGGGCTCAGGCTTGCCGGGATTTCCGCCAGCGGGCGATAGGCCACCGCGAGCACCCGCAGCGCGTTGCCCGCCATGTCGCGGTTCTGCTCCAGTATCGCCGCGCGCATCTGCTGCGTCAGGCCGACCGCCTGGCCGGATTCCAGCGTTTGGCCGCAAAGGTCGAGGATGACATCGGGCGCGCCTTTGACGAAAGCGATGAGCGGCGCAGAGCCGAGGCCGGAGAGGACGCTGCGGCCATGCTCACCGGCGACGCTGTGTATCGTGGTCATGCGCTTTCTGTCAGAGTCGAAGGGAATCTCCTGAATCCGGGGCAGCACCGCTTCCAGTTCGCCGCGGCGATACCCACTCTTCGCGGCGGCAACCACCATGGCGCCTTCGGTGGGATCGCCGATGATCTGCCACGCGCGCCTGCCGGACTCGTCGGCTTTTTCCTCCAGCCTCGCGTCGTTGCAGACCAGCGCACCATGGAGCAGGAACGTCGCGTCGGGATCGGTGCGCGGATCGAAGGGATCCGTACCCGTAAAGAATTGCCCGTCCGGGTCATACCCTTCTCCCGTTACGCGGAACCGCTTGCCGCCGCTCCATCCCTGCACCACGGTCATCTGGTTTTGCGTCAAGGTGCCCGTCTTGTCGGAGCAAACCACGGTGGCGCAGCCTAGCGTTTCCACGGCGGGGAGTTTGCGGATCAGGGCGTGGTGCTTGATCATCCGCTGCATCCCCAGGGCGAGGCAGATGGTCACGATCGCCGGCAGGCCTTCGGGGACGGCGGCGATGGCGAGGCTCACCGCGGTCATGAACAAATTGATAATGTCCTTTTTCTCGGCCTCCAGATAATTCAGGAAGCCGCCGTTCAGGGCGTCGGTGAGGTGGGTGTCCCGGAACAGGCCGTAAATGAACACCAGCGCGCAGATTGCGAGCACCGCCGTTCCAAGAACTTTCCCCAGATGCTCGAGCTTCTTCTGCAGCGGCGTGTCCTCGGCCTCGAACGACTGGATCATCTCGGCGATGAGACCGATTTGCGTGTTCATGCCCGTACCGGTCACCAGTCCCTTGCCGCGCCCATAAGTGATCACGGTGCCCATGAACGCGGTGTTCTTGCGATCGCCCAGGGGGATTTCCTTGTCCAGCACCACCGCGGCATTCTTCTCCACCGGCACCGATTCGCCGGTCAGTGAAGCCTCCTCGATCTTGAGATTGACGCTCTCGACCAGGCGCAGATCGGCGGGAACATAGTTTCCAGCTTCGAGCAGAACAATGTCACCCCCGACGATCTCCCGGCCCGGGATGGTCATCTGCTGCCCGTCGCGCAGGACTTGGGCGTTGGGGGCGGACATCTTCTGCAGGGCCGCGAGCGCCTGTTCCGCCTTCGATTCCTGAATCACGCCGACCACCGCGTTCAACACCACGATGAACATGATGGCGATGGAGTCGACGTATTCCCCCAGCGCCAGCGAGATGAGCGCCGCGAGGATCAGAATGATCACCAGGTAATTGTTGAACTGGTCCCAGAGCAGCGCCAGGAATCCCGGCCGGGGGCGCTCCGTCAGTTCATTGGCGCCGAGCTTCGCAAGACGGTCCAGCGCCTCTTGTTGGGTCAGCCCTTGAACCAGATTAGTCTGAAAGTCACTGACAAGGTCGTCGATCGGCTTGCCGTGCGATTCTCTGTCTTGCATGCCTGCCTCCATTGGATTGCCCGTACTCACGAAATACATGCGCCGCGTGGGCCAGCATTCGTTCAACCAAGTATCGGTCGAGGCGGTGCCGAAGGAAATTTGAAGTTTGTGATGCTTTGCATTACAAAAACGAAGCCGGGGAAACGTTTCGTAATGACTGGGATTACGATTCGTAATGAGCCGCCGGCGCGAGGAAATCTTGATGGACGGGATTTATTCTGCTATACATAGATTGCGTGTCCCGGCGTGAGGCCGGGCGCCCCTCCAAAGGGGAGTAGCTTCGGCAGCCGCTTGGCTGCTACCGCGCGACCGTCAATACGGGCTATAGCCCCGGTCGCGCCGGCATTGCGCCTAGCAATGCGAGCGAGACCTTTGCCAGCTCGGCGAAGGTCCTTTCCGGACAGCGGTCTTCGCCAGCGAGGTGAAGGCCGCTGTGCATTTGCGCATGGCGGTAATGGCAATCTTTCAGGAGAAATCGCCATGCCGCAGTCGAATATCCACCGTTACCTCAGGCACGGAATGCTCCCGCAGTTGTGCGTGTTCGAAGCCAGCGCCAGGCTGGGTAGCTTCACCCGCGCCGCCGAAGAGCTGCACATGGCCCAGCCGACAGCCTCGGTGCAAATAAAGAAGCTCACCGAAACCGTCGGTCTGCCTCTGTTCGAGCAGATCGGCAAGCGCATCTATTTGACCGAAGCCGGCCGCAGACTCCAAGCGAGTTGCGAAGAGCTGTTTCGCACACTTTCCAGTCTCGAAGAGAACCTGACCGACATGCGCGGCCTGGAATCCGGACGCCTGCGACTCGGCGTCAGCACCGCCGCGAAGTACTTCGCGCCGCGGATGCTCGCGGAATTCGTCCGCCGCCATCCAGGCATAGAAGTGTCGCTGCAGATTCACAATCGTCTGGCATTACTCGAGCGTCTCGCCGCCAATCAGGATGATCTCTACATCTTCGCCGGTCCGCCCGGGTCGGAGGAGCTCGTTACGCAGGCGATACTGCCCAATCCGATGGTTGTCTTCGCGCGCGCCGACCACCCCCTGGCGCGGGAAAAGAACATTTCATTCGCACGCCTGGCGCAGGAGCCGTTCCTGATGCGGGAGCCGGGATCGGGCACCCGCATGGAAGCAGAGGCGGTTTTCGATCGTCATGAGTTGAAGCCGCGGGTGCAAATGGAACTGAGCACGAACGAGGCGATACAGCAGGCGATTCTTACCGGATTCGGCGTGTCGATCCTGTCGCGTTACAGCTTCGGGCTCGACACCGAGCATTCCCGGCTGATCTGTCTGGACGTGGAAGGTTTCCCGCTTGAGCGCCACTGGCACTTTGTCTACCCGATTGGAAAACAGCTTTCCGCCATCGCGCAAGGATTCATGGACCTGGTACGCATCGAAGGCAGGCGGCTGGTTCGCGATCATCTCGCGCA
>JACZJV010000200.1 GCA_014860355.1 Burkholderiales bacterium | reverse complement strand
GATCGGCGCGGCCGGTGCCGCGCTCGGGCTCGTCGCGGGCTACCTCATGGCCGCCGCCGTGCCCGAGCGCTTCGGCGCCGATCTGGGCGCCGGGCAGTTTCGCGGCCTGCATCCGGACCTGCACGCCGAGCCCTGGGCGAGTGCGCTGTTTTTCGCGCTGGGCGTGCTCGTGGCCGTGGCCGGGAGTCTGAGCGCCGCGCTCGAGGCGGCGCGAGCGGCGCCGGCGCAGGCGCTCAAGGCGGGCGACGAGCAGACTGCGTTCGCGCGGCTGCAGCCCGCCTGGCCGGGCATCGCCCTGATCCTGCTGGGCCTCGTCTGCACCAGGCCGGGGCCGGTCGGCGGCATCCCCTTGTTCGGCTATGGCGCGATCGCGCTGTTGCTGGTGGGCACGCTCGCGCTGATGCCGCGTCTGGCGACCGGCGTATTCGGCATGCTGCCGCGCCCGCGCGGCGCCGGCGCGCAGCTGGCGCTGGCGCAGTTGCGGGGCGCGCCCGGACAGGCGGCGGTGAGTCTGGCGGCGATCGTGGCCAGCTTCTCGCTGATGGTGGCGATGGCGATCATGGTGGCCTCGTTTCGCGTCTCGCTGGATGCGTGGCTGGACCAGGTGCTGCCGGCCGACCTTTACTTGCGCACCGGCGTGGGCGGCGACACGGCTTTTCTCTCGCCGCAGGATGAAGCGCGCATCGCAGGCCTGCCCGGAGTGCGCCGGGCCGAATTCCTGCGCTTTCAGCAGCTGCTGCTCGATCCCGGCAGGCCGCGTGTGGCCTTGCTCGCGCGCTCGCTCGAACCTGGCGATGCCGCCGCACGCCTGCCGCTGGTGGGCCAAGCGCTGCTGCCGCGCGCAGGCGAGCCGCCGCCCCTGTGGGCGAGCGAGGCCATGGTGGATCTCTACGGCTATGCCGTGGGCAAGGTGGTGGCGCTCCCGCTTGCGGGCAAGCTGCAGCGCTTCACCGTGGCGGGCATCTGGCGCGACTACGCGCGCCAGCATGGCTCGGTGATCATCGAGCGCAATCTGTATATCGCCTACAGCGGCGATCGCAATGCCAACGACGCGGCGCTGTTTCTCGCGCCCGGCGCGAATGCCGCGGCGATCGAGCGGGCGATACGCGCCAGCGTCCCCGGCGCGGCCAATCTCGAGTTCGGCTCACCCGGCACGATACGCGCGCGCTCGCTCAATGTTTTCGATCGCACCTTTGCCGTGACCTATGCGCTCGAAGCGGTGGCGGTGCTGATCGGCCTGTTCGGCCTGTCCTCGAGCTTCGGCGCGCTGGTGCTCGCGCGCAGCCGCGAATTCGGCATGCTGCGCCATGTGGGCATGACGCGGCGCCAGATCGGCGCCATGCTGGCTGCGGAGGGCGCGCTGGTGAGCGCGCTCGGCCTCGCCCTGGGTCTCGCGCTGGGCTGGGTGATCAGCCTGGTGCTGATCCACGTGGTCAACCGCCAGTCGTTCCACTGGAGCATGGAGCTGCATTCGCCCTGGGGACTGCTCGCGCTGCTCGCCGCGGTGCTGCTGGTCTTCGCCACGCTGACGGCGCTCGCGAGCGGCCGGCGCGCGCTGGGCGTCGACGTGGTGCGCTCGGTGCGGGAGGACTGGTGAGGCGCCCGATCGCCGGGTCTCGCGCTGGACATGCGTACGCGAAATACGTATGATTGTACGCGAAATGCGTACATATAGCCCCATAAGCATCCGTTCCGATTCGCCGCCGGCCGCGGCTTCGCTCGCATCCGCCTTGTTCGGCAAGTCGATGCAGGCGATCCTGGCCACGCTCTACGGCCGGCCCGACGAGGAATTCTATTTGCGCGAGCTCGCTCGCGTGGCCGCGATCACGGCCAGCTCGCTGCAACGCGATCTTGCGGCGCTGGTCGGCGCCGGCATAGTCCTGCGCGCCGTGCGCGGGCATCAGGTCTATTTCCGCGCCAACCGCGCCTGTCCGGTATTCGATGAATTGCGCGGACTGGTGGTCAAGACATTCGGGGTTGCGGATGTATTGAGACAAGCATTGCAGCCGCTTGCCAATGGTATCGAAGCGGCGTTTGTCCATGGATCCGTTGCGCGCGGCGAGGAACGGGCGGCGAGCGACATAGACGTGTTCGTGGTGGGGGAGGTTTCGTTTGGCGACGTGATCGAGGCGCTCGCGCCGGCGCAGCGCAAGTTGGGGCGGGAAATAAACCCGACAGTGTTCTCACCAATGGAGTTTGCCGGCAAAGCGCATGAAGGCAATCATTTCGTGACAACGGTGCTTGCCGAAAAGAAACTGTTCGTGATCGGAGGTGCGAATGAGCTTGATAGCATGGTTCGCAAAAGGCGCGCTGCTGGTGCACAAGCCGTCAACAAAGGAAATCGCCGGCCTGCTCGCGTTGGCCGATCGAAATCTCGCTGACGCGGGTGTTCGCGGACTGAGCGCGGAAGGAAGATTCCAATTCGCTTACAACGCAGCCCTTGCCATGGCGACTGCGGCCTTGCACGCCGCAGGGTATCGCACGAACTCCAATGTTCCCGGGCACCATGCGCTTACGGTCGAGTCTCTGGCGCATACCATTGGGGTCGATGCGGCGCTGGTGCGCAAGCTCGACGCATATCGCCGCAAACGCAACCGGGTTTCGTACGACGCCCCGGCGGCTGTGTCCGCCAAGGAGGCTGCCGATATGCTGGCGCTGGCAACACAACTCAGGCACGATGCCGATGCGTGGATACGCGCCAAACACGCCGCGCTGATTTCGCGATGAAGGCCAGGGCAGCATTGCTGCTGGCGATAGCCTGCGCGTCGCTGTGGGGCACCGCTATCGCGCGGGACTACGCGCAAGTGCGGCCCGGTCATGAGCTGCAGTTCCCGCGCGATCATGGCAGCCATCCGCAGTTTCGCACCGAGTGGTGGTACCTCACGGGCTGGGTGAGCGACGAGAGCGGGCGCGATTCGGGCATACAAATCACATTCTTTCGCAATCGCCCGCGCGTGGCCGAAGACAATCCGAGCCGCTTTGCGCCGCGCCAGCTGCTGTTCGCGCATGCGGCGCTGGCCGATCCGGAGACGGGAAAACTGCTGCACGAGCAGCGCGCCGCGCGCGCGGGCTTCGGTCTGGCCGAGGCGCAGCAGGGGCGCACCGACGTGAACATCGACGACTGGTCGCTGCGGCAGAGCGCGCAGGGCTACAGCGCCCGTATCGCCGCGCCTGAATTCGCGTATGCGCTCGAGTTCCGGCCTGCCCAGCCGGTGCTGCTGCAGGGTGTACGCGGCCTGAGCCGCAAGGGGCCGGAGCCGGCGCAGGCGAGCTTTTACTACAGCCAGCCGCAGCTGGCGGTTTCGGGTTTCATCACGCTGAGAGGCGAGAAGCGCGCGGTGCGCGGGCTAGCCTGGCTCGATCACGAGTGGTCCAGCGAATACCTCGCGCCGCAGGCGCAGGGCTGGGACTGGATCGGTCTGAATCTGGCCGACGGCGGCGCCTTGATGGCGTTCCGTATCCGCGACAAACAGGGGGGCACGCTCTGGGCGGGCGGTACGCTGCGCGCCGCCGACGGGCGCGTGCGCGTGTTCGATCCGGGCGAAATCAGTTTCCAGCCCTTGCGCCGCTGGCGCTCGCCGCGCACGCAAACCGAGTATCCGGTCGCGCTGCGCGTGCGCGCGGGCGATCTCGAATTCGAACTGGAACCGCTGATGGATGACCAGGAACTCGACGCGCGTGCGAGCACCGGAACGATCTATTGGGAGGGCGCGGTGACGGCCAGAACGGGGGACAAACTGCTGGGCAGGGGCTATCTGGAACTGACCGGCTACTGGCGTAGGCTGCGTCTGTGAGGCGGGCGCTGCGGCTACCTGGCGTCCTGAACCGACGCGACGCGTCCGTTTTCGAAGTTGACCTTGCCGCGCGTCAAATACACCCACTGCTCCGGTTTTCCGGCGGCGTTGCCGGTCTCGTTCACCTCGCGCGGCCGACCCCAGGCCAGGGTGACCTGGTCCGCGTTCATCCCGGGGATGACTTTCTCAGCAATCACCGCGCGCTCTATCTCCGGCGGCCATTTGCGTGCCCTGATCTTCCGCTCGCGTTCGAGCGCGGCTCGACGCTGCACTTGCGCACGCGCCTGGTTTGCCTGGCGATCGGCGTCGACACTTTCGCGCACCTCGCGTTCGCTTCTTTCGGCGGTGGACAGATAGATGTTCTGGACCACAATTTTGGCTATCTGCGCGGCGTCGATGGTTCCCGCTGGTTTAAGGGGGACGCGCCATTGCTTGCGCTCGCCGGGACTCACCTGGACGATGTCGATGTCGGTCGGAAGGACACTACCGTCGGCCCGGCGCATGATCATCTTGAACGTCGCAGCGATCAGCCGCTCTCCGGCCGAGGTGCGGTCGCTCGCGGTGAACGAAACCACCAATTCGCGTCCCAGGCTGGTCTCTTCAATTCTCGCAGCCAAGGGATCACCCTGCTGCATGACCACCGCCGAACGATCTTCTATAGCGATTGCAGCCGCGGCGCTGCGGCCCGGCAGTCCCATGCTGAACAGGGCCACAGCCGCGAGCACGATTCCAAAAGTGGGATTCTTCATACAGCCTCCGCAGTTCTGATCCGGCGGCACGCACTTCGGGTACCGCGGCCAGGCACAATTATCCCGGAATATGCCGGTTCGTTTCAACGCTTATACACACACGAGCATGCCCGCCCGCGGCTGCAGACAACGGCGACAGGCAATAGGCGCAGCAGGATATGCAGATGACGCGGGTGATAGAGCCGACGCCCGGTCCTGCGGGCGGTGCGGACCCGATCTGCGCCCGTGCTCCCCTGAGCGCAGAATCGGCACTCGACGCGGACCTCAGCGGAGTCGTTTCGGGCGGCGCCGGCCCCGGGCACCAGCTGCCGGAACAGGCCTAATGCCACGCGTGAGGCTCAGGAATCGAGCTGGATGCCTAGTGCGGCGGCGTGGCGCTCGGCCGACAGGATGGTGTTGCCCAGCAGCATGGCGATGGTCATCGGCCCGACCCCGCCCGGGACCGGCGTGATCCAGCCGGCGCGCGCGAGCGCGGCGCCGTAGTCCACGTCGCCGGTGAGCTTGCCCTCGGCGGTACGGTTGATGCCTACGTCGATCACCGCGGCGCCCGCTTTGATCATTTCACCGCCTATCGCCTGCGCCTTGCCGAGCGCGCAGACGAGCACGTCGGCGCGGCGGGTATGATGCGCCAGCTCCCGGGTCTGGGAGTGGCACAGGGTGACGGTGGCGCCCGCCTGCAATAGCAGCAGCGCAACCGGTTTGCCCACGATATTGCTGCGTCCTACCACTACTGCTTCCAGACCGCGCAGCTCCAGCCCCGTCGTTTTCAGCAATTCCATGATGCCCGCTGGCGTGCAGGGTACGAAGCGCGGCTGCCCGGCGAGCAGGCTGCCCAGGTTGCGCGGATGCAGGCCGTCCACGTCCTTGTCTGGGGAGATGCGCTCGATCACCGCAGCGGGCGCCAGCTGCGCGGGCAGGGGCAGCTGCACCAGGATGCCGTGTATGCCCGCATCTGCATTGAGCCGGTCGATGAGCGCGAGCACCGCGGCGAGCCCGCTGTCGCCGGGCAGCGCATGCTCTTCCGAGCGGATGCCGGCCTCGCGGCAGGCCTTGATCTTGTTGCGCACGTACACTTGCGAGGCGGGATCGTCGCCTACGATGACCACGGCGAGTCCGGGTGAGACGCCCAGCGCATTGAGCCGGTCCGCGCGCTGTTTCCACTCGCCGCGCAGTCTCTGCGCGATCTGCTTGCCGTCGATGATGTGGGCGCTCATGGCCTGCTCCGGGGTGTGCGCGTATAGCGCATGGATGGGTCTGAATTCATGTTGGCTGGCTTATAATTGGTGCAATTCTAACAGGCCATGGCTGCGCTCCCTTTACTGCTCGCGCACCTGGCCACGCCGAAAACTCCCTATGTCAGAGTCCAGTTCCTGCGCATTCATCGACGTGCGCGGCCGCAGCCTCGAATATCTACGCATCGGCGCCGCCGCGGTCGGCCCGACCCTGGTGTTCCTGCACGAGGGATTGGGATCGATCAGCATGTGGCGCGATTTCCCCGAGCGTATCGCCGCCGCCGCCGGGCTGCCGGCGATGGTCTATTCGCGCTGCGGCCACGGGCAGTCGCAGGTGTTGCAGCAGCCGCTGGGCGTCGATTTCATGCATCGCGAGGCGCTGCAGTCCCTGCCTGAACTGCTGCGCCTGCTCGGCATAGAGCGCCCGATACTGATAGGCCACAGCGACGGCGCATCGATAGCGCTGATCCATGCCGGTTCCGGCCATGCCGTACGCGGCCTCGTGGCGATGGCGCCACATGTGTTCGTGGAGGACATCAGCATCGCGGGCATCACTGCCGCGAAACAGGCGTTCGAGACCACGGACCTGATGCAAAAGCTTGCGCGCCATCATCGCGACCCGGCTAGGACCTTTTACGGCTGGAACGAGGTCTGGCTCGCACCCGCGTTTCGCAGCTGGAATATTGAAAGCTTTCTGCCGGCCATCGCGTGCCCGCTGCTCGCGATTCAGGGGCAGCAGGACGAATACGGCAGCATGGCGCAGGTGGATGCGATCGCGCGCCAGGTGAGCGGGGCGGTGGAATTGCTGAAGCTGGAGCATTGCGGGCATACGCCGCAGCGGGACCAGGCCGGGATCGTTGCCGGGGCTGTCGTGGAGTTCGTCAAACGCTGCAGCGGCGCCTAGCGCCGGGATCCTGCGCTTACGCGCAACCCGACCCCTTCCTTACGTCGCGGCTGCGGACCCCTGTTCCAGCGACTGAACCGCGGCCTGGACTTCGTCCGCTTCCACCGCCTTGCTGAACAGGAAACCCTGAACGTGGTCGCAGCCCGCGCTTTGCAGATAGGCAAGCTGGGCCGGGGTTTCCACGCCCTCGGCGATGATATCGATGCCCAGGGCGGCGCCCAGCGCCGCGACTGCGCCCAGAAAAGCCTGCGTGCCCGCGGTATCGGGCAGGTCTGCAATATGGCTGCGGGCTATCTTGAGCACCGCCACGTCGAGAATTTTCAATTGGTCCAGGCTCGAATAGCCGCTGCCAAAGTCGCCCAGGGCGATGCGCACGCCCAGGGCGCGCAGCGGCGCAAGTTTCTCGCGCGCGAGGCCGGGCTGTTCCATGACGCAGGCTTCGGTGACTTCGACTTCGATCAGCGTGCCCGGCACGTCATGGCGCGCCAGGGCGGCGGCGACGTCGGCTGCGAGGTCCGTACGGACGAGCTGGCAGGGCGAAACATTGATCGACACCGGCAGCGGCGCGTATCCCTGCTGCCGCCACTGCGCGATCTGGCGGCAAGCCATGTCGAAGACCAGCTTTCCGATCGCGCAGATCAGCCCGGTCTTCTCGGCCAGCGCGATGAACTCGCCCGGCAGTACCCGTCCCCGCGCGGGGCTGTCCCATCGGACCAGGGCTTCCAGTCCGATGACGCGGCCGGCGCCGGCCGAGTATTTTGGCTGGTAGGCGAGCACGAACTCCCGCTGTTCGATTGCCAGGCGCAGGTCCTGCTCCAGCGCCAGCTTGTGCTCCACGTCCGCGCTCAGTTCATTTTCGAAAAACTGAAAACCGCCTTTGCCCAGTTCCTTTGCGCGGTACATGGCGAGGTCGGCGTGCTTGATCAGGGTATCGGTGTCCAGGCCGTTTTCCGGATAGATGCTGATGCCTATGCTCGATCCGACCTGGGTCTCGTGTCCCTCTAGATTGAAGGGCCGGTGCAAGGTCGCGAGGACGCGTTCGCTGATTGCAGCGGCTTCCTGCGCCGATTCGATCGTGCCCAGCACGACGGTAAATTCATCGCCGCCCAGCCTGCACAGCACATCCTTGTCGCGTACGGCGCCGCGTACGCGCCTGGCAACGGCTTCGAGCAGCTGGTCGCCGGCCGCATGGCCGAGCGTGTCGTTGACGGTCTTGAAATCATCCAGGTCGATGAACAGCAGCGCCATCCTGGCGTTCTTCGCGGCGCATGCGTCGATCGTCGCGGAAAGATTTTCCATCAGCCAGCGGCGGTTGGGCAGCCCGGTCAGTGCGTCGATGCGGGCCATGTCCTCGAGCGTGCGCGCGTGTGTCTTGGATGCGGAAATATCGCGAAACGTCACTGCGACGCCGTTTTCGGTGGGGGTGGCCTGGTGCGCCACCCAGGCGGGTTTGAGCGGCGACCCGCTGCGGGGAACGAATTCGCTCAGACGGCTCGGGCGCCCATTGGAGAATATGCGCGCATAGTAGGCGGTGGTCTGGGCGGCCTGGGCCGCGGGCATGATATGGGACAAATCGTGGCCGAGCAGCTCGCTGCGCTCTCTGCCCATCAGTTCGGCAGCGCGCCGGTTGCAGTCCTTGATCGTGAATGCGCGAACCGCGCCGTCGGGATGCCTGACTGCCTCGAGGATGAAGAAGCCGTCCAGCGCGGCTTCCGAGGCGATGCGATAAGCGGTCCGGGTGGCCAATTCCTGCCGATAGCGGACTGCCAGGCGGGCCGACAGCCAGGCCGCGGCAATGCCGAACAGCAGTATCAGTACCGACGTCGCATAGCCGGCGCGCAGGTGCAGGTCGCGCCGGGTAGCGAAGGGGCCCAGAATGCCTGCTTCGGAACGCCCGACCGCGACCAGCAGGGAAGTACCGGTCACGTGTTTCCACTCGACGTAGTAGGGCGCCGGATCCGCGCTTGCGCTCGCCACCCAGCGCGCGCCGGTGCCGTGCGCAAGCTCGCCCTCATCCAATGGCGCAGCGGCCAGGGCGACTCTTCCGTAGTGCGCGACGACCTGCCCGTTTCCGGCCAGCACGCTGACGAATCCGCTTGCTTCGATTTTTTCCGCGTCTATCAGTTGCAGAAACTTGAATGCGGGTAGCGCGCCGATCAGCGCCCCGGCGTAGGCGCCATGGGCATCGACCAGCGCGCGGCTGACGCGCACGGCGTAGTTGTTCAGGAAAGGTTCGTACGCGGACTTCTCGACCCGAACGGGTTCGGCCGCGTAATCGGCGGCGCCAAACGGGTTCGGGCGCGTTTGCGCGTAGCCGGGCTGCGCCGGGACTGGGGTGCGGTCGCTGGCCTGGATTTTCCCGGATTCATCCGCGAGCATCACCAGGAAGTCGCGGGATTCTGGAATGAGGCCGCGCAGGACCAGGTTTTCCAGCGGAACCGTGTTGCCATGGAGGTCGAAATCCAGCTGGACGGTGAGCAAAACCTGGTCGAGATAGTGCAGCGCCCGTTGCGTTTTTTCCGCGTAGTCGACCGCAAGCCTGGCGGTCCCTGCGGTTCCTGCTTCCAGGGCTAGCCTGCGCTCATGCGAGAGGCTGACACCGACGAAGATCCACAAGCCCGTCAGCAACGCCGCGGTAAGCACAGACCAGAAAATCGCGGAAGCCGTCGGATTGATCCGCAGGGCATCCAGGTTGAAAGCCGATTTCCGCTGTATGTGCATCTCTCGGTGTTGGGGGCTGGAAAAAGGATGACCTGGCGAATCAAGCTACCACCAGCGCGGACTCGGGCGGTTTGATTCAGGTCAAGCTAAGGGCAGTTTCCGTGCTGGCTAACGGAATTTGCCAGCGGTTCGGTCCTGGCAATTTGCTGGTATGGCAGCATGGTGCAAGCCGGCGCGGGTCGTGCGCCGGGCGGGCAGTCCGCTTGCAGTGCGCAAACTCGAGCGCTGCGCGCATTCAGCGCACAGGGATCAGACCGGGACCGTTGGTGGATTTGGTCACGCGTTGAAACTGACAGGGCACTGGCGCGTTCTAAGCGGAAAAGGCGAACTGCTTTTCGCGAAACAGCCTGACGCAGGCATCGACCACAGCGGCATCGTATAGCCGGCCGCTTCCTTGCTCGATCTCGGCCAGCGCCTTGTCGATGCCCAGGCCGGCCCGGTAGGGCCGGTGCGAAGTCATGGCTTCTACCGTATCCGCGACGCCGAGGATTTTCGCACCGACCAGCATGGCCTCGCCCTTCAGGCCGCGCGGGTAACCTGAACCGTCCAGGCGCTCGTGATGCTGACGGACGATCTCCGCGATCGGCCAGGGGAAGTCGACGTCCTTGAGGATATTGTAGCCAGCCTGCGGGTGGCTCTTGACCAGTTCGAACTCTATCGGCTGGAGTTTGCCCGGTTTGCTCAGTATCTCGGCCGGGACCTGAATCTTGCCCAGGTCGTGCACGATGGCGGCCAGTCCGAACGCGCGGACATCCTCTTTGGGCAAGCACAGCGCGCCGGCAATCGCGATCACGAGCTCGGAAACGCGGCGCTGGTGGCCCGCCGTGTACGCGTCGCGCATCTCCAGCGTGGCTGCCATCGCCTGGATGGTTCCCTCCATGCTGCGGTTCAGGCGTTGAACGCTCAATTCATGCGCGGTGCGGGCGCGCAGCGACCTGATTCCGAACGCGAGATCGCCGGCAAGTTCGGCAAGCAGAGCGGATTCGTCCTGCGAGAAGCTCGCGCTAGAGTAGACGCACAGCACATACATCACCGATTCACCTTCGTCGAACAGCGGGAAACTGGCCACGGCGGTGCAACCGAGTTGAATTGCGTTGTCGCGCCAGGGAGCGTACCCGGGGTCGGTCCTGACATCTTGCACGATATGCGGTTTCATGGTCCGGATCGCTGTGCCCGAGGGCCCCTGGCCCGAGGCGTCTGCGCTCCAGGTCACGAGGTTGCGCTCAACATAATCGTTTCCCTGGATATGGTGAGCAATCGGCCGCACTGACTTGCGTTCGTCGCGCTCGACGGATCCGACCCAGGCGAGCAGGTAGCCTCCGGTTTTGACGAGAATGCGGCACATCTCCTCGATCAGCTGCTGCTCATCGACGGCATGCACCAGTGCGATGTTGCCAGCGCTCAACGTTCTGAGCGCGCGATTGAGCCGCGCCAGGGCAACTTCGGCAAGTTTGCGCTCGGTGATGTCGCGCGCGTTGACGACAATTCCCGCGACTGCCGGATCGAGGATCGCATTGCGCGAGGACGACTCGAGCACTGCCCAGCGGCCGTCTTTGCGGCGGAAGCGGAATTCGGTCTTGTGCGTCATGCCGGGATTGCGTGTGAGCTCGGCGTAGCTTGCGGCAGCAGCCGGCGCGTCCTCCGGATGAGCGAACTCGATGTAATTGCTGGCCGTGAGCTCGTCCGGTTCGTAGCCGCCGATCTGCCGGATTGAAGGGCTGATATAGGTGATTCTGCCGCTCGCATCGACGACAACCACGAGATCCGACGCATGCTCGATCAGGGAGCGGAAGCGTTGCTCGCTCACCTTCAGCGCTGCGGTCTGCTCCGCCACGCGCAGTTCCAGGTGCTGGTTCAGGTTCTCGAGCGCACTTTGGGTCGCAGCCAACTCGCGGTTCTGCAGCACCGCGTTCTCGTAAGTCGATACCAGCAGATTCAGCATGCGCGGGCCGTGCGCGTCGACCGAATAGGTTTGACCGTCGAGGCGCACTTCGATTTTTCTGCGCTCCACCGGCGGTGGCGGGGCCGGAGGAAAGGCCAGCAGCGCCTCGAGGCGCGCAATGAGGCTGGGTATGTTGTAGGGCTTGGTCAGGTAGGCGTCCGCTCCCGCGTTCAGGCCGCGAATCACGTCGACCGGGTCCGACAGCATGGTGAGCAGGATCACCGGCGTATGCGTCAGTTCGGCGTCGCCCCGGATCGCGTGGCACATCTGGTAGCCGTCCATGTGCGGCATGTTGATGTCGCTCACCACCGCGGCGGGATGGTTCGCCTTGGCCAGGGCGAGGCCCTCGGCGCCGTCGCCGGCCGCGATCACCTTGTAGCCCGCGCCCTCGAGTGCGCGGCGCAGCAGTTCGGTCTGCACCGGGCTGTCCTCGACGACGAGGATGGTCGCGTCCGGTCCGTCCTCCGCGTTGCGGGGATGTCTGGATTCAGCGGCTTCTGCTTGCATGATCGTCTTCCTGCGCCAGCGGCGCATCAGGGTTGCTGCGACTTGTGGCTGATCGGAATCGTCGTGCCCAATTGGTCGCGTGTTGCTTTGGCGGCGCCGAGCCCGCACAACGCCAGCCCGATCTGTTCGAGCGGCAGCACGTGGCGCGCCGCACCCAGCTCGATCGCGCGCCTGGGCATGCCGAATACCACGCTCGATGCTTCATCCTGCGCGATGGTCAGGCCTCCAGCGCGCGCGATGTCGAGCATGCCCTGCGCCCCGTCCTGGCCCATGCCGGTGAGCAGCACTCCCGCCGCCGCCGCGCGGTAGCAGCGGGCGAGGGAACTGAACGCGATATCGACCGACGGCCGGTGCCCGCCTGAGGGCAGCGCGCCGGAGCAGCGGAAGGCGCCGGTTTCATCGATTTCGAGGTGGCGCTCATTGGGCGGAAAATACGCGGTCCCGGCAAGCGGTCGTTCACCCTCGACGGCGGCGCGGACCCGGATCCGGCAGCTGCCCGCGAGCCAGCTGACCAGGCCTTGCATGAAGCCCTCGGCGATGTGCTGCACGCACACCAGCGGCAGCGGAAAGTCAGCCGGCAGATATCCCAGGATCGTCTCCAGCGCCTGCGGACCGCCGGTCGAAGCGCCTATGCCGATGATGCCCGGCCGGGATGCAGCCAACTCGGGCAAGGGCTGCGCTGGCCGGACTCCCGGGGCGCGCCTACGCATCACCTTGACGCCCGCGAGGATGCGGATCTTCCTGATGAGATCGTAAGCGATGATGCCGAAGTCGGATTCGATTCCGCCGCGCGGTTTGGCCAGGATGTCCAGCGCGCCCGCATCGAGCATGTCGAATATGTTGCGCTCCTGCTCCGCCTGGACCGAAACGCTCAGCACCAGGATGGGAAGCGGATTTTGCGCCATCAAGGTTCGGGTGAGTTCGAGGCCGTCCATTATTGGCATGTGCAAGTCGGTACAGATGACATCGGGCCGCACCTTGGGGATCAGTTCCAGGGCTTCGACGCCGTTACTGGCGGTGCCGACGACCTGGATTTCGGACGCCCCCGCAAGCAGGCGCCGGACCAGTTCCATCGAGAGCGGAGAATCGTCCACCAGCAGCACGCGAATGCCGTGCGTGTCGACTCGTGCGGTTTCGTGAGACATCAGATCAACCTTTGTAGACAGTCGAGCAATATGCGCTGATCGAAGGCGGTCTTGGTGAGGTAGGCATTCGCGCCGGCCTCGAGTCCGCGCCGTTTGTCGTCATTCGAGGCAAGCGAGGTCACCAGGATGATCGGCAACTCCGCGTAGCGCGGCTCGCGGCGGATTCTTGCGGCAAGCGCCAGACCGTCCAGGTTCGGCATCATCACATCGCTGACGACGGCGTCGAAGGCGCGCGCGGCGAGCTTGTTCCAGGCTTCGAGGCCGTCCGCCGCCGCGACCACTTCGTAGCCCGCGCTCTCCAGAATGCGCGTTTCCTGGGTGCGGGTGGTGATGCTGTCTTCGGCCAGCAGGATGGCTTTCTTCCTTTCGCCAGCAGAGTGCGCTTCGGGCGCTGCGATGGGCGCCGCGCCCTTGCGCACCGACGCGAGCAGGTCCTGCGGATTGAGCACCATGCAAATCTCGCCGCTGTCGAGGATGGTGGCGCCGGCGACATTGCGCACGCGTTCGAGCAGCGCGCTTTGCGGCTTGAGCACCACCTGCTGCTCATCGAGCAGTTCATCGACGAAGACGCCGAAGGTCTCGCTGCCCACGGCTAGCAGTACGCAGGGCGTCGCCACCGGCGCCTCGCCGGCCGCGCTGCGCTCGACCGACCGCGGCAATTGCAGCAGTTCACCCAGCGCTGCGACTGAAACCGGGCTGCCCTGGTGCAGGATGGCGTCCCGGCCCTCGACCGCGAATACCGCATCTGCGGCGACCTGTTTCGACACCTGCACGTATTCCACCGGCAGGCCGTAGGGGTGGCCATTGACTTCCACCACCAGAACCCGCACGGTGGCCAGCGTCACCGGCAGCAGGAGCGTGATGACGGTTCCTTTTCCCCGGGTAGACTGCAGCTGGATCGAACCTTTGAGGCGATCGACGTTCGCACGCACCACGCCCATGCCCACGCCGCGCCCGGATACGTCAGTGACGAATCCGGCAGTGGACATGCCCGGGCTGAAGACGAGCGCCTGAATTTCCGCGGAACTCATCGAGGCGAGCGCGGCCTCGCTCGCGAGGCCGCGCTTCGCGGCGGCGCGGGCGATCTCCTGCTCGTCCAGGCCGCGCCCGTCGTCGCTCACCTCGATGGCGATGATGCCGGCAGCAAGGCTGGCCTTGATGCAAACCGTGCCGCGGCGGGGTTTGCCTGCGACTTCGCGCTCCTGCGGGGGCTCGATGCCGTGGTCGACGGCGTTGCGCAGCATGTGCATCAGCGGATCCTTGATCTCCTCCAGAATGCGCTTGTCGGCGTTCGTGCCCTCGCCCTCGATTACGAACTCCAGTTCCTTACCTTGTTCCCGGCCGAGGTCGTGCACCATGCGCGGGAATAGCCTGAACACATCGGATAGCGGCAGCAGACGGGCGAGGCGGATTCCACTTTCCAGCTCGCCCGCTAGGTAGTCGAGGCGCGCGCTGTCCTCGGACAAACCCGCGCGCAGCCGGCCTAGCAGCATACCCATGCGCGCGCGACGCTCGAGGCCCTCGCCCGAATCCGCCACGGCCAAGGCCTGACGGCGCACCGGTTCGCGCCGTGCCCACTCGTCCATCAGGTCGATTAGCGCATCGACATCCGGCACCCGGCGAGCAAGTCGCGTTCGGGTCACGGTCAGTTCGCCTGCATGCGTCATGAGTGCATCGAGTTTCCTGGTATCGACCCGCACCGACTCGATGCGAAACGGTGCCGACGGCGCCGGTTCCGCCCCAGCCGACTCGGCGCCCGCCTGGATCGTAACGGCCACCGGTGCGAGCGCGACCGGTGCGGTGTCCGCGGCGGAATCCCGACTGCCCTCGTGCAGCGGCTGCACGGCCGCTGCGCCCGCGCTCGCCTCGCTCACCGCGTCGTTGACCAGCCGTCGGACTTGCGCCAGCTCGGCCGACATGCGTCCTATCGCTGCTGCATCGAGCGCCAGTTCGCCGCTGCGCGCAGCATTCAGTTCGTCCTCCAGCTCGCGCGCCGGCGCCTGAATGGCGCCGAGGCCGAGCATGCGCGCTGCGCCCTTCAAGCTGTGCGCATCGCGAAACGCGTCCTCGAGCAGCGCCCGATCGGCGGGCGTTTTCTCCAACTGGAGCAAGGCGTCGTCCAGGTGCTGCAGATGTTCCTCGCTCTCGGCCTTGAACAGTTCGCGTAGTTTTGCGTCTTCGATCATCGCGGTTCCATAAGTCGGTGCGTGCGTCGCTAAACCATGGTCTTCAGATTCAGCCCGATGCTGTTCAATTGCGTCGTTCCTGCGACGAGGTTCTTCATCGCCTCGGTAACCTGGGCAAGGGCCGTGGCCTGCTGCCGGCTGTTCATTAGCAGCTGCTGCATGCTCACGGACACGCCGTTTACCGTGGTGGATATCGAGCCGAATGCGGCTATCGTGTTGTCGATGATGCCGGTGACCTTCTCGGCTGTGGCGCTACCTTCCTCGGTTACCATGACCGCCGAGTTGGTCGCCTTTTGGATTTCGGCCACCAGAGAATTGGCGCGTTCCGCCGACTTCTTGCTCTGGTCGGCGAGCTTGCGCACTTCGGTCGCCACTACGGCGAAGCCTTTGCCATGCTCGCCCGCGCGCGCCGCCTCCACGGCGGCGTTCAGCGCCAGCATGTTGGTCTCGCCGGCAAGTTCGCCGACCACTTTGGCGATGCTGCCGATCTGCCCGGCCTGCTCCGACAGGCGCAGTATCTGCTCTGCAACCAGGCCGACTTTCTGCTTCATTTCCGTCATGCTCGCAGAGACCTGGCTGGCGAGGTGGATGCCGTTCTCGGTCACGTCGAGGGATGTTTTGGCGGCATTTGCAACAGATTCGGCCTGCGAGGCGGACTGCCTTGACGACGCGCCCAATTCCTCGACCGTGCTCGTAGTCTCGCTCACCGCTGCGGCGATCTCGCTGGAGGACGAACTCATGTCAGCGATCGCCTGCCCGATCGACTGGCTGATCCGTGCCGCAATCCAGGCGCCGAGCGCCAGGGCAAGAAGCAGCGCCAGTGCGGTGGCGCCTACGGCCACCATAGTCAATTGCGCCATGGCTTTTTTCTGTTCCTGTTGGCGCGCTGCCACGATTTCTCCCTCGCGGCTTTCCAATTCTCCCGCCAATGCGTCGAGTTCCCCGCTCATGCCGATGGTTTTTCCGGTCCTGAAAATCTCCACCGCCCGGGCCGTCTTGCCAGCATCCACCAGCGCGAAATATTCCTGCTCCGCGTCTTCCATGCGCCTGCTGAATTCCGCGAGCTTGCGCAGGTTTTCCCGTTGCTTCGGATCGGTAATTTCCCGCGCAAGGGTTTCCAGTCCGGCGTGGAGCTGTGACTGGACCGCAAGATGGCTTTTGCGCTAGGCGTCGTTCTTCAACAGAATGTAGCCGCGGGTGGAGCGCTGCACGGCGATGAGATCGCGATGGACGCCTCTGACGTGCTGCAGGACGAGTTGCGATCGGCCAAACGAGTCCGATATCTGCTGCAGGGTCTGGGTGTTCCAGTAGACGGCCAGTGCGACGCCCAGCATCAGCAGCAGCGGCAGGAGGTATCCGGCCAGGATTCGCTTGCGTAAGTTCATTTTGTAGTTCATGACAACTCCTTCAGGCACTTCGGTCCATAGCGTTCGAGGCGGCAACGGCAGGTGGTCAGCGCTACACCATTGCCTGCAGGTCGAGCGCGACGCTATTGAGCTTCTGCACGCCTTTCTTGGTCTGCTCGGTACCCGCTGCCATCTGCGCCGATCCCGCGGCCAGGCTTTTCATCGCCTCGGTCACCTGTCCCAGCGCCGCGGCCTGCTGCTTGCTGTTTAGCAGCACCTGCTGCGCGCTTACCGATACGCCGTTTGCCGCGACCGAAATGGAACTGAATGCATCGATCGTTCGGCCTATGATCGCTGCGGCGTCTTCGGCCGTGCGACTGCCTTCCTCGGTCACCATCACCGCCGAATTGGTCGCCTTCTGGATTTCCGTGACCAGCGCATTGGCGCGCTCGGCCGATTTCTTGCTCTGGTCGGCAAGCTTGCGCACTTCGGCCGCAACTACCGCGAAGCCTTTGCCGTGTTCGCCAGCGCGCGCGGCTTCGACCGCTGCGTTCAACGCCAGCATATTGGTCTCGCCGGCCAGCTCGCCCACCACCTTGGCGATGCTGCCGATCTGCCCCGCCTGTTCCGACAGGCGCAGAATCTGCGCTGCGACCGAGCCCACCTTCTGCTTCATGTTGGCCATGCTTGCGGAGGCCTGATTGGCAAGCTGGATACCGTCCTGGGTGACCTCCAGCGTCTGCTTTGCCGCTTCGGCCACGGTCTCGGCTTGACTGGCCGACTGGCGCGAGGAGGCGCCCAGTTCCTCTACGGTGCTGGTGGTTTCATTCACCGCAGCCGCCTGCTGCGTGACCACGCGCTCGTGCTCGTCCACGGTCGAGGCGATTTCCGACGAAGAGGTGCTCATGCCCGCGACTGCCTCGACGATCGACTGGCTGATCCGTACCGAGATCCACCAGCCCAGCACCACCGCAAGCAGCACGGCGATTGCCGTGCTGGCCAACACCCATGTCACCAGCGATTCGATGGCCTGGCTTTGTTCCAGCTGTCGTGCCGCCAGAAGCTCGGCGTCGCGTCGTTCCAGTCTGTCGATCAATCCGTCGAGCGCGTCGTCGAGTTCGATGCCCGTCCCGCCGCTGAATAGCTGCACCGCCTTGGCCGCGTCGCCGGCATCGGCCAGTTGAATCAGCTGCTGCGTAAACTCCGCCAGCCGCTCGCTGGTCGATTGGATCTTGCTCAGGTTTTCCAGTTGCTGCGGATCCTTGACCTGCTGATGCAGCGCTCGCAGCTTGTCGCGAAACAAGGATCGGGCCTGGTTGAAGTTCTTGCGCGACGCCTCGTTCTTGAACAGGACGAATCCCCGCGCCGAACTCTGAAGCTGCACCGACGCGGTGTGAACGTCCTTCGCATCGGCCACGATGGCGTAGTTGAGCTCGACCAACTTGGAAAGCCGCAGCACACCCTGGGTATTCCACACGACCGCAACGCATGCCCCGAGCATCAGCAGCAGCGGCGCGAGATAGCCGAGCAGGATGCGCTTTCTCAAATTCAGGTTTGTCCTCATGATTTCCCTTTCGAAAAGCATCAATATGGCTGCAGCAAAAGGCGGCCTGACTTCGATCCGGTCATTGCACCTCCTCCGCCACCTGCAGTTCGCGCGCGGCGAGCATGCGTTCCAGGTCGAGAATGCCGACTGCCTTGCCGTCCACCGTAGCGACGCCCTTGCAGTAGGCGTTGCCGGCGCGATCCGAAGCCACCGGAACCGCCGGAATATCCGCTGGCGCCAGCTGCACCACGTCGACGATTTCCGACGCCTGCAGGCCGAATCGCGTTTCGCCCATGCGCACCACCACGACCTCGTTCATGGAACCCGTTGCCGCCATGCCCAGCGCGGGCCGGACGTCGACCAGCGTGAGGATGTCGCCGCGCAGGTTCATGTTGCCGACGATGTGCGCCGGGCCGCAGGGCAGGGGAGTGACGCCGCGCAGGTGCGAAAACTCGCGCACTGCGGCCAGCTCCAGACCGAACAGTTCGCTGTCGATGCGGATCACGGCAAAGGTTTCCAACCCGGCGCGTTCCGCGCTTGCCGGCATCGCGGCCAGGCTGCGCGCCCGGCTGGCGAAGAGTTCGGCATCCTCGCTCGACAGCTCTCCGAACAGCTGAGCGAGCCATTGCGCCGAGCCCGGCATCTCGGCCAGCAGCGCTTCCTCGGGCGGCGCGCTGCCGAGCAGCGCGTCCACGTCGAGCAGCATGGCGAGACCATCGCTCAGCTTGGCCTCGCCGCTGACGAATTGGGCATGCCCGCCGGCACCTTGGTAGCTATCCGGGTGTTCCACCGCATCCAGTGCTATGGCGAGGACGTCGTAGAGTTCGCTTGCGACGATGCCGACGCGCGCGTCATCGTGGTCGATCACGACTACGCGGTCGTTGCTCCGGTAAGGCTCGCGCGCATGTGCGAAACGCAGGCTCAGATCCATCACCGGCACCACGCGTCCGTGCAGATTGAATACCCCGGCGATATAGGGCGGCAGCTCTTCGATCGCCGAGAGTTCGGGCAGCCAGACGATTTCGCGCACGGCGTGCACGGGCAAGGCATAGTGCGCGCCGCGATAGCCGAAAATAAGATAGGTTTCGTCCATCGCTTCAGGCGTTCCGTGGCGAGCGCGCCGCGGCGTCCGCGCCTGCCACGACGTTTTCCGGCCGCTCCAGCAGGCGCTCGACGAAGGTGAGGATATCGGCGGCGGTCGAGTCGCCGTAGGGCGCGATCGATGTCTGCGGCGGCAGCGCGGCAAGTGCGTTGCGCACCGTATCATACATACGCCGCGCGCGCACATGTTCGCCGCTTTGTGCGTGCAGGCCGCCGAGTTCCAGGTAGGCGGCAATGAAGCCATGATCGAGATAGATCACTTTGTTGAGCAGCATTTTCGCCTGCGCCGTGTCGCCGCGCTCCTGGGCGAGCTGCGCCAGCAGAAAGTAGGGGCGCGGATCGAGAATCGCGATCGCGATTGCCTTGCGGCAGTCCTCGCGGGCCTGCTCGGGCATGCCGCGGTCGGCGTGCTGCCATGCCGCGTGCATCAGCTGGTCGCAGTTGTCCACCGGCATCGCTGCGGCTTTGGCTGGCGCCGCCGGCGCTGGCGGGACCGCGGTCCGCGCGGCGCGCCTGACTCGCGGCGCGATGACGGGCCCCAGGGTGGCGAC
>JACZJV010000030.1 GCA_014860355.1 Burkholderiales bacterium | reverse complement strand
CGGCAGCGCGTCGCGGGCGCGGGCGAGCATCGCGCGCGGCAGTTCGAGCTCGGCCAGCGCCGCCGCCGTGACGCCGTCGAAGCGCGCGGTGTACTCGAGCACCGCCGCGTCGCCGCGGCTTTTCACCGCGGCCAGGATTTCGGCCACCGTCCGGTCCACCGTTTGGTCCTGCGCCGCCTCGAAAGCGGTAAGGCGCGCGAGCCGCGTGTCGAAGTCCGCGTCGCGGGTCGAGAGGCGCGCGATTTCAGCCACGGCGCACCGCCGCGGAAAACGCATCGACCAGGGGCTGGATCGCCGCGCGCTTGAGCTTGAGTGCCGCCACATTGATGATCAGCCGCGCCGAGATCGGCACGATCTGCTCCACCGCGCACAGATTGTTGGCTTTCAGCGTATTGCCGCTCGACACCAGATCGACGATGGCGTCGGCGAGCCCCACCAGCGGGGCGAGTTCCATCGAGCCGTAGAGCTTGATCAGATCGACGTGCACCCCCTTGGCGGCGAAATGCTCGCGCGCCGTCTGCACGTATTTCGTGGCCACGCGCAGCCGCGCGCCCTGCTTCACCGCCTGCGCATAGTCGAAACCCTCGGGCACCGCCACCATCAGGCGGCAGGCGGCGATGCCGAGGTCGAGCGGCTGGTACAGGCCTTCGCCGCCATGCTCGAGCAGCACGTCCTTGCCGGCGATGCCGATGTCGGCCGCACCGTACTGCACGTAGGTCGGGGTATCGGAAGCGCGCACGATGATCAAGCGCACCGCGGGCAGGCTGGTGGCGATGATCAGCTTGCGCGAAGTCTCCGGATCGTCGCGCGGCACCACGCCGGCCGCCTTCAGCAGCGGCAGGGTTTCCTCGTAAATTCGCCCCTTGGACAGGGCTATGGTGATTTGGGACACAGTGCTGCCTGATGCAAAAAAACCGATTTTACCGCGTACCTGGCGCTCGGCGCCGTGTCAATGAACGCGCTTGATGCGCGCGCCCAGCTGGGAGAGCTTTTCCTCGATGCACTCGTAGCCCCGGTCCAGGTGATAGATGCGCTCGACCAGGGTTTCCCCCCTGGCCACCAGGCCGGCGATCACCAGGCTGGCGGAGGCGCGCAGATCGGTCGCCATCACCGTGGCGCCATCGAGCTGCGGCACGCCTTTGACCACTGCGGCATTACCGGTGATTTCGATGTCTGCGCCCAGGCGCTGCAACTCGAGCGCGTGCATGAAGCGGTTTTCGAAGATCGTTTCGGTCAACACCGCGGTGCCGCGCGCAATGCAGTCCAGCGCCATGAACTGCGCCTGCATGTCGGTGGGAAACCCCGGGTAAGGCGCAGTGCGCAGGTTGACGCTGCGGGGCGGTCCTTCCATCGCAAGGGCGATCGTGTCGCCCTGCGCGTCGATACTGGCGCCGGACTCGCGCAGCTTGTCCAGCACCGCCTCGAGTATGCGCGCGTTGGTGTTGCGCAGCACCACCGAGCCCCCGGTCGCGGCGGCGGCGGCGAGGAAGGTGCCGGTCTCGATGCGGTCGGGCATGATGCGGTGCCCTGCACCGGCGAGCGCGCTCACGCCCTCGATGGTAATGGTGTCGCTGCCGGCGCCCTCGATTCTGGCCCCCATCGCCCTGAGGCAATCGGCGAGATCGACGACCTCGGGCTCGCGCGCCGCGTTCTCGATCGAGGTGACGCCTTCGGCGAGGCAGGCCGCCATCATCAGGTTTTCGGTGCCGGTGACGGTCACCAGATCGGTACAAATGCGCGCTCCACGCAGCCGTTTGGCCCTGGCGATGATATAGCCGTGCTCGACGCTTATGTCCGCACCCATGGCCTGCAGCCCCTTGATGTGCTGGTCTACCGGCCGCTGGCCGATGGCGCAGCCGCCGGGCAGGGATACGCGCGCCTCGCCGCAGCGCGCGAGCAGCGGCCCCAGCACCAGTATCGACGCGCGCATGGTCTTTACCAGGTCGTAGGGTGCGAGCGGCGTGTGCAGGCGGCCGGCGTCGAGCTCCAATCCCAGCTTTTCGTCCAGCGACACCGCTACGCCCATGCCGCCGAGCAGGTTGAGCAGGGTGGTAACGTCACGCAGATGCGGCACGTTGGCGAGCCGCAGCGGAGCGGACGAAAGCAGCGCCGCGCACATGATAGGCAAGGCCGCGTTCTTGGCGCCGGAAATGCGCACCTCGCCGGCGAGCGGCACGCCGCCGTGGATCAGAAGCTTGTCCATTCGTCAGACGGCCTGTTCGCGCCATTCCTCCGGCGTGAGGGTCTGCATCGACAGCGCGTGCACTTCCTCGCGCATGCGCTCGCCCAGGGCCTGGTACACGCGCTGGTGCCGCTGTACCCGGCTCTTGCCGCGAAACTCCGCGCATACGATCAGCGCCTGGAAATGCTGGCCGTCCCCGGCGAGTTCGATGTGCTCGCACGCGAGGCCCTGCTCGATGTAAGTCTTGACTTGTTCCGGTGTAAGCATGAGCGTCCTTTCAGTGACGAAGTTTATAACCGCGCTTGAGCAGCGCGAGGGTAATCGCGGTAAACACGAGCAGATTGGCGAGCGCGACCGCGAGGCTCAAGGCAGGATTGATATCGGACACGCCGAAAAAGCCGTAACGAAAGCCGTCGATCATGTAGAAGAACGGGTTGAATCGCGACAGGCCCTGCCAGAACGCGGGCAGCGAGTGGATCGAATAGAAGACCCCGGACAGGAAGGTGAGCGGCATGATCAGAAAGCTCTGGAACGCCGCCACCTGGTCGAACTTGTCGGCCCAGATACCGGCGATCAAGCCTAGCGTTCCCAGTATTGCGCTGCCGGTGAGGGCGAAAGCGACTATCCACAGCGGGTGCTCGAACGAGAGCCCGACGAAAGCGAGCGACACCAGCAGCACCCCGGCCCCGACCACCATGCCGCGCACCACCGAAGCGAGCACGTAGGCGGCGAAGAAATCCCAATTCGACAAGGGGGGCAGCAATACGAAAATGATATTGCCCGTGACCTTGGACTGAATCAGGCTGGACGAGGCGTTGGCGAAGGCGTTTTGCAGCACTGCCATCATCACCAGTCCGGGCACCAGAAAAGCCGCGTAAGCCACCTCGCCGTAGACCGGCGCGCGCCCCTGCATCACGTGGGAAAAGATGAGCAGGTACAGGAGAGTGGTCAGCACCGGTGCGGCGACGGTCTGAAACGCGACTTTCCAGAAGCGCAGCAGTTCCTTGTACAGCAGCGTGCCGAAGCCGGACATGATGCTCAGGGCCTTGAGTCGAAAAAAGCAGGGCGGGTCATATCGATGGTTTGCGCTAGCGCTTGGCGTCTTTCATGATCTGCACGAACACGTCTTCCAGGTCCGGCTGCAGCAATTCCAGCTCCTCGATCTGCGCGCCCGACTCGCGCACCTGGGCGAGCACGCCTTCGACCTCGCCGTAGCTGCGCAGGCGCAGCGTATGCGC
>JACZJV010000199.1 GCA_014860355.1 Burkholderiales bacterium | reverse complement strand
CGCAATCTTAAATAGAGGCAAAGAACATGGGTACCACACTAACCGTAGTCATAGGAATATTGGTCGCCATTGCGCTGGCGGTTTTCTATGTGATCGCGATCTATAACCAGCTGGTTACGCTGAGGAATCGGTACAAGAATGCCTTTGCGCAGATAGAGGTGCAGCTGAAACGGCGCTACGACCTGATTCCCAATCTGGTCGAGACCGCGAAGGGTTACCTCAAGCACGAACGCGGAACCCTGGAATCAGTGATCGCGGCGCGCAACGAGGCATCCACCATGTTGGCCAAAGCGGCGGCGACGCCGGGCGGGGCCGAGGCGATGAAAGGCCTGATGGGCGCCGAAGGCAAACTGTCCGGCGCCATGATGAATATGAAAATGGTGATGGAAGCCTATCCGGATCTCAAGGCGAGCCAGAATATGATGCAGTTGAGCGAGGAACTGACGAGCACGGAAAACAAGGTTTCCTTCGCCCGCCAGGCGTTCAATGACCAGGTGATGGCCTATAACACCTATAAACAGTCATTCCCGCCGGTTTTCTTTGCGCCGATGTTTGGCCACACGCAGGATGCGGCATTGCTGGAATTTGAAGACACTGCAGCGATAAAGCTTGCGCCCAAGGTCGCGTTTTGATCGGGCTTCGTTTCCGCCGCTGTTGCTCGCTCTGGCGTTGAAACGATGAACTTCTTTGAATCGCAAGACCGTGTGCGCAAGAGCACGACCCTGCTGGTCGTGCTGTTCGTTCTTGCCGTGATCGCCCTGATCGTCATGACCAATGTGCTGGTCATGATCGTGTTTGGCTTTATCAACAGCGACCAGTTGCGCGATGGCCAGGCCTTGATCCGGCAAATGGATTGGCAGACCTTTGCCGCTGTAGGCGCCGGCGTCAGTGTAGTGGTGCTCGCGGGCAGCCTTTACAAGATCATGGCCTTGTCCGCGGGTGGAAAGGTAGTGGCAGAGTCGCTGGGCGGGCAATTAATTCCACGCAATACGCAAGACCCGAATCAACGCAAACTGCTGAACGTGGTGGAAGAAATGGCCATCGCCTCCGGCACGCCTGCGCCGCCTGTCTATCTGCTTACGAACGAGGCGGGCATCAATGCTTTCGCGGCGGGATTCTCGCCGCGCGATGCGGTCATCGGCGTGACCCAGGGGACGATAGAGCATCTGAATCGCGATCAGCTGCAGGGCGTCATCGCGCATGAATTCAGCCATATATTCAATGGCGATATGCGGCTCAACATCCGCCTGATGGGCGCCCTGAACGGCATTCTGATCCTAGGCATACTTGGCTATTACTTGCTGTATTCGACTTCCTTGTCGGGACGCCGGCGCGGTAACGACAAGAGCGGGGCCGCAATACTGGGACTCGCGGTCGGACTGATGGCCATCGGTTTCGCCGGCACGTTCTTCGGCGCCCTGATAAAGGCCTCGGTGAGCCGGCAGCGGGAATACCTGGCCGACGCCACGGCGGTTCAGTTTACGCGTAACCCGGACGGGATTGCCGGTGCGCTGAAGCGAATCGGGGGGCTGGAGTCTGGTTCAAGGATCGAAAATCCCGGCGCGCCCGAAGTCAGCCATGCGTTTTTCGCGCAGGGGATTTCGGGTTTCATGCAAATGTTGTCCGCCACGCACCCGCCGCTGGCAAAGCGCATCCTGCGCATTGATCCTGGCTGGGACGGCAAGTTCGACTCCTCCGACCGGCCCGATGCGGTGCAGGATGCGGGGCAGGCCGCTGCAGCCAAATCGATGCCGCGCAAGGCAGATGCCAACAAGATGGCTACGGTCGCCGCCGGCGCGGCGATGGCCGGCGTCATGACGGCCATGGATCAAATCGGCAACCCGAAGCAGGGAGCCGTGGATTACGCCCGCTCGCTGCTGTCCGAGTTATCCGCGGCCATCAAGGAGGCCGCGCGCGAACCGCACGGCGCTCGCGCACTCATCTATTCCATGGCGCTTGACAAGGGACAGGGGGTTCGCGCGAAACAATTGAAGCAATTGCAGGATTATGCCGATCCGGACGTCTACGCGCTAACCCTCGCCTTGATGCCGCAGATGGACGAGCTGGACGCCAAGTTCCGCCTGCCGATTATCGATATCGCCATTCCGGCGCTAAAGCAGTTATCGCTCAACCAGTACAAATCGTTCAAGAACAATCTGCTCGCTTTGATCGAAATGGACTCCAGGGTTGACCTGCTGGAGTGGTCGTTGCAGAAGATTCTGTTCAATCATCTCGACGGCCATTTTTTAAAACTGGCGTCGATGAAGGCGCGCTACTCCGAGCCAGGGCACATAGAGAGAGAAATTGAAATCGTACTATCGATGATGGCCCATGCCGGCGCTCAGGACCAAAGCGGTGCGCAGGAAGCATTCGCTGCGGCGGTTGCAGCGCTGGGGTCAGGCGGCCTCACATTGCTGGCGAAGGATCAAATCAGGATATTGGATCTGGACCGGACTTTGGCCAAATTGGAACAATTGAAACCATTGGCTAAATCCAAACTGCTCAAAGCTTGTGTCGCCAGCATCTGGCGCGATCAAAAAATAACAGCCGTTGAATTAGAGCTATTCCGCGCCTTCGCCGGAGTTCTGGATTGTCCTATGCCGCCCGGAATGGCCTGAAAGCGAGCAGCACGAGCGCGAAAGGATGGTAGCGCGGCGCAACACCGCGGGCCGGCCCTGCCTAGGCCTACAACGCGACAACATGACATGATTTCTTCCGCGGCCATGCAAGCCGCTCCGCAGAATGCAGGGATGACGGCAAGCGCCGCCGCGAACACAGCAACCGTGGCGAAGGGCGGAATGCATTAGGGCCGCGCGGATCCAGCGTAGATATAACTCAGCGGCCGCGGGCCTTTGGCGTATTCGACGGTCAACTCCGCAATACGGAAACCCGCTGTAACTATCAGTTCATCCATTTTCCGGTCCAGATTGCAGCCCCCTGCAATCCTGTTCCACAGCGGGTTGCAGCGATGCTGCCAGCGCCGCACGGACGCATCCGGTGCCAGACCGTGCTCGGCGAAGAGCAGCCGGCCCGCGGGCTTGAGCACGCGGCGCATTTCCCGCAGCGCCGCAAGCGGGTCGGCAATCGTACACAAGGTAAATGTAGTAACGACAGTATCCACGCTATGATTTTCGATCGGGATCGCCTCCCCCGAACGCGCGAAGAACTCCACCGGGAACGACACCGACCGAGCCCTTTTGCGCGCCATGCGCAATAGCGCCTCCGATGGATCGATGGCATAGAACCGCTCTACTTGCGGCCCATAGAACGGGAAGTTCAGGCCCGAACCGATTCCCACCTCAAGCACAACCCCGCGCGCCCCTGGCACGAGCGCAGCGCGGTGGCGCGTCACTTCCTTGTTGCGCATGGCCAGATCCAAGGCCCTGGGCAGGATCCATCTGTCGTAAAGACTCATCCGTAATGAGATGCTGGCCGCGACAACCGCGGCTAGTTCGCCGGCTGAATTTCAGTAATGACCAAGGCGCTGCCGTCCAGCGCCGCCTTGAATTTCACCTTGTCGCCTTTCTGAATTTTCTCGAGCATGGCCGGATCCCTGGCCTGAAACACCATGGTCATTCCCGGCATGTCGAGGTTCTTGATCGGTCCGTGTTTGATGGTGATTTTCTTGGCGTTCTTGTCGACCTTGCGCACTTCGCCATCGGTCACCGCGGCAGCAGCCGCGGACTGTTCCATTTTCATATCACCCATTTTCATGTCGCCCATTTTTCCGCCGCTCATCGTAGCCTGCGCGCTAGCGCCGGACGAAGCGACAACGGCAACAGCGAAAACGCTCATCGAGAGTATGGTGTTCCGGGATTTCATGTTTGGTTCCTTACGTTGATGGTGCTCAAAGGTCTGCGTTGACTCAATACCCGCGAGCGGCGCGGCCGTCACTTGTTGCCCTGCTTTTGCTTCGCGGTGACAATGACCTGCCCCTTCATGCCCGCCTCGTAGTGGCCGGGTTGCAGGCAGGCGAAATCAACCTTGCCGGACTTGGTGAACTGCCAGACGATTTCGCCCGACTTCGCGGGCGCTAGCGTGATCATGTTGTCCTCTTCGTGCTCCATTTCGGGGAATTTCATCATCGCCTTGTAGTGCTCTTCGAGCTCCTTCTTCGTGCCCAGCACCAGCTCGTGCTTGAGCTTCCCCGAATTCCTTACCTTGAAGCGTATGGTTTCGCCGCGACTGACGCTGATGCGCTCCGGCTTGAAGCGCATGTTGTCGGTCATGTCCACTGCAATCGTCCGGGTGACCTTGGCAGCCTTGCCGGGAACGCCGATGGCATCGCCATCGTCGCGGCCGCCCGCGTGCGTACCGCTGGCCAGCACGCCATTGGAAACGGCGCCGAGCGACAGCAGGGCAGTCAGCGTGAGAATCTTGATAGGCATGCGTTTTCCTTTGAGCTTGAATTTCTGATTACGACTCAGTGACCGGTGCGGCCCGTAGGTTTGCGCACCCGCACTTCCCTGTTTTTCATCGGCATGCTGCTCGGAGGCATCGATTGCCCGTCCTCGGACTGGAACCGCGCCGGCTGAGCCAGCGCCCCGGTCCACTCGAAGGCGACCGTGCCCTGCGGGTGCCGGTACCAGCCCGGATCCCGGTAATCCCCCGGCTGTTGATCCTTGCGCACCTTGAGCACGCTGAACATGCCGCCCATTTCGACCGAGCCGAAAGGACCTTGGCCGCCCATCATCGGTTCGGTGTTGTCGGGCAGGGGCATTTCCATTTCGGTCATGTCGGCCATGCCGCGTTCGGCCATCGCCATGTAGTCCGGCAGCAGATTGGTGATCTGCTTGACTACTCCCCTGTGGTCCACGCCTATCATGGTGGGGACATCGTGCCCCATTGCATTCATGGTGTGATGGCTCTTGTGGCAGTGGAACGCCCAGTCGCCTTCCTCGTCGGCGAGGAAGTCGAGTTGGCGTATCTGGCCCACCGCCACATCGGTGGTCACCTCCGGCCAGCGGCTGGACTTGGGAGTCGGCCCGCCGTCGGTACCGGTCACCAGAAACTCGTGGCCGTGCAAGTGCATCGGGTGGTTGGTCATGGTCAGATTGCCGATGCGTATGCGCACCTTGTCGTTCTTGCGCACCACCAGCGGATCGATCCCCGGAAAAATGCGGCTGTTCCAGGACCACAGGTTGAAATCCGTCATGGTCATGATCTTGGGCGTATAGCTCCCCGGATCGACGTCATAGGCGTTGAGCAGAAACACGAAATCGCGATCGACTTCTTCGATCAGCGGATGCTTCCCTTTGGGGTGGGTGATCCAGGAACCCATCATGCCCATGGCCATTTGCGTCATTTCGTCGGCATGCGGGTGATACATGAAGGTGCCCGGCCGGCGTGCCACGAATTCGTAGACCATGGTCTTTCCCGGCTGGATCGCTTTCTGGTTCAACCCTGCGACGCCGTCCATGCCATTGGGCAGGCGCTGGCCGTGCCAGTGGATGCTGGTGTGCTCGGGCAGCCTGTTGGTCACGAACATGCGCACGCGATCGCCTTCCACCACCTCGATGGTAGGCCCGGGCGACTGGCCGTTATAGCCCCACAGATGCGCGGTGAATCCGGGCGACATTTGGCGCACCACCGGTTCGGCCACCAGGTGAAACTCCTTCACGCCCTGGTTCATGCGCCAGGGCAGGGTCCAGCCGTTGAGCGTCACTACCGGGTTGTAGGGCCGGCCGGAAGGAGGGACCAGCGGCGGCATGGTGTCCGGATTGGTCTGAATAACCGCTTCGGGCAAGGCCGCGATGGCGACCTTGCTCACCGTAGCCGCGGTCACTGCGGCAGTCACCGCGCCCGCACCTCTAAAAAAATCCCGTCGAGAAACCATTGAATTCCCCCTGGGCTCAGTGACCGGCGGCGGCTTGGGTGCCGGCCAGTTTGGTGTTGGGTGCGGCGCTCAGCTTGGGTTTGCCCATCAGCGCCATTTCGAGGTCGGCCTGCGCTATCCAGAAATCGCGCAGCGATTCGATATAGCTGTTGACGCTGGATATCTGCGCGCGTGCGTCGGCCAGCAGCTCGAATACGCCGATGATCATGCCGTTGTAGCGCGCCTGGTTTTCCTCGGCGATGCGTTTGCGCAAAGGCACTATTTCGTCGCGATAGTGCTTGGCAATGTCGAAACTGGAGCGATAACCGCGGTACGCCTCGCGCACTTCGGAACGGGCGTCAACGGCCGTCTCGGCGGCACGATAGACTGCCTGCATGTACAGCGCTTCCGCCTTCGCCACCTTGGCCGTGCCCCAGTCGAACAGGGGCAACTCCAGGCTGACTTCGTATCCGCGTTTATACGGTTCGCTCATCTGCCCCTCGAGCACCCGTGCCGGGCCGAACTCGATCGCATTGATGAAGCGCGTGGTCCGGGTCAGTCCGAGATTCTTCGCCAGCGCCTCGGTCTCGAGCTTCGCCGCCTGCACGTCCAGGCGCTGCTCCATCGCGAGCTGCTCGACCTCGGGCAGATCCTTGGCGAGCTCGGGCAAATCAGGCAGCCGCTGCGGGAGTTTGAATAGTGCACGCTCACCCCACAATCCCAAAAGCCGGGTGAGTTTCTCGCGCGCAGCTAACTGCGCCTGGCCGGCGCGCGCCAGATTGAGCGCGGCATCCGCGTAGAAGCCCTGCTCGCGTGCCTGCTGCAGCTTGCTCCAATTGCCCACCTGCGCCATGCGACGTGCGAGTTCCGCACCGGCTTCGGCGCTGCGCCTGACCTGTTCGGTGTAACTCAGGGTCTGGTTTGCGGCTATGGCAGCGTAGTAGGCCTTGCGCGTCTCGGCGGCAAGACTCAGCGTCTGCATGGTGAGCGCGCGCTGCGCCTGGGCAAAACGGCGTTTTTCGATTTCCACCACCTGCGGCATGGTGATCAGCGAGAACACATTGAAAGTGAATGCCTGTTCGATCTTGAACTCATCGCCATGGCGCGCACGGAACATGGAGAAATGCGGGTTGGGCAGGCGGCCCGCCTGCACCAGGTCGGCCTCGGAGATGCCCAGCTCGAAGAATGAAGCCTGCAGGCCTTTGTTGTTGAGCAGGGCGATTTGCACGGCATCATCCACCGATAGCGGCTGGGCGAGCAGTTCCGTGACACGCAGCTCGATGGCCTCGCGGTCTGCATCGGTCCTGGCCCACTTGAGTTCCTTGCCGATACGCGCCTGCGCCGTTTGTTCGATGCTGCCGAAGCCCCCGTCCTGGCTGAAAGTTGCGCAACCGGCGAACGCGAAAACCAGCGGCACCAGCAGCAGCGTGCGCTTGCGTGACGGCGTAATAGCATTGTTCGTCATCGTCCGCTCCTCAGTTCATCTTGTGGCCGCCTGAGCGGCCTTGCATGGGTTTGGCACTATCGGCCGGCGCGGGCTGGTCCGCGCCCGGCGGGGTCGACCCGAGGGCCGAATCGGGTTCCTGCGCTTCTTTGGCGTAGGCGCGCCAGCCGCCGATACGGCCGACCTTGTCGTTGGACTGTTTCCACGAACTCACCTCCTCGTCGGAAAAAAAGCGGTAGTCGGCCAGACTGGATTGGTAGACGACCCGCGGTACCGGTGACTTGGCATCCTGCGGATCAGCGTTGTAACCGCCCGACGCGGTCTGCGCCCAGGCTAGGGGCGAAGCAGCAGCGATGGACAGTGTCCACGCCACAAGAAAACGGCTATGCACGTTGATCCTCCCGAAAACATGTCGTGATACACGGTACGCATGGGTACCGGGAACGTGAAGCGCAGCTGTGCGCGCCTCAGGCGCGCACAGTGCCGCTTAGGCGAGGAGGGATCGGGGTGGACGCGCCGGCGCGTCAGTGATGAAGGCGATGTTCGGGAAATGATTCCGGGCAGCACGTTCGATATTCTGTTCTGCGGGCTGGAATCTCAGGGTGGACGCAGGAACCGCAGTACCCACGGGGCAGGCAGCGTGTTCACTGCCATTATGCACATCCGCTACGCCGCCCGTTGCCAAGCCGCGATCACCGGCGGTGAAAGCGGGCTCTGCGCCGAATTGGGCGTAAGCGATCGACTCCGGGGACAGGGCTGCTACGCCTTGGTGCCGGTGATCGGCATTTTTGGCATGGGCATGCGCCGAAGCATGTGCTGTTTCCTGCGCCCACTGCGTGTGTTGATGCGCAAGCCCGCAATGCAGGGTCGTCGACGCGGCGTATCCCTGGAGCGGAATCAGCAGCATCGACAGGTACAACACTAGGGTCTTGAGAAAACGTGGCATACGAAGCTATTTGTCCGGTCGAACACGAAATAGGTTCAATTCTTATTTGGGAGGGGCAAAGATACACCCCAAATCGCGAATCTTCAAGATCCAGGGCAATCTGCTATGCAGCCGGCGCTGTCTGCCGGCTGGCGATAGGCTACGCGGGCCAGGTGGCACGCCCGCGCCGCCTGCGCAAATCCGGCTATGCCCGGCTCGCGCGCGGTTCGGGCGCGGTTCGGCACGCGCAGGGTCTGGTTTGAGTGCGCGGGAACGGCGCCCGGCCGGCCTGTCTTTTCAGCGGCTTAGCTTTGCGAACGGACGGGGGGCGCGGGTCAGAGGTGTCAAGCCGCTGCGCTCGGGTCGGCGCCAACGCTGAATTTCAAGGATGCGTCGAGATTACTTAAGCTGCCAGCGAAACAAGCGCGGCGCCGGCTCACCGGGACGCTGCAACTTCAACTCGATAGCCTGCGGTTGCGGCGTGATCGCCTTGAAACGCAGCACGCCTTTGCGGTGATGGCCGCCCGGCGGGGCGCCCTCCCAGCCTAGAGGTGCACGGGAAGCGCCGTCATCGCTGACGAGGATTACCGCTTTCGCGAGGTCTTCGCTCAAGTCGCCGGAGTGGGTGTTGATGGAAAACTCGAACTCCCAGGTGCTGCCCGACAGGGCGCGCGGCGTTACCTGCACCGAGACACCGCCCTCGCGGCTGGATTGGGGAGCAAGCGTGGAGGCCGCCTGCGCACCCGTTACGATGAGCGGGCTGGCACATAGGAACAGCAGGAAACCGATCAGGCGATTGCGCATAATTGATGCTCCTTTGTGGCGTTCCACAGCTTGTTTCCGATGAAAACGATGCCACCCGCATTGAAGGCGAGACCGACCCAGAAGAATTCGACCTGGTACTGGGTGGCGAACGTGACCAGCCCGGTAACGCCGAGCACCGGCAATATACTTACCAGGTAATGAGAGCAGCACGAGAGCATGGCCGCAGTCGAGCTGGCGCCGGATGCAGCCACCACCGTTCGTCCTTGTCCGGTCAGATGCAGCAGCCGCCGCAGGCGGGTGTAGAGCGCGACCTGCAGGCCGAAACCCGCGCTGAGCGGCACTATGTAGTAGCCGAACTCCCTGAACTCGTCGAGCGTGAACGCCCAACCGGAAATCAGTGTGAGCAAGCCGAAATACAGCGCCAGCAGCAGACCGAACGCGAGCAGGCCGAACATCGCCGGCCGCGCTGCGGGAAGCACGGTGCTGTTCATGACCCGCCCTTCTCCGAGTCGATAACGCGCGTAGCGCAGATTGGTGTCATGGCGTGCGGAAGCCATTCAAGCGCCCGTCAACCCATGGTCGCCAGAACGGGAAAGGCGTTCAACAACCACAGCGCAAACTGCGTAATCTGGCCGGTGATCATGGCGATACCCATGAGCACCATCACCCCGCCCGCGCCTATCTGCAACGGCCGTCCGATGCGCGCTATCGATTTGCGCCAGGCCAGGAACGCGTCGGTGAACATCGCAGTTGCGATAAACGGAATCCCCAGGCCCAGCGAGTACGCGGCGAGCAGCGCGACGCCGCTAGATACCGTGGCAGTCACGGCGCTCAGCGTGAGGATCACCCCCAGCACCGGCCCGATACACGGGGTCCAGCCGAATGCGAACGCCAGCCCGATGAGATAGGCGCCCAAAGGCCGGGCGCCTTTGATATTTCCGTGAAAGCGCAGGTCGCGCTGCATCCAGGACAGCTTCAGCAGACCGGTCATGAACAGGCCGAAAGTCAGCACCATGGCGCCGCCGACGATGTTCGCCTCGTTCTTGTAGCGCAGCAGCAGTTGCCCGAGTCCGGTCGCGCCCGCCCCCAGAATAATGAACACCGTCGAGAAGCCGAGCACAAAACACAGGCTCAGCCCGAGCACGGGTAGGCGCCAGGCGGAATCTTTTGCGTGATGCCCGTGTGCAAGCCTGTCGCCCGCCACGTAGGAAACGTAGCCCGGCACCAGCGGCAGCACGCAAGGGGAGAGAAACGAAACGATGCCGGCGCCAAACGCCGTCAACAGTGCAATTGCGGATAATTCGTTCATGTGCGCCCTACTCAGCAGCAGTTCTTCATTTTGCTTTCCAGCTCCCGCACCGCAGCACTCGCAGCGGTCTCGCCCCCATGCGGCCACAGAAAATAGGCCATCAGCAGCGAAAGCGCAAGCAGCGCCGCTGCCAGCAGTGCCCACTGCGACGCCACCAGAGCGTATGCGGCCGCGAACCCGGCCGGAATGAACAGCGTTTTCCACAGCAGTTGCGAACGAGCCCCGTCGACGCGTTTCTCCAACTGGTAGGCGATGCCGACCGCCGATCCGCCGAGCAGAGCCGACAGCATCGAGGTGTCGACTGTCACGCCATAGTGGCGTGCGACCAGCATCCACAGCCAGGTTCCGGCAACGCCGCTGCAGATCGGGCAAATATTGAGCTGCAACAGCCTGCGTGCCGCCCACGCGAGCCCCGCTATGGCGAGTATCGATGCGATCGTCGAAACTATGATTTCCATGATTTCTACACCGCGAATACGATCATGCCCATGAGCAGCATGGCGATGCCCCCGCCCCAGCGCATGGTCTTCTTCTCGCTCTGCTGCCAGGCCTGCACTTTCGCGAGCAGCGCCTGGTCGCTCGCGATCAACAGAATGAGGACCAGGGGCAGGATGAATATGAGGTTATACAGGAACAGATAGGAAACGCCGGTGTAATAAGTGACCTGATCGTGCAGCAGGCCGAGCACCATCAGGTAGGGCCCGCCGGTGCAGGGAAATTCGCACAGTCCGACCAGGCCGCCCAGCGCCACCGCGGTCGGCACCGACGCTTTTTCCATCAGCACCGCGATCTTGTGGTGTGCGAAGTGCGGAATGGCGAGCCTTAGCGGGAATTTGGGAAACAGCTCGTTGGCGATGTTGATGGTTCCGAGCAGCAACAGCAGCGATGCGCCGACCTTGGCCATGAAATGCGGCGTGTCGAAAATGTGCAGCGTCTGCAGCAGACCCAGCCCGATCAACAGGTAGACCATGAAAATGCCGAAGATATAGGCGCTGCCGATGCTGAGGACGCTGGACCGCAGTTTGCCTATGCTCAGCAGAAACGCGATCGTGAGTAGCAGTATGGAGAAGGCGCAGGGATTGATGCTGTCGATGAGCGCGGCCACCCCCACCAGCGGCAGCAGCCAGGTTCCGCCATGGCTTAGATTCCACAGTGCGGTGGTACCGATGTTCTCGAGCCTGAAGACATAGACCAGGACGAACAGCGACAGGCTGGCGGTAATCAGAATTCCGAGTTTCTTGGTCATTTTGGCTAGGGGGTCACTAATGCGTTGAAGGACAGTTCCAGCGGCTGCGCGGCGCCGGTATAGATCGTCACGTATCTTTCGACCCGGCCGATGCCGGCCGGTCCATGCGCAGCCGGATCGAAAACCACTTCGACCATGGCTTGCTCCTGCGCAGCCAGTGCTTCGTCCAGATTGGGTACGTAGCCGTGGCCGGGCATGCCGTAGATTGCGAGCTTTTTGCCGCCCTTGACCAGCTGCGCCGTGGTGCACATGCAGGACGTCGAAATCTTGCGGATGACGATGGGCACGGCGCTGGCGTTCTTGATCGGGAAAAGATGCGTGACTTTTCCTGCCGCCATCGAAACCGTGCCGAAGTCGAAGCTCAGCTGCGCAGCAGTCAAGTCCGACTGCGACTGCAGTTCAAGGCGCGGCGGCGCTTTTGCCGCCGGTCCCGGCCTTGCCGCGACGATCAATCCGCCCAGGACCAGAATCAGCAGAACCGCGCCGACGATCAGGTTCTTGTGGATGAAAATTCTTGAATCCAGGTATGCAAACATGTCCGTATAAACTCCCGTGTAAGGTCAGTCCGATCTGTTGAGGGGCTAGGACGCCGGGATCGCATTACTGCGATATTCCCGCCGGCTCGACTCCACCGGGCCGCATCAGTGCTGGGCGAAAACGTAGGGCCTGCCGCTCTTGCTGAAAAGAATCACGCTGTACGGTTCCTTGCCTTGCCCCTGATCCATACCCGGAGAACCCTGGACCATGCCGGGCACGGCTATCCCCGTCGCTTTGGGGCGCTCGCGCAGCAGCCGCTGCACATCCGCCGCAGGCACGTGCCCCTCGATGGCGTAGCCGCCGACCATGGCTGTGTGACACGAGGCCATGGCGTCCGGCACCCCGAAGTTCTCGCGCACCGGCGTCACGTCGCGTACATTGTGCACATTGATCTTGAAGCCGCTTTTCTGCATGTGTTCCACCCAGAACCCGCAACAGCCGCAGGAGAGCGTCTTGTAAACCTCGACCGTGGGCAACTCGACGGCCATGACCTGGGTCGCTGAAAGCAGGACCAACGCGGCCGGCAAGCGGCGCAATACCGGGGCTAAACGCTGTAACGATTTCATAGCACACTCCTTAACCTGAAATTTCCGGATGTATCGAACCGGGCCTGGCGTTCGTCATGGAACGCACGTGTCCGATCGAACCCAAAACAGAATCAACATGGAGAGCGTCAACGGCCTGACGCGCGGCGTCGGACCGCGCGCCGATCTTCGGCGCGCTATGACGCGGGGGAGAAGGGGCTAGTTACGAAAATTGCGAAACAGAATCGTCAGCGATGGACCGACGATGGGCGAGGCCGTAGCCAAAACCACGAGCTTGGGCGGCACCTCGAAGGGGACATGAACAACTGTACGTTCGAGAACGATTGCGGCAGCAGGGACGTCGGCCCAGATCTTTTGCTGGTCGCTCTGATAGCTTTGCGCGTAGTGCGTCAGGCAGGGGCCCGTATCGTCGGACTGCGGGCACAAGGGCTTGCCCGCAGGTTCGCCCGCGCTCGCGGCAAGCGCATGACCCGCCATCTGGTCCTGCCCTGACAACTCCGCAATGCACGCGCCTATGGCGGCAGCAGCGTTGCTCGCGAAGAACATCGCCGCCAGAAACAAAGTCAGGTACCGCATCCGCCTGAATCGCACGTCTATCCTCGTTTGGCACGTCCCGGCGAACTGACCTATACCAACACCTCGGCCAACCAGGCAATGCTGCCAGCCTAATGAATCCAGGAAAAACCCGCTTGATGCAGATCAAAGGTACACCGCTTGGGGCGGTATCGACCAGGAATCATGGCTGCGACTCAAGTCAACGCAGGGGATTTGTAACGCAGCGTAACACGCCGACCTGGCGCTACCGCAGCGTACAACAAGACAACGCGGTGCTTACATCCGCGTGATTGAATGGGAACCGATGCAGGCGGATGACCCGATGCAGGCAGAAAGTGTCACAGATTTCCCAACTACACGAATCGGAGAATAGATCATGAAACGAGTAAGGAAAATTGCAATCGCCGTCGGTACGGCATTGTCCCTGGGCTTGGCGGCCGCGGCGGTGAGCGCGCATCCGAATGGCTATGGCCCGGGCTGGGGCGGCGGTTACATGCACGGCTACGGCCCCGGCCCCGGCTACGGCCCCGGCCCCGGTTACGGCATGGGCCCCGGCATGATGGGCGGTTACGGTCCGGGCTACGGCAGAGGTCCGGGGATGATGGGCGGCTACGGTCCGGGCTACGGCATGGGCCCGCAGGCGATGTTCGGCGGCGCCTATGGAGACCAGGATCAGAGCCTTGCGGCGCTGAAGGAGCAACTCGGAATCACCGACAAGCAGGAAAGCGCGTGGCAGGCCTTCGCGAAGACTGCCAAACAGCAGAGCGAGAACCGGCAGGCCTGGTTTGCCAAAATGCAGCAGGCGCGCAGCGCCGGCTCGGCGCCGGAAATGCTGGAGCAGCGCACGGAAATCATGAAACAGCGCGAGGCAGAACTGCAAGCCCGTACCGCGGCGCTGAAAAACCTTTATGCGGAACTGACGCCGGAACAGAAGGCGGCCGCCGACCAGAGCTTCGGTGGCTATGGTCCGGGATACTGCCTGCAGGCCTCCGGCGGGCCCGGCGGACGTTTCCGCTGAACGGCAAACCCGCGGGGCGGCGACTTGGCCGTCCCGCGCTTCAAGGAAAAGTACATGATGTGGGGGTATAACGGTTTTGGCTACGGCGGCATCGGAATGGGCATCGGCATGCTGTTTTTCTGGGGACTGATCATCGCCGCAATCGTGATGCTGGTGCGCGGTTTCGGCGCGAAGTCCGGCGCGAGCGAACCCAGACTGCGCGAGAAGTCAGCGCTCGACATACTCGGCGAGCGTTATGCGAGAGGGGAGATCGGCAAGGCCGAGTTCGACGAAAAGCGCCGTGATCTCACCGCCGTCTAAGCGCATTGCGGTCGATGCGCAACGCAGGAATTTTCTGCGGCTTGCGGGCGCTACGGCGATGGCAGGCGCCCTGCCACTCGCACCCTGGCCGAATGGGGCCAGGGCTGCGACGGCCGACAGATTCACGCCGGACCTCGAGATCGAACTCGTGGCACGGCCCGACGAATTGCAGCTGCTGCCCGGCCCGAGCACCGATGTATGGCGCTACGCGGGCCGCGTGCTGAAGGGCCCGTCAGACGCCGTGCAGTCGGTCCCAGGCAGCTATGCCGGTCCGATTTTCCGCTTCAGCACCGGACAGAAGGTGCGCATCCGTTTCAAGAACCAGATACCGCAGCCCAGCATCGTGCACTGGCACGGATTGATCGTCCCGGAGCAGATGGACGGCCATCCGCGCCACGTGGTTCCCGAGGGCGGCGAGTACCTGTATGAATTCACGGTGCGCAACCGCGCCGGGACCTACTGGTTCCACCCGCATCCGCATGGCTACACCGGGACCCAGGTGTACGGCGGCCTCGCCGGGCTCATCCTGGTGAGCGACGACGAAGAGCGCGCGGCACGACTCCCCGAGGGCGAGCGCGATATTTCCATCGTGCTCGCCGACCGCACTTTCGACCGGGCGAACCAGCTGGTGTACGAGGCTGCCATGGGCGGAATGATGGGCGGCATGAGCGGCTTTTTCGGCGAGCGCATACTCGCCAACGGCCGTCCCGCGCTTTCGTTTCCGGCGGCGTCCGGCGCCTACCGCGTGCGACTGCTCAACGGTTCGAACTCGCGCATATACCGCATCGCGCGCTCCGACCGCAAGCCCCTGGTGGCAATCGCCTCGGACGGCGGCCTGCTCGCCGCGCCCGAGACCAGATCCTTTCTCGTGCTCGGCCCCGCGGAGCGGGCCGAATTGTGGCTGGATTTTCACGACGCGTCCTCCGGCAGCAAAATCGCCCTGGTCGCCGAGCCGCTGGACTTCGGCGGCGGCGGCATGGGAATGATGGGCGGAATGATGGGGCGGGGCGCGCGAACGCGTACCGCCGCACCCAGTTCATTCGCGCTGTTTACGGTAGACCGGGGCGCGAGCCGCCAGGCGCTCCCCGCCCGGCTGGCCGAACTTGCGCCGGCCGCGGCCCCGCGCGACCTGCTGCGGCGGGAATTCGCGCTCACCATGGGTCATATGCGCTGGGGCATCAACGGCCGCGTCTTCGAAATGGATGAAGTCGCGCCGCATGAGCGGATACGCTACGGCGACACCGAGGTATGGGAATTCAGCAACCGCAACGCCATGATGGTCATGCCGCATCCGATGCACATACACGGCGTGCAGTTCCGCGTGCTCGAGCGCATCGGCACGCCGCCGGATCTTCAGGGATTGCATGCTGGCTTTCTCGACGGCGGCGTCAAGGACACGGTGCTGGTGCTGCCCGGCGAACGCGTGCGCGTGCTGCTGAGTTTCAAGGACTACCGCGGATTGTTTCTCTATCACTGCCACAACCTCGTGCACGAGGACATGGGCATGATGCGAAACTTCCGCGTCGCCTGACGGCGGCCGCGCGGACTGTCCCGGGTCCGGCATCAGTGCAACAACAGCGCAAGCAACTTGGGAAGCTGGCGGCAAAGCCTTAGAATGCCCATTTCGCCTACGGTTGCCGCGCATGCCGACCAACGTCCATAGCCAGTTCGTCGCCTGGTTCCGCTCTGCGGCGCCCTATTTCAACGCCTTCCGCGGCAAGACCTTCGTCATCGCCTTCGGCGGTGAAGTCGTCGCCGACGGCAAGTTCGATGTGCTCACGCAGGACATCAACCTGCTGCGCAGCACCGGCATACGCCTGGTGCTGGTGCACGGCTCGCGCCCGCAGATCGAGGCGCAGTTGCGGCAGCGCGGCGCGCGTTCGCGCTACCACGCCGGGGTGCGCGTTACCGACGCGGTGGCGCTCGCATGTGCCAAGGAAGCCGCCGGACTGTTGCGCGTGGAACTCGACGCCCTGCTGTCGCAGGGCCTGCCCAATACGCCCATGGCGGGCGCCGCGATCAACACCGTGTCGGGCAATTTCATTACCGCCCAGCCCATGGGCGTGCTCGACGGCGTCGACCTGCAATACACCGGCACCGTGCGCAAAGTGAATACCGCGGCGATCGAATCCTGCCTGGCAGCGGAGGATCTGGTCATCATTTCCAGCGTCGGCTATTCGCCCACCGGCGAGGTGTTCAACCTGTCCATGGAGGATGTCGCCGTGGCCATCGCCAAGGCGCTGCAGGCGGCGAAACTGGTGTTCCTCAGCGACACCCCGGTGGAGGACGCACGCGGCCGCCCGATGCCGGAACTCTCGGCGCAGGAAGCCGAACTGCTGCTGGCGCAGGGCAAGAACCTCAGCGAAGACACGCGCCTGTACCTGAGCCATGCGGTGGAGGCGGTGCGCGCAGGCGTGGCGCGCGCGCACCTGGTCTCGCACAAGGTGGACGGTGCCCTGCTGCTCGAACTATTCACCCACGGCGGCTCGGGCAGCATGATCACCGCCGACGGGCTGGAGCGCCTGCGCCCGGCCAGCATCGACGACATCGGCGGCATCCTGCAACTGATCGAACCGCTGGAGAGCGAAGGCACGCTGGTCTACCGCGGACGCGAACTGCTGGAGCGCGAAGTGCACAGCTTTTTCGTAATCGAACACGACGGCATCATCGTGGGATGTGCCGCGCTCTACCCGCTCGCGGGCAAGGCGGTGGAACTGGCGGCACTGGCGGTGCGGCCGGAATACCAGGGCCGGGGCTACGGCGAGAAGCTGCTCGAGCACGGCCAGGTCGAAGCGCGCCAGCTGGGCTACCAGAAATTATTCGTGCTCACCACGCGCTCGGCGCAGTGGTTCGTCGAGCGCGGCTATACCGAAGTGGCGGTCAAGGCGCTGCCCGAACCGAAGAAATCCCTCTATAACCTGCAGCGGCGCTCGAAGATCTTGCGCAAGAAGCTTTAGGGTCGGGTTCGCCGGCTTTTCCCTACCCGGCCGTAGCAGCGTCGCACTTCAGACTTTGGGGTCGGGTTCGCTGGCTTATCCGTACCCGGCTATAGCAGGGTCGCACAGTTATCAGTACGGCGAGATTCCAGCCGGAAAGGTGAACCTCGTCCTAAACTTCCTCTTCGGGTGGGCGTATTTTCCGGAACATCGCCAGCAGCAGCAGGTCGTAGACGATCTTCACCCCGCCCGCGACCAGCAGCGGCCAGCCGAAAGTCGACGCGCCCAGCATCCAGCCCGCGAGGAACGGGCTCAGTGCGGAAGCGAGGCTGCGCGGCACCGAAGTGATGCTCGCGGCGGCCGGGCGCTCCGCCGGCGTCACGATCGCCATCACGTAGGAGCTGCGCGTGGGCACGTCCATCTGCGACAGCGCGCTGCGCACGAACAGCAGCGCGACCGCGTAGCCCAGCTCCGGGACGAAGGGCAGCAAGATCAGGCAGAGGCTGGACGGGATGTGCGTGTACACCATGGTATTCACCAGCCCGAAGCGGCCGGCGATGCGCACCGCGACGAGGTAGGATGCCGCGGTCAGCACGCCGGTCCAGAAGAACACCACCCCGGCCGCCGCCAGCGACATGCCGAAGCGCTGATACAGCCACAGCGCCACCATGGACTGGACGACGAAACCTCCCGCGAAAGCGTCCAGGCTGAATAGCGCCGCCAGCGTGTACACCTTTTTTTTCGACTGCTGCAACGGCGCCACCGGTTGCCGGTCCTCGGTCGCGAGCGCCTTGGGCAGGCCGCGATAGACGAGGCCGGAGGCGCAGGCGATCAATGTGTACAGCAGGAACATCGCCTGCATGGCATGCGCCGAAGTCAGGCCGCTCACGCTTACCAGCGCCGCGGGGAGTGCGACCGCGAGCGATCCCGCGGCAGCGAGCAGGGAACCCACGAGGCTGTAGCGCGCAAATGTTGCCGTGCGCTGGCGGTCGCTCACCATGCGCGAGAGCACCGCATGTTCCAGCGGCAGGAACACGCTGACGTCCCCGCTGGACGGATTCAGCGTGCCGACCAGCGCAATCAGCAGCAGAGGCCAGAAATCGCTGAGCAGGGCAAAACCCAGACCCGTTGCCGCCATCAGCGCCGATGCGGCGAGCAGCAGGCTGCGGTAGTGATAGCGCCAGGCATGCAGCCCGACCGCCAGCGTGAGCACACCTGAGCCAACCAGGGTAACGGTGGCGATGATGCCCACGTGCAGGGGGCTGAGGCCCAGTTCCAGGAGGTACAGCGGCAGCAGCAAGCTCACATAGCCGTCACCGAAGGCGCGCAGCCCCTTGGCGACAAGCAGTCGATTGACGTGATTCGATTTGGTGTCCAAGGTCCGCTCCTCCGTCAGAGCCGCAGATTTGGACGGGACACCGTCTGGGCGGGTAGCCATCGGGGATCTGCCTTGCCCCGATGGGTGAAGCGTAGCGCAGTTGAAGCGCTACGGCAAATGCAGATCGCTACTCCGGGCGAGTTTCTTGAGCCACGCGGGCAAGAGCAGGTGGTCGCAATTTGCGACCACCTCGTCGCGATCTAGACGATTGCCAATAAATTTCAATCGGTTTGGACAAATCCGATTCGGCGCTTCTTCGCCGGCTCGGGCGGCACCATGAGCTGCCGGATGGCCTCCAGGATGCCGCTGATTGCCTGGTCGTGAGTAGCGAGTTTGCGCTCCAGGCGCGATTCCAGCTCGTCGAGCCGCTGGGCGAGGTCCTTGTGTGCGGCGAGCGCCTCGCGCAACGCAACGAACGCGCGCACGATGAATACACTCATTTCCGTCGCTCGGGGCGAGTCAAGGATGGTCGCGGCCATGATGGCGCCATGCTCAGTAAACACGTAGGGCAAGTAGCGGCGGCCGCCACGCCCCCTGGTTGAGGTCGCAATATGCGACCTCAAAGCCGCGTACTCCGCGTCGCTCAACCGGAAAAAGAAGTCGGCGGGAAAGCGTGCAAGATTCCGCTTTACCTGCTCGTTAAAGCGCTTCGTCGTCACCCCGTACAGCGCAGCGAGGTCGGTGTCGATCATGACTTTCTGGCCGCGAATGACGAGAATTTGCCGGGCGATTTGCGCGTTAACGTCGAATGTCGCCACATTGGTCTTCTTGCTGGTACCGCGGCTTCTCATGCAGAAGACAACGGTCGGGTGGCCTGGTCAGTTGACACCCGAATGCATTCAGGCAGAACGCCATCGGTCTGAAAGCCAATAAGGACGCGGGGTTTGGCGGTTCGGCCTAATTCGCGCCGATCACCCCGCGTTCGACGCGGCGCGCGCGGCCGAGCGACACCAGCGTCTCCACGATCTGCGGCAGGCGTTTCTTCCACGGCCCGCGGCCGGTGAAATGCGCCGCGAGCGCGTCGTCGCCGAGCGGC
>JACZJV010000029.1 GCA_014860355.1 Burkholderiales bacterium | reverse complement strand
TTCCAGGGCTATGCGGCGAGCGCCTTGGGGGTGAACGTACGGCTCACGGAGAACATCAAGATGAAGGCGGGGGTTGGCATCAGCGCGGCGGGCCAGGCGTACGGCGGCGGCATGTCGTACCAGTGGTAAGGATGGCAAAGTGAACCGATGCTGACCGGCCGGATCGGCTCGAGGGGGCCGATCCGCCTTTTCCTGGAGGGATTTCATGTCCAAATTGATGCGAGTCCGCGGACTCTCCGTGGTGTTCTGTCTGGTGATGGCCGCATGTACCGCGTTGCCGGGGCCGACGGTGACCCGACCGTTGTATGACGCCTATGCGCTCGGGGCCGATGCGAACGGCAAGCAGACCTACAAGCTGACCTGCCATGGCGTGCTTGAAGGACGAGAGGTGTGCGAGCAGCAGGCGCGGCAGACGTGCGGGAACCAGAAAGTGCAAGTGGTGAGCCCGACCGGTGCGGCCGCGGTGGATCCGCGCGTGCTCACGTTCCAGTGCGGCGAGCCGCCGGCGCCGATCGCGGCGGCCGAGCCGATCCAACAAACGCCGGTGCCGCCGGCACCGAAGCCGGTGTCGACCACCGTGTACTTCGCGAGCGGCGCTTCTACTTTGACGCCCGAGGCGCAGCAGCGATTGTCCGCGTTGGCGGGCCAGTTGCAGGGGCCGGTGAGCCAGGCGCGCATCGATGGCTACACGGATGCGACAGGCAACGGTCCACTCAATCAGCGTTTGTCGATCGCGCGGGCGAAGGCGGCCGAGCGCTATTTGCGCGCCCATGGCGTGAACGCGCAGCGTTACGACGTGCAAGGCCACGGCGCGGACATGCCGATGGCTCCCAACGGTTCCGCGCAGGGACGTGCGCAGAACCGTCGGGCGGACATCGAGCTGTTGCCCTGACGTTCGGGCGTGCCCGGGGGAGCGTGAACATGAGGGACGGCTGGGGTGTCAAGGTACTGGGCAGTGCGCTGGTGACCTGGTGGATCGATATCGCGGTGACGAGCGTGCAAGGTCGTGTGCCGAGGCTCGCAGGCCTTGGGTTGCCGGCGCAAACGGCGCTCGTCGCCTTGATCGGGGCGCTGGTCGTGATGGGCGTGATCCCGGGCCTCGTCCAGCTGGTCTGCCATTCATTGAGCCGGCGGCCGCCCATGACCTGGCCGCAGCGCGTGGCGTCGTGTCGCGCGCAGCTCGGCGGGGTCGTGTTAGGCGCGACCTTGGGCATGCTGTTTCGCGAGATACATTGACGATGAGAGCAGGATTGGGTTGGTCCGCGCCCGTTCAAATGCCCGGTGCGCCGGTATCCACGGCGTCGTGGTTGCCGCTGGCCGAGCAAGCGCTGGTGCAGGGCGATGGGGTACGCGCCGCGTTGCTGCTGGATGCGCATGATGCGGCCAGTTCGACGCAGGCCGAGGTCGCGTTGCTGTTTGCGCGCGTGCTGCAATGGCGCGGCCGCCATCGGGATGCCTGCGCGGTGCTCGAGCGGGCGCTGGCGCATCACGCCGAGCACGTTGGCCTGCTCGTCGAGCGTGCGCGCCTGGCATGTAGGGTGAGCGCGTGGCACGACGCGCATGACGGGTTTCAGCGCGCCTGGCGAAACACGACCACTACCGCGAGCGCGCCTTGGGTACCGGCATGGCTCGAGGTCATGATTCAGTTGAACCTGAGGGAACCGGCGCTGGCTATCGCGTGCGCGCACGCCGAGCGCTCGCCCGACGACGCCGACGCGTGGTTCTGGCTGGGCTACGTGCACCAGTTGAACCAGCAGTACGACGCGGCGCTGGACGCATATCGACGCTGTGCGCAGCGCGCGCCGGACCACGCGATGCTGCACAACAATCTGGCGGCGCTTCATCTGGAGTTGCGCGACTATTTGGCCGCCAAGACGTATCTGGACGAGGCGCTCAAGGACGATCCGGGCAACGCGTCCGCGTGGACCAACCTGTCGATGTGGTGGATCAAAGCCGGTGTGCCGGCGGTTGCGCACCTTGCGGCGGAGCGTGCGCTTGCACTCAATCCGCAGTGTGCGCTGGCGTGGCAGGGGTTTTCGAACGCGTGCAAGGAATTGCAGGCGTGGGATGCAGCGACCGAGGCGATCGAGCGGGCGCGCGTGCTCGAGCCGAACAATGACGCGTACCGCTGGTCGCTGGCGATGCTGCAGCTCATGCGCGGGGATTATGCGAATGGGTGGATCAATCATGAGGCTCGCTGGCTAGGCTCGCCGGAGTTGCGCGGCGCCCAACCGACGTGGGCGGCGCCGCATTGGGATGCCCAGTCCGTGGCCGGCAAGACGGTGCTCGTGTGGAGCGAGCAGGGGTACGGCGACGTGATGCAGTTCGTGCGGTTCCTGCCCGAGTTTGCGCGACGGATTCGGGAGCATGGCGGGGCGGTTGCCCATAGTACGTTTGCGCCGCTGCGGGCGCTGGTCACGCGCAGTCTAGCCGGGTACGTGGCGCGGGTTGAGTCGCAGGAGCAGGCGATTGCGCCGCACGATTACCAGATTCCGCTGGGCAGCTTGCCGATGGTGCTGGGCGTGTCGCTGAACGACCTGCCGTGCTATGTGCCGCCGTACCTCAAGGTCGACGCCGCGCAAGTGGCGCGCTGGCGCGAGCGTTGCGCGTCAGCCGCACCGACGCTCAAGGTGGGACTCGCGTGGAGCGGCAGCCGCGACCATCAGCGCAACCCGTATCGATGCGTCGAGCCCCATGCTCTTGGGGCCGCGCTGGCCGGCATTGAAGGCGTGACGTTCTACAGCTTGCAGCGGGAGGCCGGCGAGGCCGAGCGCGATGCCTGGGCGGCGGTGGGCATCGACCTGGTCGATGACACGGCGGAGTTTGCGACGTTTGACGAGACAGCAGCCTTCGTCAGTCAACTGGATCTGGTGATCACCGTGTGTACGTCGGTGGCGCACCTGGCTGGCGCGCTGGCGGTGCCGACCTGGCTGCTGCTGGACGTGAATCCGCACTGGACGTGGATGACGGCGCGCGAGGACAGCCCGTGGTATCCGTCGATGCGCCTGTACCGTCAGCCGGCGTTTGGTCAGTGGTCGGCTGTGCTGAGCAGATTGGCAGACGACTTGCGCACGCGAGTGGCGATGCGGTGCGGCCACCTCGGGCGGGAGGGCAGATGAGGCATTGGGCGGAACAGGGAACCCGACTGGGGCTACCGCAGCGCGGGCTGCAGGACATGAAGCATGTCGGGCGTGGCGGGCGTCGATGCACGGGTAGTGAGCTTGAGCGCGAGCGGCTGCGGGCGTGGGTGGGCGACTGGACGGTGCCGTTGTTGATCGCCGCGCTGATCGCGTTGATGGTGTATGGGGCGTGGTTTTTTATTGCGTGGTGATGGTGCCGAGACGGGACATAACTGCATGAAGAGCAAGCGGGACGCGAGATGCGCGCATGCGCACGCAAGGGTCGGGGGCAGTCAGTCGGGAATGGGAGGTCACAGTTGATCACGGCGGACAAGTACGAAGAGTTGCTGCTGCAGCGAGCGCGGCTGGACGCGGAGATTGCGGCGGTGCGATCGGCACGGCAATCGGACGTGATCGTGCAAATTGTCAAGCTGATGCACGAATATGACATTACGGTGGAGGCGATCCAGATGTGGCTTGAGACCGAGCAGGGCGACAAGCGGCGGCGCCGTATCAGGCCACGCTATTGGAATCCGCAGACGGGCGAGACCTGGTCGGGGCGGGGCAAGCGGCCGCGTTGGATGGCCGGGCGCGATCCCAATGAGTTTCTCTTGACCATGCTGGGTAATGAGCCGGATCCGCGGCCCGTTCGTCCGGCGCCGCCGCTGGCGGACAAGGAGTAAGACGGCATGCGAATCGGCCTTTCGGTGCAAACGCATGCCGGGCAGAACGTGTGGGAAAACGGGTTGGGCCAGCACATTCTCTTTCTGGCCGACGTGCTGGCGCGCATCCCGTTCGTGGCGTCGGTGGTGTTGCTCAACTGCGGCGACCAATCCAGCCTGCCTGCGCAGGCGGGCGCGCAAGCGCGTGCACTGCCACTGATTGCGCCGCGCGAAGCGGGCGATGCGGTGGACGTCATCGTCGAGATGGGCGCAGGGCTGGAGGTGGCCTGGCTCGATCTGATGCGAGCGCGCGGCAAGAAGGTGGTGTTCCATGGTTGCGCTCAGCCGCACGCGCAGCTCGCCGAACCGATCGTGTTTCACCGCCCGCCTCCCGCGCGGGCGTGCTACGCGCATTGCGATGAAGTGTGGTATCTGCCCAAGGACGCACAGCACGCGGCGTTGTTGCGCACGCTGTATCGCTGTGACGCGCATGAGGTGCCGTTCCTGTGGGATCCGCGCTTTGTTCAGGCGCGGGCCAATGAAGTGCAGGCGTTTGGTGTTTGCTATGGCTACGCGGCGCCTGAAGCCGGCCTGCGCGTGGCGATTTTCGAGCCCAACGTGTCGGTGGTGAAGACCGCCTGTCTGCCGATGCTGATTTGCGACGAAGCCTGCCGGGCCGATGAGGATGCGGTGCGGGCGATGCACGTGCTCAATACGTTGCACATGACGGAGCACCCGAGCCTGCTGCATCTGGCCCACTCGCTGGATCTGGTCCGGCAGCACCGCGCGACCTTCCACGGTCGCCATGATGTCGTCGGTTTCATGGCACAGCATGCGGATGCGGTGGTGTCGCACCAGTGGGGCCATGAACAGAGCATCAACCATCTCGACATCCTGTATGGCGACTACCCGTTGATTCACAACGCCGGCTGGTTGCGCGATGCCGGCTACTACTACCCGGGTTTCGACATCGAAGCAGGCGCCCAGGCGTTGCTCGAGGCGGTGAGGCAGCACGGGCGGCGAATTGAGGGGTATCGCGCGCAATCGCGCGACCTGTTTCGGCAAGTCGATCCGGCCCGGCCGGCAAACGGTGAAGCCTACGCGCGACGCCTGTGGCAACTCGTGCACGGCACGGATGAAGGGAGGGCAACATGAGCGTGCCCGGTATACCGCGTCGCGTCGGCATCTCGATCTTCGTGCGCCGCGGCGCCCAATCGCTGTGGGAAAACGGCATCTTCCAGAATTGCCTGTTCCTGGCCATGCTGCTCAAGCAGATCCCCGGGATCGAACAGGTCTGCCTCGTGGCGGGCGGCGGCGACGGCACGCTCGACGATGCGCAGCGCTTTCTGTCCGACTCGCCGGTGCCCGTGCTGACGATGGCCGAGGCCGCGGCCTCGCTCGATCTGATGATCGAGATGAGCGCGCAGCTGGATCGCAATTGGGTCGTGGCGTTTCGGGAACAGGGCGGCAAGATCGCATCGATGCGCGTGGGTAACGACTATGTCATCGACATCGAGCGCATGATCTTCAAGCTCGATCCGGGCTTGCTGATTACCGGCGCGCCCTATCACGCGGTATGGACCCTGCCGGAGTTCGAGACGAGCTGCGCGCCGTATTTCCGCAGCGCGTTTCGTGCGCCGGTGACCATTGTGCCGCACATCTGGAGCCCGGTCGTGCTGGAGCGTGCCGCAGCCGCGCTGCCGCCCGAGCAGCCGTTTGGTTACCGGCCCGGTCGTCGGCGCTGGCGGATCGGCATCTTCGAACCCAACCTCTGCATGGTCAAGACGAGCTTTGTGCCGCTGCTGGGGTGCGAGGCCGCGCACCGCCGGGATCCTGACCGACTCGAGGCGGTGCGCGTTTTCAACACCGCGCACCTGACCCAGCGACCCGGTTGGTCTGAATGGACGGCAAGCCTGGATCTCGTGCGGCACGGTCTGACCGCATTCGAGACGCGCTATCCGTTCTATCACGTCGCTGCGCTGCACGTCGACGCGATTGTGGCCCACCAATGGGAGAACGCGCAGAACTATCTGTATTACGAAGCGTTGTACGGCGGTTATCCGTTGATTCACAACTCGTCGATGATCGGGGGATGCGGTTATCGATACCACGGTTTCGATGTGGAGGCGCTGGGCGACGCGCTCGCGCGTGCGCACGCCGAGCACGACCTGAATCTGGAGGCCTATCGCCGCACCGCGCGGGCGTTCCTGGGTTCTCTCGCGCCCGAGCACGCGGCGAATGTTGCGGCGTACCGCGACGCCATCGCCGCACTGTATCGCGACCAGGGGTGAAAAATGACGGCGGCTGACCGGGGCGCGCCCCCGGCGGTTCGAGGGTTGTGGATGTCTATCAGGAGGTTCTTTGAAACACACTTATTCAACCTTGCTGTGCGCACTGGCGGTGGCGCTGGGCCTGAACGCGCCGGCTCAGGCCCAGCCGGGCGCGTCGGCCGACGAGCTGGTGCGGGATGCCGACGTGGTCGTCAAGCAGCTTGACGCAGGTCAATACGAGGTGATCTGGCGTCAAGTCGCGCCATTCGTGCGCCTGCGCACCCGCCAGTCCGAGTTTGTCGCACCGATCAAGCAAGTGCGCCAGGCGATGGGCCCGATCACGCAACGCGGCTGGGCGAGCGTCACGCGCATTGTGCTGCAAGGGTCGAAGGACGTGCCGAGCGGAATGTATGCCAACGTGGATTACGTGACGACGCTCGCGAGCGGCAAGGTCGTGTTCGAGCAGGTGAGCTTTCGCCTCGAAAGTGACACTCAGTGGCATCTGACCGGATACGCATCGCGATCCGCCCAGCAGGCCCAGCCGCCGGCGGCTGCGGCTCAGTGAGACAGGAGTTTGACAGATGTTCGCGCACGAGAAGGCTACGACCCCCGTCTCCAACCGTCCCGGCATGCTCGCTCAGCGGCGGCGACCGGAGGGGGATTGCGTGCGCGAGAGCGATGGGTCCGTCCGTTACCGCGGGTGCGGGGACGATCGGGATTTCCCCGTCAAGGCAATCCTTGCGTCCCACGCGGGGCGCCGCTCGCGTCCCGTCTTGCACCCTTGTACGACTGGCCGGATGCACGTGCGTGGACGCGATCGATTCCGCGGATTCCGCGCGCGTCGTATGACGGACATTGAAATGAGCCCCTTTTGCTCAATCGCAATCATGCCGGTGCACATTGCCGGTCGCGAAAGGATGCGCGATGTCGGCTAACGAGTGGATGGGGCTGCGCATCGGTATCACGATCGGCTTGTTCGAGCCGAACGAGAGCCTATGGGTTAATGGCATCAAGCAAAATGCGTTGTACCTGGCCAAGCTCTTGATGGCCTCGCCTTGCCGTTATCGCGTGACACTGGTGAACACCACCGATATTGCGCTGACCGATGCGTTGCCGTGGGACCGGACCATCTTTGAGACCCGGACGTTCGTCGATGCGAAGGACTCGCTCGATATCCTGATCGAGTTGGGCGGCCAAATCAGCGAGGCGCAGACCGCGTACCTGAAAAGCCGGGGCGTTAAGGTCGTGAGCTATTGCTGCGGTGTCGAGTACATCAACGTGATCGAGTCCGTACTGTTCGGTCGCAGGATGTGGGAGTCACTCTTCATCAACCGCGGGTATGACGAGGTCTGGGTGATCCCTCAGGTGGCATCGTCGTCGTTGGCGTTCCTGCGCTCGCTGCGGCGTTGCCCGGGACATATCGTCCCGTTCGTCTGGGATCCGATGTGCGTCACCGAGCGCACGCGGAACTTGCCCGATCACGGCGTTTATCAGCCGAGCGGGCATCGCGCGAAGCGGATCACGGTTATGGAGCCTAATCACGATGTCGTGAAGTGCTGCATTTACCCGCTGCTGATTATCGACGAGGTGTTTCGCCACACGCCCGACTCGATCGCCGTCACGCATGTGACGAACGCGAACCATCTCGCGCACCGAAGTCCGGAGTTCGTGATGCTGATGAACTATTTGGAAATCGTGCGCGCGAGCCGCGCAAGCTTCGTCGGGCGTTACGATACGCCGGATTTTCTGGCCGCCTGCACGGACGTGGTGGTGTCTCACCAATGGGAAAACCCGCTCAATTATTTCTACTTCGATGTCTGCTGGCAGGGGTATGCGCTGGTTCACAACGCCAGTCTTGCCACCGACCTTGGGTACTACTATCCAGGCAACGATGTCGAGCGCGGCGCCGCGATGCTGGAAAGCGTGTTGGCGGACCATGACCGGGACTGGGAAGGGTACACGTTGCGCCAGCGGGCGCGGTTGAAACGCTATACCGCGGAGCATCCCGCGCTCGTCGCCGAGTATGACGCACGGATTGCCCAGTTGATGGGAGGCCCCGCATGATGGCATCTCAAGCACGGCTGTACGCGACACTGCGCCAACTCGAGGCGAGCGTCGAGCGTCGCCCTGCGCAGCCGACGGGTGTGCCGGGTATTCGCATCATGCGCATCGTCGCGGTGATTTCGCGCACGTCCTCTGGCCGCAATGCATTTGCATGGGGCTGGGGCGTGAGCACGCTGTGCGGGTGGCTCATCGCGGCGCACGCGGGAGATGTGCCTGGCATTGACTGGACGCGTCTGCCCCGCCTGCCTTCTCGCGCGCCTCGCATAGCGCCCATTGTTGCAGGGGGCGGGGCGCAAGTCGCTGCCGCACCGAGGCCTGTCCGCAGCCGCCGGATCGGGGCCGCCGCGGCGTGTGCAATTGGTGCGATGGGCGCGCTCGCCGGTTGGTTCACACGAGGCGCG
>JACZJV010000198.1 GCA_014860355.1 Burkholderiales bacterium | reverse complement strand
ATCAGCAGGTTGCCCGCGAACGTGCTCACCAGCGCCAGCGTGGGCCCGGCCAGCGCGTGCGCTGCGACCGGCAGCAGCAACATCACCGCAGGCACGTTGGAGACGATGTTCGACAGCACCAGCGTAGCGGCGAACAGTGGTCCGGGCTGCCCCAGGTTCACCCCGGCGGCCGCGAGGTCGGCAACGACTCCGGCGACGATGCCGGTCTTCTGCATGGCGTGGTTCACCACGAACAGCCCGATGAAAAGGATCAGCAATTCCCAGTCCACCAGTCCGAGCATCTTGTTCGAGTGCAGCCTGCGGCTGGTGAGCAGCAATCCCGCTCCTGCCAGCGCCGCAACGTCGCGCGGCCATGCGGGCAGGAACAGGAACACGGCCAATAGTATGGCGGTGACCGAAAGGCCTTTCGCCGTCTGCCATTGATCGAGCGGCACCTGGTCTGCGTCGCGCCGCTCGGATGCGCATTCACCCGGCGCATCGCCCTCGGGTGCGGCCCAGCGTCCGCGGGTCTGCCAGGAGATTAGGCCCCAGGTCGCCAGCAGGCCGAGCAGCACTGGCACCAGAGCCTGTGCAAAATAGCCGCCGAAGGACAGCTTGAGCGACTCGCCGATCAGCATATTTTGCGGATTTCCAATCAAGGTCGCGGCCGAGCCGACGTTGGCGGCGCACGCGAGTGCGAGTAAATAGGGCACCGGGTCGAGACGGCGCGCGAGGCAGGCGTCGATCAGAACCGGGGCGACCGCCAGGCACACGATATCGTTGCTGAATACCGCCGAAAGCGCCGCAACGACCAGGATCAACACGGCCAGCAGCAGCGGCGGCGTGAGTTGCAGCGCCGCGAGTCGCAGCGTCACCCAGCGATAGAAACCGCCCAGGCGCATTTGCGCCGATATCACCATGAACGAGAACAACAGGATCAGCGTCGGCAAATGTATCGATTGCGCCGCCTCCTGCGGGCTCAGTGCTTCGGCGCCGATCAGGGCGATCGCGCCCAGCAGCGCAATCCCCGTGCGGTCGAGTTGCAGGAACGGCAGCCCCCCGAGGATCATGCCCAGGTAGACTATGCAGAAGACGACAAAGGTGGTCGTAATCACGACGAGATCAGCAAGATGCCCATCTTCGAAACGTTCCCCCGGAGTGCCCGCGGCAGCAGCGCAGTGTATCCTCGACCGATGCAGGGAGCCAGCGAAGCGCAGCCGAAACCGGCAGGCGGCGAGCCAGAAGTTGACCAGCACGGTCCGTTCCAGCGCGGAATTGCGCAGGCCCGGGATGGCTGGACGCCAGCGCGGCAGCGCAAATGGACGCCGCAAATCCGGTGCCCCCATTCACACCCAAGATCCCGAATTCCCTCAGCCCGGCCCATGCGGCCATTTACGGGTAAAGTGGATGGCCAATCGGCAACATTAGATGCGAAAATCATTATCGCCGTTCACCCCCCCGGGAGGAAATCATGTCATCGCCAAACCGTACTGCAATGCTGCTGCTCGCCTTCCTCTTTGCCTCGCTGTCTGCGTTCGCAGCGGACTATCCCGAGCCGAAGCAGGGGAGCTGGGTGGCGCACGACTTCCGCTTTCACACAGGCGAGGTATTCCCGGTTTGAAGCTGCACTACCGCAAGATAGGGACGCGCACGGGCGTACCGGTGCTGGTCCTGCGCGGCACTGCCGGATTGGGCGCGAGCATGCTCAGCAAGGACTACGGCGATGAGCTGTTCGGTCCAGGCGGGGCGCTCGACGCGAGCCGCTATTACCTCATCCTGCCGGACGCGCTCGGTACCGGGCAGTCTAGCAGCGGCAGCAGTACCCGCCGACGACTACCCGCTGTCACCGACGCCAGGTGCTGAGCTGTTGTCTGAGGACTGGGCGGGGTTGGAAACTGCGCGTCCGGCCAGATTCCGCTGCCCGGGAGCCGTCTGCGCGTTCAGACAACCGAAGGAGAAGATCGAGATGACTGCCTATTTCATCGTGCGCGCAAAGCTCGTGGATGCGGCCCTGAGAGGCGACTTCGACCGCTGGTACCAGAACGAACACCTGCCGGATGCGCTCAAAGGCTTCAATGCGCGACGTGCGTGGCGCGGCTGGAGCGCGGTAGACCCGTCCGTACACTACGCCTACTACGAATTCGACAGCCTGGCGCAGGCGCAGGCCATTCCCGGCTCGGATATCCTCAAAAGCCTGGTGGCCGAATTCGACCGCGTGTGGGGCGACAAGGTCACGCGCAGGCGTGACGTCGTAGAGATCATTCAGACCCTGGGCGCCTGAGACCGCCCTTGCCCAGCCTGCGCCGCAGGCGGCGCTCGACGTCCAAACAGGCTGATCACACAGGAGAACGCCATGTCGAAAACAGTGCTCATCACCGGCGCGGGTAGCGGCTTTGGCCGCGACGCCGCAGTCCAACTCGCCGGGCGCGGCCACGTGGTCATCGCCACCGTCGAATCCGCGCAACAGGCCGCAGCGCTCTCGGCGGCGCACCCGGAGCTGACGGTGGCCAAGCTCGACATTACGGACGCGGGCGATGTGGCCACGGTCGATCGATGGGACCTCGACGTATTCATCGCCAACGCCGGCCGCGGCCAGACGGGGCCCCTCGCCGTCCTGCCCTTGGCGCGCCTGCGCGCGGTTTTCGAGGTCAACGTCTTCGGCACCTTCGCCGTGACCCAGCGCGTTGCTGCGGCAATGAAGCGCAGGCGCAGCGGCCGGATTCTGATCGTCTCCTCGATCGCCGGCGTTCGCGCCGGCATCGGGTCCGGCCCGTATGCGATGACCAAGCACGCGCTGCAGGCGATGGGTGGCGTGCTGCGCAACGAGCTGGCACCGTTCGGCATCGACGTCGCGCTCATCAACCCGGGCCCGTACGCCACCGGCTTCAATGACCGCATGGCCAAGGATCCGGGCGACTGGTTCGACCGCGCCACGGCCGCCCCGGAAGATGTGGCGATCATGGACTCGCTGGTGCAGCGTATTACCGTCGGCCAACTTGACCCCGCCGAGGTGGTCAAGCGCTATGTCGAGTTGGTCGAAGCCGACAAGACCGAGCTGATTAATTTCATTCCCGAAGACATCGTCGAGCGCTTGAGCCGGCCCAGGCCCGGCTGAGTACTTTACGCCGCGCGGGATGCGATTGTTCTATCCATGGGCAAAATCGCAGAGGTGCGCCCGCAGTCGGTGCTGACAGGCGTATCGGTGACATCTCTTTTTGGGAGCAAGGTGCAGCATGAATTCCAGTGAACTGAAGGACAGGATCAAAGTCGTCATGTTCGACCAGTACGGAACCGTGGTCGATATGCAGGGGGATCTGACCGCGGCTGTCACCCCGTATTTGCGAGACAAGGGCTGGAACGGCAATCCGGGCTCTTTCGTCACCTGGTGGCGCCGCACTCACTTCGAAAATTCGATGATCGACGCATTGCTCCACAAAGAGCACACGCCGTATCGGGAGATCGGCCATCGGGCCGTGAGTTATACGCTAGAGCGGGCCGGCATTGCGCATACCGAGGAGGAGGTTCGTTATCTGGTGGGCTGCATCGAGAAGCTCAAGCCGTTTGCCGACGTGCCCGAAGCCCTGGCGCGATTGCGGACGAAATACAAGACCGTCGTTCTGTCCAACGGGGATCCTGACATGCTGGAAAATGCCAAGCGCCATCACGGCATCCCGTTCGACCAGGTCATATCCGTCGCAACGGCAAACTCCTTCAAGCCGCATGTCGCGACCTACACCAAAGCAGCCGGGATCATGCAGGTGCGCATGGATGAAGTGCTGTTCGTGGCCAATCACGCCTTCGACTGCATCGGAGCCAAAGCCGCCGGCATGTACACCGCATTCATCGACCGGCGAAATCGCCCGTTTGGCGCCACGCCATACCAGCCGGACATCCGGGTAAAGGATATGAAGTCCCTGGCCGATCTGATGGTTTGAGCGCAGAAAGCTCAGCGGCGCCGGGCCGCCGCAGCCCAAGCCGGATCAGGATCCCGCCGTCTCCGCCGCGTGAGGCCCGCCCTGCGCCTCCCAACTCCCGCCCGTCGCGGTCACCCCGGATTTGAGTTCCTCCATCGCGGCGGGCACTTCCTCGGGTGAGCCGCGCACCCCCAGTTCTATGTGCCGCCTCCGTCCACCCTCGCCC
>JACZJV010000028.1 GCA_014860355.1 Burkholderiales bacterium | reverse complement strand
ATGCTGGTGCTCGCCGGCTGCGTGCAGCCGGCGCTGGCGCCGGAGGTCAACGCGGCGAGCGCGCGCGTGCTCGACCAGCTGGGGATTTCGCTGATCGAAGCGCCGGCGGCGGGCTGTTGCGGCGCGGTGCGCTTTCATCTGAATGCGCAGGCAGACGGGCTGGATGACATGCGCGCATTGATCGATGCCTGGTGGCCCTATGTCGAAGCGGCTCAGGAGGGCGTGGAAGCGATCGTGATGAGTGCCAGCGGCTGCGGCGTGACGGTGAAGGAATACGGCCATCTGCTCGCGCACGATCCCGCCTATGCCGCCAAGGCGGAAAAGATCAGCGCGCTGACCCGCGACCTGTCCGAGGTGATCGCGGCCGAGCTGGAGAAGCTGAAGCCGCTGCTCGCGCGGACAGCGCCGCGCGCGGAAAATTCGAAACTGGCCTTGCAACTGCCCTGTACCCTGCAGCACGGCCAGAAGATCACCGGTCTGGTCCAGAGCATACTCGGCGCTGCGGGGTTCGAACTGACGCCGGTCGCGGACAGCCATCTGTGCTGCGGTTCCGCCGGGACCTACTCCATCCTGCAGCCGGAACTGGCAGCCAGATTGAAAGCGAACAAGCTGGCGGCCCTGCACGCTGGTTCGCCGCAGGCCATAGTCAGCGCCAACATCGGCTGCTTGAGCCATCTGCAAAGCGGCAGCGCGCTGCCGATGGAGCACTGGATCGTAGCGCTGGAGCGGCGTCTGGCCGGCGTTTAGCGTGGCACGGCTCAGGGACAGTATCCCGGACAGACCGCCGAACCGCGACATCCGCCAGCTCGCGCGCATACTCGGTTTTCTCGCGCCCTACCGCCGGCAGGTCGCGTTCGCGATGGTGGCGCTGGTGGTCGCCGCAGCTTGCGTGCTGGTGCTCGGACAGGGGCTGCGCCGCGTCATCGACCGCGGGTTTGCGAGCGGCGATGCGGCGCTGCTCGACTCGGCGCTCGTCGCGCTGCTCGGCGTGATCGTGGTCATGGCGATCGCCACTTATACACGTTTCTACTTCGTCTCCTGGATCGGCGAGCGCGTTTCGGCCGACATCCGCCGCGCGGTGTTCGGCCATCTGCTCGATCTGTCGCCGGGTTTTTTCGAGGTCACGCGCACGGGCGAGGTCATCTCGCGACTGACCAACGACACGTCGCTCCTGGAAGTCGTGATCGGATCGAGCGCCTCGTTCGCGCTCCGGAACACCCTGATCATGGCGGGCAGCCTGGTGATGCTCATCGTCACCAGCCCCAAGCTCACCGCGCTGGTGCTGCTGGGCGTGCCGCTGGTGATCGCGCCCATCCTGCTCTACGGGCGGCGCGTGCGCGCGCTGTCGCGCGCGAGCCAGGCGCGCGTGGCCGACGTCAGCATCTACATCGACGAGGCGCTGCACGAAATCCGCACCGTGCAGTCCTATGGCCACGAAGACGAGGACCGCGCGCGCTTCGGCGAGCGCGTGGAACAGGCGTTCGCCACGGCGGCCGAGCGCATCCGCCAGCGCGCGCTCTTGATCGCGCTGGTGATGCTGCTCGCTTTCGGCGCGGTGGGGGTGATCCTCTGGATCGGCGGACACGACGTGCTAGCCGGGCGCATCAGCGCGGGCGAACTGTCGGCTTTCGTGTTCTATGCGGTGCTGGTTGCCGGCGCGTTCGGCGCCGTGTCCGAAGTGATCGGCGACTTGCAGCGCGCCGCCGGCGCCACCGAGCGCCTGATGGAACTGCTCGCCACCGAGCCGCAGATTCGCGCGCCTTTGATCCCGCAGCCCCTGCCCGAGCCGCAGCCGGATCGAAAAATCGGCGAAGTGCGCTTCGACAGGGTCAGCTTTCACTACCCCTCGCGCCCGGATGCGCCGGCGCTCGTGGATTTTTCGCTGGAAGTGAAACCGGGCGAGACGGTGGCGCTGGTGGGCCCCTCGGGCGCGGGAAAGTCGACTGTGCTGCAACTGCTGCTGCGCTATTACGATGCCGATGCGGGCACGATCAGCCTGGACGGAATCGAAGTGCGCAACGCCGATCCGCGCGAGCTGCGCAGCCGACTCGCGCTGGTGCCGCAGGACCCGGTGATCTTCGCCGCTTCGGTGCGCGAGAACGTGCGCTACGGCCGACCTGGCGCGAGCGACATCGAGGTCGAGAATGCGTGCGCCGCAGCCTATGCGAGCGAGTTCATCGAGCGCCTGCCCGAGGCGATGGACACCTTCCTCGGCGAGCGCGGCGTGCGCCTCTCGGGCGGCCAGCGCCAGCGGCTGTCGATTGCACGCGCGCTGCTGGCGGATCGCGCGGTGCTCTTGCTCGACGAGGCGACGAGTTCCCTCGATGCAGCAAGCGAACATTTTGTGCAGATGGCCCTGGCGCGGCTGATGCGCAACCGCACCACGCTCGTCGTCGCGCACCGCCTGGCGACGGTACAGAACGCCGAGCGCATCGTGGTGATGGACGAGGGCCGCATCATCGCCACCGGCACGCACGAGCAGCTGGTGCGCGAAAAAGGCCTGTACGCAAGGCTGGCGGCGCTGCAGTTCCTCGGCGGCGCGGCGGTCGCGGCAGCGGCGAGCCAGTGAAGACGCTGCTGCTCGGCTTGCTGCTCGTCGTGGCAAACACGGCCATGGGCGACGAAATTATGCGCGTCGGCTCCAAGCGCTTCACCGAGTCCTATATCCTCGGCGAAATCATCGCGCAGAGCGTGCCCGGCGGCGCCGAGCACCGGCCGGGACTGGGCAACACCGGGATCGTATACGCGGCGCTCAAGGCCGGTTCGATCGACCTCTACCCGGAGTACACCGGCACCATCGCGCGCGAAATCCTCAAACTCGAAGGCGCGTTCACGCTGGACGATCTCAAGCGCGGGCTCGCACCCGAGGGTCTGGGGGTGGCGGTGCGCCTGGGATTCAACAACACCTATGCACTGGCCATGCTCGAACAACAGGCCGAACGCCTGTCGCTAGGCAAGCTGTCCGATCTGGCGCGCCATCCCGATCTGAAGCTCGGCCTGTCGCAGGAATTCATTGCGCGCTCGGACGGGTGGGCCGCGCTCAAGAGCGGGTATGCGTTGCCGCAGACGCCCGTGGGGCTGGAGCACGGGCTCGCTTACGAGGCCATCGCTGCCCGACAGATCGATGTGATGGACATCTACTCGACCGACGCCAAGATCGAACGCTACGGACTGCGCTTGCTCGAAGACGACCGCGGCGTGTTCCCGCGCTACGATGCGGTCCTCGTGTACCGGCTCGACCTGCCGCAGCGCCTGCCGCAGGCATGGAAGGCATTGCAGCAACTGGAGGGCCGCATCAGCGAGCAGCAGATGATCCGGCTAAACGCCGCCGCCGAACTCGAGCACAAAGGTTTTGCCGAAACGGCGAAGGCCTTCCTCGCCGGCAGCGGCGCCCGCGCGGCGCCCGCGCGCAGTTTTATCGCCGCGCTGTTCGGCGGGAATTTCTGGCGCCTCACGCGCGAGCACCTGCTGCTGGTGTTCGCGTCTCTCGCCGCGGGCATCGTCGTCGCGGTGCCCCTGGGTGTGCTTGCCGCCAGAATCGAAGTCGCTGCCCAGCCCATACTCGGGGCAGTCGGCGTGATCCAGACCATACCATCGCTTGCGCTGCTCGCGTTTCTGATTCCGCTGCTCGGCAGCATAGGCACGGCGCCGGCGCTGATCGCGCTGTTTCTGTATATGCTCCTGCCCATCGCGCGCAATACCCATGCCGGCATGCAAGGCGTCGGGCGGGGCATGCGCGAAGCGGCAATGGCCCTCGGCCTCGCGCCCGCGGATCGATTGCTGTTGATCGAACTGCCGCTGGCGGCGCCCTCGATACTCGCCGGCATAAAGACTTCAGCGGTGATCGGCGTCGGTACCGCAACCATCGCCGCGTTCATCGGCGCAGGCGGCTACGGCGAGCGCATCGTGCAGGGTCTGGCATTGAACGACAACACGACGCTGCTCGCCGGCGCCATTCCGGCTGCGGCATTGGCCCTTATAATCCAGGCTAGTTTCGAGCTGATCGAACGCGCGGCGTTTCCGCTACTGCGTCGAGGTGCGTAGAGTGGAGGTATGACTGATGTTTGATCTACATCAAACTAGATTTCGCGGGTAAAAGTACAGTACGCAGGTCTCGGCCCGCAGCCGCATCAGGCATCCAGAAACACACACTCCGGTTGCGCACTCCACTTGAAAAAATCGCTGCGCTGATCGGCGCATCGGAGTACGGAAGAGACGGACGAAACAGCAGCATCAATTCGTAACATTGAGAATCAACAGGGGGGATTCATGCCTCAGGTCATAGGCGTTCCAAAAGAAACGGCAGCCGGTGAAAAGCGTGTTGCCACCGTGCCCGAAGTCGTAGAAAAGCTCATCAAACTCGGTTTCTCGGTCAAGGTCGAATCCGGCGCCGGGGATCCGGCGAACTGCAGCGATGAGAGCTACCGCGCCGCGGGTGCGCAGATCGTCGAGGGCGCAGCCAAACTGTGGGCGGAATCCGACATCGTCTTCAAGGTATGCGTACCGACCGCCGAAGAAGCCGGCCTGATGCACGAGGGCCAGACCCTGATCACCTTCATCTGGCCGGCGCAGAACCCCGAACTGATGCAGCAGCTCGCCGCACGCAAGGTCACCGTGCTCGCCATCGACGCACTGCCGCGCATGCTCTCGCGCGCCCAGAAGATGGACGCGCTGACCTCCCAGGCCGGTGTCGCCGGCTACCGCGCCGTGATCGAAGCTGCCAACGCCTTCGGCCGCTTTTTCAACGGCCAGATCACCGCCGCAGGCAAGGTGCAGCCGGCCAAGGTCTTTATCGCAGGTGCCGGCGTCGCCGGCCTGGCTGCTATCGGTACCGCCGCCAGCCTGGGCGCCATCGTGCGCGCCAACGACACCCGTGCCGAAGTGGCCGACCAGGTGGTGTCGCTGGGCGGCGAGTTTGTGAAGGTCGATTTTGAGGAAGAAGGCGGTGGCGGCGGCGGCTATGCCAAGGTGATGAGCGAGGGCTTTCAGCAGGCGCAGCGCGAGATGTACGCCAAGCAGGCGAGGGAAGTCGACATCATCATCACCACAGCGCTGATCCCCGGCAAGCCGGCGCCCAGGCTGATTACTGCCGAGATGGTGAAAAGCATGAAACCGGGCAGTGTCATCGTCGACATGGCGGCCGAACGGGGCGGCAACTGCGAACTGACCGAGCCGGGTAAATCTGTGGTCAAACACGGCGTCACCATCGTGGGCTATACCGATCTGGCGAGCCGGCTGGCGAAGCAGTCCTCGACGCTGTACGCGACCAACCTGTTCCGCCTCACCGAGGAATTGTGCAAGACCAAGGACGGGGTCATCAACGTCAACATGGAAGACGATGCCATTCGCGGCCTGACCGTCGTCAAGGAGGGTGCCATCACCTGGCCACCACCTCCACTCAAGCTGCCGGCCCCGCCGGCAGCCAAGCCCGCGATGCCGGCAAAGGCGCCCAAGCACGGCGAGGCGAGCGCGCCGGCATCCGCCACGCGCACCGCGGTCATGTTCGGGATCGCTGCGCTGGCGTTCTGGTTCGTCGGCGCGAACGCGCCGGCGGCCTTCCTCGGCCACTTCACCGTGTTCGTGCTGGCAGTATTTGTCGGTTACATGGTGGTGTGGAACGTCACGCCCGCCCTGCATACGCCGTTGATGAGCGTCACCAATGCGATCAGCAGCATTATCGCCATCGGCGCTTTGGTGCAGATCGCACCGCCGATCATGGGCGGTGCTGTGGCGCGCCCTGAGTCCTGGATCCACTGGTTGGCCTGGGTGGGCATCGCGCTTACCGCAGTCAACATGTTCGGCGGTTTCGCCGTCACCCAGCGCATGCTGGAAATGTTCCGCAAATAACGGAGACGATTCATGACCGCGACTCTTGCAACTGCCTCCTATATCGGAGCGACCATACTCTTCATCCTCAGCCTCGGCGGTCTCTCCAATCCGGAGACTTCGAGGCGCGGCAACCTGTACGGCATGATCGGCATGACCATCGCCGTGCTGGCGACGGTTTCGGGGCCGCACGTCACGTCAGCCGGCTATGCCTGGATCATCGGCGCGATGGTCGTCGGCGGCAGCATCGGACTTTACGCTTCCCGCGTCGTGAGAATGACGCAGATGCCGGAGCTGGTGGCGCTGATGCACAGCCTGGTCGGCCTGGCCGCGATGCTGGTCGGCTTTGCCAACTACATCGACCCGGCGGCCTCGGCGGAATTCACCGGCGCCGCGAAGTCGATACATGAAATGGAAATCTACATCGGCATCCTCATCGGCGCGGTGACCTTCACCGGTTCGGTGATCGCCTTCGGCAAGCTCTCGGGCAAGATCGGCGGCAAGACCCTGCTGCTGCCCGGGCGCCACTGGTTGAACCTCGCCGGCCTGCTGGTGGTGATCTGGTTCGGGCGCGAGTTCCTGCATGCCGAATCGATCAACGACGGCATGATGCCGCTGGTGGTGATGACCGTGATTGCGCTGCTCTTCGGCATCCACATGGTGATGGCGATCGGCGGCGCCGACATGCCGGTGGTGATTTCGATGCTCAACAGCTACTCCGGCTGGGCGGCAGCGGCGACCGGTTTCATGCTCTCGAACGACCTGCTGATAGTCGTCGGCGCGCTGGTCGGGTCCAGCGGCGCGATACTTTCCTACATCATGTGCCGGGCGATGAACCGAAATTTCATCAGCGTGATCGCGGGCGGATTCGGCAGCGATGGCGGCGCGCCGGCGCCTGCGGGCGGCGTGCAGCCGGCGGGCGAAGTCAATCCCGTCCTTGCCGCGGAGACTGCGGAGCTGTTGCGCGAGTCGAAGAACGTGATCATCGTGCCGGGCTACGGCATGGCGGTGGCGCAGGCCCAGCACACTGTCTATGAGATCACCAAAGTGCTGCGCGAGAAGGGCGTGAACGTGCGCTTCGGCATCCACCCGGTTGCCGGGCGCATGCCTGGGCACATGAACGTGCTGCTGGCCGAGGCCAAGGTTCCATATGACATCGTGCTCGAGATGGACGAATTGAACGAGGATTTCCCCGATACCGACGTCGCCATGATCATCGGCGCCAACGATATCGTGAACCCGGCTGCCGAGGAAGATCCGTCGAGTCCGATTGCCGGCATGCCGGTGCTGCAAGTGTGGAAAGCCAAGACGTCGATCGTGATGAAGCGCAGCATGGCCACCGGCTATGCGGGCGTGGACAATCCGCTGTTCTACAAAGACAACAATCGTATGCTCTTCGGCGACGCGAAGAAGATGCTGGACGAGGTGCTGACCGCGCTCAAGGCCTGAACGCAGGCGCCAGTCCAAGACCCACGGGCGCGCCTATCGGCGCGCCCGAATCATGTTCTAATCGCCATGCGTCCCACTGTCTTGCGAGCGTGGCAACAGCGTGTACTACGCATATCTCGTTTGGATTGAATTCGGCGTCTGCGCGGTCCTGATCGGCCTGGCCGGCTGGCGTCTCTCGCTTTACGGCGACGTGATTGCGGAGAAGACCGGGCTGGGCGGCACGTGGATCGGCGTGGTGCTGCTCGCGTCGGTCACTTCGCTGCCCGAACTCGCCACGGGAGTGAGCGCGGTCGCCGCGGCCGACGCGCCAGACATCGCCGTAGGCAATATTCTGGGCGCCTGCGTGCTCAATCTGACCTATCTCGTCGTCCTCGACCTGGTTCACCGCCAGGAATCGATCTATACGCGGGCGAGACAAGGGCATATTCTTTCCGCCGGGTTCGGCGTCCTGCTCCTCGGCATCGTCGGTTTCAGCCTGTTGCTGGCGCAAAAGGTCGACCCGCTTTCTCCGGGACATGTCGGCATCTACTCCCCCGTGATCGTCGTGGTTTATCTGATTTCCATGCGTGCCGTGTTCAGCTACGAGAAGAAGCAGATGGCGGCGTATGTCGAAGAAGCAGCCGAGCGCTATCCCCACCTCACGCTCAGGCAGGCGCTCGTGCGGTTTTCCCTGGCGGCACTGGTGGTCGTCGGCACCGGGACGTGGCTGCCGTTCGTCGGCGAGGACATTGCCGCACTCTACGCCTGGAATACGTCCTTTGTCGGCGCATTGTTCGTCGCCGCAGCCACCTCGCTGCCGGAACTGGCGGTCACGCTCTCGGCGCTGCGCCTGGGCGCCCTGGACATGGCGATCGGCAATCTGCTCGCGAGCAACCTGTTCAACCTGTTGATCCTGGCCGTAGACGACGTGTTTTACCTGCGCGGTCCGCTGCTGTCCCATGTGTCGCCGACGCACGCGGTATCGGTGATGTCGGCGGTGGCGATGACCGGCGCCGTCACCGTCGGCTTGTTGTACCGGCCGCCGGATCGGGTTTTCAGGACCATAGGATGGATCAGCGTCCTGCTCCTGTTTGTCTATCTGTCGAATGCCTACGTCCTGTTCCGCTTCGGCGGCTGACTTGGGTTGGCGTCCACGCCTCAGGCGCCTTCAGTGGCGCAATGCACCGGTGGACTCATCCGGCGCCAGGGGATCCGGCCGCAGCCTGGCCAGCCGAAGGCTCTCGCGCTGGCGATCAACGCTGCTGGCTACGCCGCGGCCGGCGCGTTCCGCTGCCCTGTCGATCGCGGCATACAGATCGGCGCCTGCGTCTTCGATCAGGACGGGCGGCGCGTGCTCGAGCACAACCTGTATCCTGCAGAACTTGTTCTCGCCGGCGCCTGGGCCCTTGCCCACACCCAGGCGGACCACCACACGCTTGATCCGGTCGCCGGTCCGGGTCAGGGCGAAGCGCAGCCGCCGCGCGGTGTGATCCAGAAGCGGGGCGGTGAGCGCGAATCGCACGCCTTGAATTTCGATGCGCATGCTTGTTCCCTCCTCGTCGGTCGTTGCGCCGTGAGACCCAGTATGGCCGCGCCCGGCCTTGGTGTAAAATCGATTTATTCAGAATGATTGATCGAATAAACCGAGGGATAGGCGCAATGAATTTCAAACATCTGCACTACTTCTGGCGCGTAGCCAAGGCGGGCAGCGTGGCGCGGGCGAGCGAGCAACTGCATCTGACGCCGCAGACCCTAAGCGGGCAGATCGGGCTGCTGGAGGAGGACCTGGGAACACCGCTGTTTGCCAAGAGCGGCCGCAACCTCGAGCTGACCGATGCGGGGCGGCTCGCCTTCGGGTACGCGCAGGATATTTTCGCGCTCGGGTCCGAACTGGAGGAGTCGCTGCGCAATTACCCGGAGGGCGGCCGCCCGGTGGATTTCCGCGTGGGCGTTGCCGATGCGGTGTCCAAGACCATCGCCTATCGCCTGATCGAACCGGCGACCCGTCTGAGCACGCCCGTGCGCATCGTCTGCCGGGAATGGAAGCTCGATAGCCTGCTCGCGGAACTGGCAGCGCATCGGCTCGACCTGGTCATCGCCGACGCGCCGATTCCACCCTCGGTGAGCGTGCGCGCATTCAACCACCGGCTCGGGGAATCAGGGGTGAGCTTCTTTGCATCCGCCGTACTCCTCAAGACGCTCAAGGGAAAGTTTCCCGCCAGTCTGAACGGCGCCCCGATGCTGGTCTCCGGGCAGGATGCGGCAATGCGGGCGCGGCTGGAACGATGGTGCGGGGCGAACCAGCTCCGGCCCCGCGTGGTCGGAGAGTTCGACGACAGCGCGCTGATGAAGGCGTTCGGGCAGCGCGGCGCAGGGGTGTTCATCGGACCCACCATCCTCGAAGCGGAAATCAAGACCCAGTACGGCGTGAAGGTGCTGGGCCGAACCGGGGACATTGTGGAGGAGTTCTTCGCCATCTCGGTCGAGCGGCGCGTGACGCATCCGTGCGTCGTCGCCATTGCCGGGGCGGCGCGCGAGGGCTTGTTCGCGTAGAAGCGTCCGGCCCGATGTCATGCCGGATGCGGATTCGACCGCACCCGGGCTGAGTGCTTCATCGACCGGTAGCACGCAGGCGTCGGGGGCCGCCAGACGGCCCGCAACGTTCAGTCCGCGGCGGCGAAGAACATCAAGCCCAGGATCGCGCTGATCCCGGCCGGAATGCCGTAGCGCTCCAGCCTCGACACAGTGTCGCCGGCGATCACCTCGACCGGCACCTGCGTCAGTTCAAGCACCTTGTTGGTGGTCGAATCCTCCAGCATGCGCGTGAGCGAGTTCTTGCGCGCGGTACTCATCACGATGTGGTCGCACTCGAGCTTGCGCGCCGTTTCGGTAATGATTTTTGCCTTGTCGCTCCCGGTCTCTAAGTGCAGCGTATACGCTACGCCGGCGTTGTCCAGGACCCGTCGCACGGGCCGCAGCGCCTTCTCGGCCTCTTCGCGGTGGAACGCCTCGCGGCTCTTCCTGCTGACAAATCGTGCAATATGCCACGACAACGGCGGCTGGATATTCAGCAGGTGAATTTCGAGTGCCCGGTTCTTCATGAATTCCCTTATGACATGCGGCACCGCGAAAAGCGAACTGCGGGAACCTTCGATCGGAACAAGTATCTTCAACATGGCGTTCCCTCCTTTCACGTCGTGCGAAATGGACGCGCGACTGCCGCGCTCCAATGCAAACTCGGCGAGTCTCGCGCTGATTCTCGATTCCAGCAGGCGGTGGTTCCTGACGAATCCCGCCCACAACACGCCGACCACGATCACCGCGTACAAAGCCGGCACGGTCAGGGCGTAGGCGGAAAGGACATCCTTGAGGAAGGGCTCGGCGGAAATCATCCTGGCGGCCGTCAGCGCGAGCACGCCGGCACCCAGATAGACGAAGCCCGGGAAGCGTTCGATGAACCGCAGCAGCATGGTGCTGCCCCAGACGACGATCGGGATGCTGATCAGCAGCCCGAGGATTACGAGCAGAAAGCTTCCGTGCGCGGCGCCGGCCACCGCAAGGACATTGTCCAGACCCATCACCATGTCGGCGACCACGATGGTCCGGATTGCACCCCAGAAAGTGCCTGCGGCATCGATCCTGGCTACGCTCCCGTTGCCGTTTTCGGGCAGCAGCAGCTTGTAGGCGATCCACACCAGCATCACCCCGCCGGCAAACAACAGGCCGGGTATGTTCAACAGCCAGACCACGACCAGCGTCAGCGCGCTGCGCACCACGACCGCCCCGGCCGTGCCCCAGACAATTGCCTGCCGTTGCCGATGCCGGGGTAGGCTGCGGGCGGCGAGCGCGATGACGATGGCGTTGTCGCCGGCGAGCACTAGGTCGATGACGATGATGGCCGCCAGCGCCGAGAGAAACTCCATGCTCAGCAATTCCACGCTTCAGGCTCCCCGGCTTTCCGTCATGTCTGTCCGCGCGTTCCGTGACCCCGCCGCTACTCGCGGTTGGCGAATCCCAGCAGGTGGAGCAGGCTGGTGAACAGGTTGAAAATGGACACGTAGAGCGTGACGGTGGCCATGATGTAATTGGTCTCCCCGCCGTGGATGATGTTGCTGGTCTCATACAGTATCAACCCGGACATCAGCAGCACGAACATGGCGGATACCGCGAGCGAGAGTCCCGGCATGTCGAAGAAGATCGCACCCAGCCCGGCGAGAAAGCCCACCAGGATGCCGACCATGAGGAATCCCCCCATGAAGCTGAAATCCTTGCGGCTGGTGAGCGCGTAGCCGGACAAGCCGAGGAACACGGTGCCCGTCGCGCCCAGGGCGGTCATCACCAGTTGCGCTCCGTTGGGCATGCCCAGATAGAGGCTGAGAATCGGCCCGAGGGTGTAGCCCATGAAGCCGGTGAGCGCGAACACGAAGGCGAGTCCCAGTGCGCTGTCGCGGAAATTCGTGGTCAGAAACAGCAGGCCGAAGTAGCCCGCCAGGGTGATCACCAGACCCGGATGCGGCAGTTTCATCGCCATCGACGCGGCGGCGGTGAGCGCGCTGAACACGAGCGTCATCGCGAGCAGCAGATAGGTGTTGCGGATGACCTTGTTGGTGGCGAGCGCCGCCTGCAGGGAACCGGCTGCGGGCTGGCGTTCGATGGCGCGTAACGGATTGTCGATCTGCACGGCGTTGGACCTCCTCTGGCTGTTGGAATGCAGCCACGATAGCGTTGATCACGTGCATTGATAAGTCGAATATAGTTGCATGTTCATTCGTAAAAACCGAATCGCACCGGGACGCATTCTGGCGCCCCGGCCATAAGCGCCAATTGCGGCCGATTGCGTTGTTTGCGCGGGCAAGGCCATGTAGAATTCGCTGGCGGCGAAAGCCCCGCGGGACAATGACGCGGGGCTGCGTTTTCGGTTAAGGAGGGGTGATCGGATGTTGCAGTTGGCCAGCCTCGGCATCGTGCTCTACGCATTCTGGATCCTGCTGTCGGGCTATTTCGAGCCCTTCCTGCTTGGCGCCGGCGCCGGATCGGCGCTCGTCGTGGTGCTGCTCGCGCGGCGCATGAAAATCGTCGATCGCGAAGGCCACCCCATCCAGATGATCGCCGCCGTCGTGCTCTACTGGCCCTGGCTGTTCAAGGAAATCGCAAAGTGCGCATGGGAGGTGTCGCGCATCATCCTCGACCCGCGCCTGCCCATCAGTCCGGTGCTGGTGCGCTTCAAGCCGTCGCAGAAATCGCAGGTCGGCCTGGCGACGCACGCCAACTCGATCACGCTCACGCCCGGCACCATCACCGTCGAGGCGGCGCACAATGAGTTCCTGGTGCACGGGCTGACCCGGGCCTCGGGCGCGGGCGTGATCGACAGCGAGATGGACCGGCGCGTTACCCGGGTCGAGGGCTACCGCTGATGTACGCTGCCGGCGCGATCGCGCTGCTGGTAGCGCTCGGTCTCGCCCTGGCGCGCGCCGTGCTCGGACCGACGGTATTCGACCGCCTGCAGGCCGCGAACACCATAGGCACCCTGGCGATGCTGATGCTTGCGGTGCTCGGATTTCTCACCGGCCGGCCGGAGTTCCTGGATCTGGCCCTGGTCTATGGACTGCTCAATGTCGTCGGCACGATCGCGGTGCTGAAGTTCTTCCGCTACGGCGACCTCGGGAACCCCGGCGAAGACGCGGAGCAGAACACGTGAGTGCGGCGCTGGATATCCTCAGCTGGTTCTGCCTGGTCGCGGGCGGCGCTTTCTGCGCCATCGGCGCGCTCGGCCTGGTGCGCATGCCCGACTTCTATACGCGCATGCATGCGGCCAGCATCACCGATACCGTAGGCGCGGGCCTCATGCTGCTGGGCATGATGCTGCAGGCCGGATTCACGCTCGTCACGGTAAAGCTGGTGATGATCGGATTGCTGCTGCTGTTTGCCAGCCCGACCGCCACGCACGCGCTCGCGAAAGCGGCGCTCGCGCGCGGATTGAAGCCGCTGCTTGCCGCGGGAGACGATCCATCGAAACCCTGATCGTCATGACGCTGCTCACCATGATGGCCCTGGTCACCATGGCGATCGTGGCGCAGCGCAATCTGTTTGCCGTGGTGGTGTTCGGCTCCATCTACAGCTTTCTCATGGCGACGGTGCTGGTCGCGCTCGATGCGGTCGACGTGGCCATGACCGAGGCCTCGGTCGGCGCCGGGATGTCCACCGTGCTCCTGCTGGCGGCGCTGCATCTGACCCGCGGCGACGAAGTCAAGCCGCTGCACCGGCCCTTGCTCCCCTTGCTCGTCGCCGTGGTCATCGGCGCGGCCCTGGTCTACGGCACCGTCGGCTTGCCGCCGTTTTCCGACCCGCAGGCGGCAATCCACACGCATGTGGTGCCGCGCTACCTCAATGATTCGCTCCGCGAAACCGGCGTTCCGAACGTGGTCACTTCGGTGCTGGCAAGCTACCGCGGCTACGACACCCTGGGAGAGACCACGGTGGTGTTTACCGCCGGCGCAGGCGTGATCGCGTTGCTGCGGCGGCGGCGGCGCGAGGGGCAGAAGCGATGACGCGCGATCTGGTATTGCGGGTGTTCGGCAAGCTGCTGATCCCGTTCGTGCTGCTGTTCGCGCTGTACGTGCAGTTCCACGGCGATTTCGGACCGGGCGGCGGGTTCCAGGCCGGCGTGATCACGGCGGCCGCGGTGATCTTCTACGCCATCATATTCGGGCTGCCGGCGGCGCGACGGTTCGCTCCGGACTGGCTGATCGAGAGCATGGTCGGCGCGGGCGTGCTGATCTACGGCGGGGTGGGCGTGTTCGGCATCGTGTTCGGCGGCAACTATCTCGACTATTTCGTGCTTGCGCACGATACCGTGCATGGCCAGGAACGCGGCATCTTCTGGGTCGAGGCCGGCGTCGCGGTCACCGTTTCGGGCGTGATGCTGCAGATTTTCTACATGTTCGCCGGCCGGCAGCGCGACCGGGAAGAGGCATGAACCTGACCGGAAATTACAGCTACTGGGTGACCATATTCATCATGATCGCCGGGCTGTACATCGTCATCGCGCGTGGCAACCTGGTGAAAAAGCTGATCGGCCTGGGCATCTTTCAGACTTCGGTGTATCTGCTCTACATCGGCGCGGGGAAGATCATCGGCGGCACTGCGCCCATCCTGAGCCCCGCGTTCAGCACCTATTCCAACCCCCTGCCGCACGTGCTGATCCTGACCGCGATCGTCGTCGGCGTCGCCACGCTCGCGCTCGGACTGGCCATCGTGGTGCGCATACGCGAAGCCTACGACAGCATCGAGGAGGACGAGATCCTGGAGAAGGACCGTATAGAGGACGCGGGCGGGTGATCGCCGACCACCTGCCCGCGCTGCAGGTGGTGGTGCCGCTGCTGGCGGCGCCGCTGATGCTGCTGGTGCGCCGCGGCGGCTTCGCCTGGCTGCTCGCCACCCTGGTGAGCTGGACCGCGCTCGCGATCGCCCTGGCGCTCGCGTTCAAGGTGCGCGAAGCGGGGACCATATCCTACGCCATCGGCAACTGGCCGCCGCCCTGGGGCATCGAGTACCGGGTGGACGCGCTCAATTCCTTCGTGCTCGTGCTGGTCAGCCTGGTCGCCTCCGTCGTCGCGCCGTACGCGCGCGCGAGCGTCGCCGCCGAACTGCCGCGCGAGCAGCACTATCTCTACTTCACCATGTTTTCGCTGTGCCTTGCCGGACTGCTCGGCATCAGCATCACCGGCGACGCATTCAATCTGTTCGTGTTCCTCGAGATCTCGTCCCTGTCCACCTATGTGCTGATCGCGCTGGGACGCAACCGGCGCGGGCTGCTGGCCGCCTACCAGTACCTGGTGCTGGGCACCATCGGCGCGACCTTCTACATCATCGGCGTGGGATTGCTCTATCTCATGACCGGCACGCTCAACCTGGCCGACCTCGCCCAGCGGCTGCGCGAGGTCCACGAAATCCGCCCGGTGCTGGCGGCGCTCGCCTTCATCACCGCCGGGGTGGGGCTGAAGCTGGCACTGTTTCCGCTGCACTTCTGGCTGCCGAACGCCTACGCTTACGCGCCTTCGGCGATCACCGCGTTCCTGGCTGCCAGCGCGACCAAGGTCTCGGTGTACGTGCTGCTGCGCTTTTATTTCGTGATATTCGGTGTGCCGCTGGTGTTCGGGCGGCTGCCGATGGCCGAAGTCCTGATCACGCTGTCGGTGCTCGCTGTGGTGAGCGCCTCGCTGGTGGCAGTGTTCCAGCGCGACTTGAAGCGCATGTTCGCCTATTCCAGCGTTGCCCAGATCGGGTATATCACGCTCGGCATGGGCCTCGCGAACAAAGCCGGGCTGACCGGCGCGGTGGTGCACCTGTTCAATCACGGCATCACCAAGGGGGCGATTTTTCTGCTCCTGGGCGGCGTTGCGCTGCGGGTCGGCTCCACCAGCCTCGCGCGCGCCGCCGGGCTGGCGAGGACCATGCCGCTCACCTCGTTCGGCATCGTGCTCGCCGGCATGAGCCTGATCGGCATTCCCGGCACCGCGGGTTTCGTCAGCAAGTGGTATCTCATCCTGGGGGCGATAGAGCACGGTTACTGGGGGCTCGCGCTGCTGCTGGTCGTGAGCTCCCTCATCGCCGTGGCCTATGTCTGGCGCTTTGTGGAAATGGCCTATTTCCGCGAGCCGGAGCCGGGTGCGGCACGGCTGGCTGAGGCGCCGGCGTCTATGCTGGTTCCGGCGTGGATCATGGTCGCGGCCTGCGTCTACTTCGGACTGGACACGTCCTTCCCGCTCGAGGGCGCCCGCTCTGCCGTTACGGTTTTGCTGGGTGGCGCCCGGTGAGCGCCGATACGCTCTTGCTGGCCGCATTGTTCATTCCGGTGCTGGGGGCGCTGGCCATCGCCGCCTGCGACCGCTGGCCCGATCTGCGCGAGACGGTGACGCTGCTCACGGCGGCCGCCTTGCTGCTGTGCGTGCTGTCCCTGCTCGGGCCGGTGCTGGCCGGGGCGCAGCCGCAGCTGACGCTGGTGCAGATGCTGCCGGGAATCGCGCTGTCCCTGCGCATCGAGCCGCTGGGCATGCTGTTCGCGCTGGTGGCCTCCTCCCTGTGGGTGGTCAATTCGATTTACTCGATCGGCTACATGCGCGCCAACCGCGAGGCGCACCAGACGCGCTTTTACGTCTGCTTCGCGCTCGCGCTCGCCTGCACCATGGGGATCGCGTTCAGCGCCAACCTGCTCACGCTGTACCTGTTCTACGAGGCATTGACGCTGATCACCTATCCGCTGGTGACGCACCACGGCGACGACGAGGCGCGCCGCGGCGGGCGCCTGTATCTGGGCTACCTGCTCACGACTTCGATCGTGTTCCTGCTGCCGGCCATCGTGCTGACCTGGGCGGCGGCCGGCACGCTGGAGTTCACCGCCGGCGGAATTCTGGGGAGCGGGCTGTCGAACGCGGGAATCGGCGGGCTGCTGGCGCTCTATATGTTCGGCATCGGCAAGGCGGCGCTGATGCCCTTCCATCGCTGGCTGCCGGCGGCGATGGTGGCGCCTACCCCGGTATCGGCCCTGCTGCACGCGGTGGCGGTGGTGAAGGCGGGCGTGTTTTCAGTAGTGAAGGTGATCGTGTACGTGTTCGGCGTCGAGCGGATTTCCGGACTTGCGAGCGTAGACTGGCTGCCGTTCGTGGCCGGATTCACCATCATCGCCGCGTCCATCGTTGCGCTGCGCTCGGATAATCTGAAACGCCGGCTCGCCTACTCGACCGTGAGCCAGTTGTCCTATGTCGTCCTGTCCGTGTCGCTGCTCGCGCCGCTGTCGGTTCTCGGTGCGGCGCTGCATATCGCCGCGCATGCTGTGAGCAAAATCACCCTGTTCTTCGCCGCCGGCGCCATCTACACCGCTTCGCACAAGACTGAGGTGAGCCAGCTCGACGGCATCGGCCGGCGTATGCCCTGGACCATGGGTGCGTTTGCGGTGGGCGCGTTGTCCCTGATCGGCATACCCCCGGCAGTCGGCTTCGTGAGCAAGTGGTACATCTTCCAGGGCGCGGCCGCGACCGGCCACAGCCTGGTGATGCTGGTCCTCGGCGCGAGCGCACTGTTGAACGCCGCGTACTTCCTGCCCATCGTGTATGTTGCCTTCTTCCGGCCGCCTGCGGGCGCAGATCACGGCGAGGCGCCCCTGCCCATGGTGTTCGCGCTCTGCCTCACCGCGACGCTGACAGTAGGCCTGTTCTTCTACCCGCAGATTCCACTGGCCCTGGCGCGGCAGCTGGCCGGATTCTGAGCATGGCGGAGCCGACATGAGCGAAAAAAAATACTGGCTGGATCGCAAGGAGAACGTGAATAAGGTTTACTGGGCCGTCTGGGTCGTCTGCGGCGCACTGCTGTTGATTGACCCGCTGGTGCACAAGCACGAGGTGTTCGGATTCGCCGAATGGTTCGGCTTTTTCGGCTTTTTCGGCTTCTTCGCCTGCGTAGGACTGGTGTTGGCGGCCAAAGCGCTGCGCCGGATCTTGAAACGCGCGGAGGACTACTATGAGCGCTGAGTTTCCGACTGCGCTGATCCTTATCCTCGGGGCGCTGGGCGTTCCGTTCCTGCGCGGCCGCGCGCGCGCCGCCTGGATGCTGGCGCTGCCGGTGCTCGCTTTCGCCCAGATCGTTGCGCTTCCGCTGGGCGAATACGCGCAGGTGGAGTTCCTCGGCGAGACCCTGGTGCTGATGCGTGCAGACCGCCTCAGTCTCGCATTCGGCTATATATTCGCTATCGCCACGCTGTTGAACGTGATCTATTCGCTGCACGACGAGGACACGGTGCAGCAGGTCGCGGCGCTCGCCTACGCCGGGAGCGCACTAGGGGCGGTGTTCGCGGGGGATCTGATCACCTTGTTCATCTACTGGGAGCTCACCGCGGTGACCTCGGTCGCGCTCATCTGGGCACGGCGTACCGAGCGCTCGCGGCGCGCCGCGATGCGCTATCTCCTGGTGCAGCTCGCCTCGGGGATGCTGCTGCTCGCCGGAGCGGTATTGCACTTCCAGGCTAGCGCTTCGATCCGCTTCGACCTGCTCGGCCTTGCTACGCCCGGCGGCTGGCTGATCCTCCTCGCCTTCGGCATCAAATGCGCTTTCCCGCTATTGCACAACTGGCTGCAGGACGCTTACCCGGAGGCCACGGTCACGGGCACGGTTTGGCTGTCCGCCTTTACCACCAAGCTGGCGGTTTATGCGCTTGCGCGCGGCTATGCCGGCACAGAGATGCTGATCTGGATCGGGGCGCTGATGACGGCGTTCCCGATCTTTTATGCCGTGATCGAGAACGACTTGCGGCGCGTGCTGGCCTACAGCCTGAACAACCAGCTCGGCTTCATGGTGGTGGGGGTAGGCATCGGCACCGAGCTTGCGATCAACGGCACGGTGGCGCACGCGTTCTCCCATATTCTGTACAAGGCGCTGCTGTTCATGTCGATGGGGGCGGTGCTGCTGCGCGCGGGGACCGTCAACGGCTCACAGCTAGGCGGCCTGTACAAATCGATGCCTTGGACCACCGGCTTTTGCATCGTCGGCGCGGCGTCGATTTCCGCCTTCCCGCTGTTTAGCGGTTTCATCAGCAAGGCGCTGATCCTGAGCGCGGCGGCGGACGGCGGCTACACGATAACCTGGCTGGTGCTGCTATTCGCCTCGGCCGGCGTGTTCCATCATTCCGGAATCAAGATTCCCTACTTCGCCTTCTTCGCGCACGATTCGGGAATCCGCTGCGCCGAGGCGCCGCGCAACATGCTGCTCGCGATGGGGCTGACGGCCGCGCTGTGCATAGGCATCGGCGTCTACCCGAAACCGCTTTACGACCTGTTGCCTTATGCCGTGTCCTTCGTGCCCTACACCGGCGCGCACGTGCTGACGCAGCTGCAGTTGCTGCTGTTTTCGGCGCTGGCCTTCTCTGTGCTAATGCGCACCGGGCTCTACCCGCCGGAACTGCGCGCCGTGAATCTGGACTCCGATTGGTTCTATCGCAGGATAGCGCCCGCGATGGTCGGCGCCCTGGGCGCAGGAATCGCGGCCATGCGCCTGGCCCTGGAGGAGACGCTCCTGCGGGTGGGGGCACCATTAGTCCAGGTCGTGCTGCGCCTGCATGCGCATGGGGGGCCGCTGGCGCGCACGCTGTCGACCGGGGCAATGGCCCTGTGGATCAGCGCCTTGCTTGCAGTGTATCTGGTGATGTACTACGTGTAGAGGGCGCCGCTAACGATCGATACGCGGAACCGGGCTTACGCGCCCAGGAGACGCCACCAACAGGGACACGCACGCGCTAGTTGTCACTGCCGTCCTTGCTTGCGCGGACCGTCTGGACGAATTCGACGGCCATCATAACGACGCCGATCATCACCACGGCGACCAGCGGGATTGACTTGGCCCCGAGGCTGGGAACGAGCTTGACGATCGGGACCAGATAAAAAACGATGGCCATGGTCATCCCGATCAGGCCAAAAATGATTTCGGACAGCATCGCAGTTTCTCCTGGTTTGGGGTCGGGTTGAAGCTTGTGCCGATTAGCTCGACTGGACCTGGGCTGTCAGCCAGCGTGCGGTGCGCAGCAGGCGCGCGTCGCTGCCGCGCGGACCGACCAACTGCACGCCCAGCGGCAGGCCGTCTTCGCCCTGCATCAGCGGCAGGGTAATCGCCGGCAATCCGCACAAGGTCCAAAGCGTGCAAAAAGCCGGGGATCCGGTCGATTCGAGCCCCTTGGGCGCAGTGCCCGCCGTGGCCGGTGTCAGGATCGCCTCGTAGCGCAGTTCGAACAGATGATTCAGCGCGGCGTTCAGTGCGGGAACCTGGTCCAGCGCCTTGTTGTAGTCCACCGCGCGCACCTTGCGGCCGCGCTCGATCTGGGCGCGCAGCGACTCGCTCAGCTTGTCGCGGCCCTGCAGGTAATCTGTCTCGTAATTCTTGGCCAGATCCGCTTCCATGACGGTCTGATGCCATTTCCATGCGTTCTTGAAGCCCTCGGGAAGCTTGAACTCCTCCACGCGCTCGCCCAGGTGCGCCACCAGTTCCGCAAACGCCTCCCTGCATTGCGCATCGGCCTGCCTCCATATCGGTGTCTTGACGAAGGCGAGCGTGGGCGGCACGGGCGGCTCCTGCAGCGCGATCTCGCGCAGCCGCGGCCGCGCCTGCGGCCGCGTATCGGGATCGTGGTCGTCAAAACCGATGAGCTGCTCGGCAAGCAGCGCTGCGTCTTCGACGCTGCGCGCCATCACGCCGATCTGGTCCAGCGGCCGCGATTGCTTCAGCACGCCGTGCCGCGAAATCAGGCCGAAGCTCGGCTTGTAGCCGACCACGCCGCAGTAGGCGGCCGGGCGGATGACCGAGCCGTTGGTCTGGGTACCGAGCGCCAGCGGCACCATGCGCGCGGCCACGGCCGCGGCCGAACCGCTGGAAGATCCGCCGGGCGTGTGTCCCGGGTTGAGCGGGTTGCGCGTTTTGCCGGGCGCATAAGTGGCGAGTTCCGTGGTGACCGTCTTGCCCAGAATAATCGCACCCGCGGAGCGCAGCATGGCCACCGCGCTCGCATCCCTGGGCGGCGTGCGTCCCGCGTGCAGCACGGTCCCGTCTTCGGTCGGCATGTCCTCGGTGTCGATGATGTCCTTGACGCCCACCGGGATGCCGTGCAAGGGCCCCAGCGGCCTGCCTTCGCGCCGGCGCAGGTCGGCCTCGCGCGCCTGGTTCAAGGCGTGCTCCGGATCGAGATACGCCCAGGCCTGCACGCGCTCCTCGTCGATCTTGATGCGTGCGAGACAGGCGGACACCAGTTCTTCCGAGCTGATTCTGCCCTCTTCAAGCGCGCGCGCTGCCTCGGCGGCGCCCAGCAGGGACAAATCCGTTGATGCATCCGCGTTCATCGGCGGTCCTCAATTTCCGTATATAAGGCCGGGCAGCCAGTAGACCAGTTGCGGGAACACGTACACCGCGATCATTGCGACAAACACCAACGCGAGGAAGGGAAAGCAGCCCTTGAAAATGGTCCATAGCTGTACATGTGGCGGCGCGATCCCCTTGAGGTAGTAGGCCGACATCGCCATCGGCGGCGTGAGGAAGGAGGTCTGCAGATTGAGCGCGATCAGGATACCGAAGAACATCGGGTCGACTTTGTAGTGCTCCAGCAGCGGCAGGAAAATCGGCACGAAAATGATGATGATCTCGCTCCATTCCAGGGGCCAGCCGAGCAGGAAAATGATCACCTGCGCCAGGATCAGGAAGGCGAGCGGCGTGAGTTCCATGCTGGTCACGAATTCCTTGATCAAGCTCTCGCCGCCGAGGTAGGAAAACACCGAGGAGAAGGTCCAGGAGCCGACGAACAGCCAGCACACCATGGCCGAGGTGCGCGCGGTCAGGAACACCGCCTCCTTCAGCCGCTGCCAGGTCATCGCGCGGTAGCCGATGGCGATCAGCATCGCGCCCAGGGCGCCGACAGCCGCCGCCTCGCTCGGCGTGGCGAGGCCGAACAAAATAGTACCCAGCACCGACAGGATCAGGATCGCCAGCGGGAAAAACGCGGTTATCAGCAGGTACAAGACCTTGCTGAATGGGATGTCGGTCTGCTCCCTGGGCAGTTTGGGCGCGAGTTGCGGTTTCAGGGAAGTGAGAGTGATCACGTAGGCCATGTACAGTCCGGCCAGCAGAAAGCCCGGCAGCAGCGCCGCGGCGTACAGTTTCACCACCGATACCGCCGAAGTCGCGCTGTACACGATCAGCATGATCGAGGGCGGAATCAGGATCCCCAGCGTGCCGCCGGCGCAGATCACCCCGGCCGAAAGCTTCTGGTCGTAGCCGGCCTTGAGCATGGCCGGAAACGCGAGCAGGCCCATCAGGGTTACCACCGCGCCGACGATGCCGGTCGCGGTCGCGAACATGGCGCAGGTCGCCAGCGCCGCCACCGCCATCGAGCCAGGCACGTGCTTGAACGCGACCTGCAAGCTGTGGAACAGGCGGTCGAGGATGTTGGCGCGCTCGATCATGTAGCCCATGAACAGGAACAGCGGCACCGCGGTGAGCACGTCGTTGTTCATGATGCTGAAGGTGTTCTGCGACAGCAGGTAGAACACGCGGCTGTCGAAAAAATCCTGTCCCGGGACGTAGTAGGCGTAAAAGCCGAATCCCACGCCCATGGCCATCAGCGTGAACGCGATGGGGAAGCCGAGCAGAATGATGAATATGAACGAGCCCAGCATCAGCAGGGCGATTTCGGGATTGCTCATGCCGCCTCTCCCTTCTGCCCGGCATCAGCCTGGTGCGCGTGCTGCTCGGCGATCACGTCCTCCAATTCCTCGACGTCGTGCAGTTTCTTGGGCCACTCGCCGTCGCGTATCGCCAGGATGCAGCGTATCACCTGGGCCACGCCCTGGATGAACAGCATGATGCCCGCCAGCGGGATCAGCGCCTTCAGCTGCCAGATCGGTACCCCGACGGGGCTGTTCACGCTCACCTCGCGGTAGCCGAATGAATCATGCGCATAACCGTATCCGGCGATGATCAGCGAGGTCACGCCGGGAAAGAAGAAAATGAAATACAAAATCAGCTCGACCGTTCCCTGCACGCGTACCGGCCACAGCCGGTAGAGTACGTCGCCACGCACGTGGGCATTGCGCGACAGCGCATACGCGCCGGACATCAGGAACAGCGCTCCGTAGAGGATGTAGCTCATGTCGAAGGCCCAGGCCGTGGGGTCGTTGAGTACGTAGCGCACGAACACTTCGTAGGAGGTGCCCAGGGTCAGGATGACTATGCACCATGCGAAGGCATGGCCTACCGCCATGCTGAAGCGGTCGATACCGAGCAGGAAGGTTTGCAGCATGAAGTTCCTCGTACGAGGTAGACAGGTCGGGTGATTCTACACAAAACAGAGGCGGCACATTGCTGTGCCGCCTCCGCTTGGTCAGCTTGCGATGTTCTTAGTCCCTGCCGGCCCTAGAACCCCAGCTTGCCGAACACATGCTCGTAACCCGCCTTGTAGTCGGCGGTGTTGAAATGGTGGTAGTAGCCGACGCGCTTGGCCCAGGCCTTCTGCGAGTCCCAGATTTTCGCGAACAAGGGATCTTCGGCTGACAGGCGTTTGACGAGCACGTCCCAGGCCTTGAGCTGCGCATCGAATATGCCTTGCGGCGTGCGCAGGACGTTTACCTTGTCCTTGGTCTTGAGCGTCTGCAGGTCTTTCGAGTAGTTGTCCATCGCCGTGGCGAAATTGGAAGTGGATGCCGCCTCCGCCGCGTAGTGCAGCACCGCCTGCAGGTCTTTCGGCAGCGCGTTGTACTTCTTCTTGTTGAAGATGATTTCGAAAAATTCCATGGCCTGATGGTAGCTGCCCATCATGTAATTCTTGGCCACGTCCTGGGCGCCAAAACGGCTGTCAGACGTCGGGTTGTTGAACTCGAACGCGTCGATCACGCCGCGCTCCATCGCCGGCACGATCTCGCCACCGGGCAGCTGTGTCACCTTCATGCCCAATTCCTGCATCAGGTCGGCAGCCAGGCCCACGGTGCGGTACTTGAACCCCTTGAGCTCCGCGGCGCTCTTGATCGGCTTCTTGAACCAGCCCAGCGGCTGGGTCGGCATCGGCATGGCGTAGAAGCTGACCACGTCGAGCCCGAGCTTCTTCGTCAACTCTTCGTAGAAAGGCAGGCCTTCCTTGTGGATCCAGGCCAACTGCTGGGCCGCGTCGATTCCGGAAATCGGGCCGGTTCCGAACAGCGAGGCGATTTTGCTCTTGCCGTACCAGTACACCGCAACCGAATGCGCCCCGTCGATCACGCCCTTGGAAGTCGCGTCCATCACCTCGAACGGTTTCACTACCGAGCCGCCTACGAGGTAGTCGATGCGCAGGCGACCGCCGGCCATTTCGTTGACGCGCTTGACGTATTCCTCGGCCATTTCGTTGAATATGTCCTTCGCACCCCAGGCGCCCTGCATTTTCAGCACGATCGGCGATTGCGACCTGGCGATCATCGGGAAGGCCAGAGTTGCGGCGCCCGCTGTCGCGGTTGCCGCGCCGGTCAGGAATTTGCGGCGTGAAGTTTGTGTTTCGGTTTTTGTCGCTGTTTTTTTGTCCATCGTGGATTCCCCTCCAAAGTGGTGAAAAAAATGCGCCGCCCACGGACCAAGGAATGGAGGCGGGCGTCTACGTGCAGTATCAAATTCGCGCATCGAGACTTTGCACATATTAAGCTAACATGATCCAAGCAGGTAGGCAATGACTCCGGACAAGTAGTTTGCCCCAAGGCGGTGGGCGTGCGGGCCTAGACGGGGAGCACTAGTCCGCCATGACAGCAGCGGCTTTTTGTAGAGCGAAAGGGCGAGGCGGCAAGGAGGATGGCAGCGCATTTGCGATTGCATGTCGGCGTCGTGACGGATAACATGGCAGGCTGCTGAATGTCGATTTACATAAGAGAGGAGAACGCAATGTACAACACCCACATTTGGGCGCGCGGCATATCTGCCGCAGCCATTGTCGCAGCATCCGCATTGGCCGTGACCCCGGCCGTCGCCGCGGAAGCAAAGTTGCCCGCCACCCTGGCCTGGAGCGCCTACGACGTCGGTTCGGCCGGCTATAACCAGGCGGTCGGCATCGGCAACGCGTTGAAGCAGAAATACAATGTCAGCCTGCGCGTGCTGCCGGGCAAGAACGATGTCTCGCGCAACCTGCCGCTGCGCAATGGGCAGGTGCAGTTTTCCGCCAACGGCGTCGGCGGCGCGTATCTGGCGCAGGAAGGCGTGTACGACTTCGGCGCGAAGGCCTGGGGCCCGCAAGCGGTGCGCGGCCTGATGCTCAACACCTCGGACCAGCTTCTGACCGTGCTTGCCGCCAAGGACAGCGGCATCAAGACCATCGCCGACCTGAAAGGCAAACGCGTCGCCTATGTGATTGGCTCGCCGTCACTGAACGAGAACATCACCGCCATCCTTGCCTTCGCCAACCTCACGTGGAAGGACGTGGAGAAGGTCGAATTCGGCGGCTTCGGCGCGGCCATGGACGGCATTGTCAACAACCAGGTCGATGCGGCGTTCAGCTCCTCGGTTTCGGGCAAGGCCTATGCGATCGCGAAATCGCCGCGCGGCCTGGTGTATCCGGTGATCTCGCACAAGGACAAGGCGGGGTGGAAGCGGCTCAATGCGCTGGGGCCGTTCTTCATGCCGTTCATGGGCACCGAGGGCGCGGACCTGTCCAAGGACCATCCTGCCGAGTCCTCGACTTATCCGTACCCGATCCTGATGACCTACGAGTCTCAGAAAACGGACCTGGTGTACAACATGACCAAGGCCATGATCGACACCTTCGATATGTACAAGGGATCGGCGCCGGGCAACAGCGGCTGGGCGGTCAACCGGCAGAATTTCGCCTGGGTGATTCCGTTTCACGACGGCGCGATCAAGTACTGGAAGGAGGCCGGCCAGTGGAAGCCGGAGCACCAGCTGCACAACGACATGCTGGTCAAGCGCCAGAAGGTGCTCGCAGCCGCCTGGGCCGGGATGAACCGGGATAGCGGTGCCGACGACAAGGCGTTCGAGCAGGCGTGGATGAAGGTGCGTGCCGACGCGCTCACCAAGGCCGGCATGGACCCGGTTTACACGACTTGGTAATGCTGCTTCTGCGCGCGACGGCTTGGGCTGCCGCGCACAGCCCTGATTCCGGGCGGAAGCGGTGACCGCGGTCGCGGAGGACCCGGGCGAGGCGCCCGAGGCGCCCGAGGCGGCCGTCGAGCGGCGCTACCGCAAGCTCCCTCCAGTCTGGCGCGGGGTGTTGATTGTCGTCGCCACTGCGGCGATTTTTCTCGCCCTGAACCAGATTCTCAACCTCGGTTTTTTCGTCGGCAAGGTTCTGCTCGACACGGCCTATCTGTACTGGCTGTGCGCCCTGCTCGCGGGCTGCGTGTTCGTCCTGATTCCCGCGGCCAAGAATGCGCGCCGCGACGGCGTCCCCTGGTACGACGCGGCGCTGTTCTGCATCAATATCGCCGTGTTCGCGTATTTCGCGCTGAACGCGCATCGCGTCATCACCGAAGGCTGGGAATTCTCCGCGCCTAAAGAGGCGATCTGGATCGCCTACGTCGGCTGGCTGATGATCCTCGAGGCGACGCGCCGCGCCGGCGGCACGGCGGTGTTCGCGGTGGTTGCGTTGATTTCGCTCTACCCGGTATACGCGGGGCACATGCCGGGGCCGATCTCGGGCCTGCCGCAGGATATCTCCACCACCGCCGCCTATCACTTCGCCAGCTCGGAGAGCGTGCTGGGCATCCCGACCCGCGCCTTCGGTGAATTGGTGATCGGCTTCGTCATGTTCGGCGCGGTGCTGCAGTACACCGGCGCGGCGTCATTTTTCAACAATCTGGCTTTCGCGCTGTTCGGTTCGGTGCGCGGCGGTCCGGCCAAGGTGGCGATATTCGCCAGCGGCCTGATGGGCTCGGTCTCCGGCAGCGTGGTTTCGAACGTGCTCACCACCGGGGTGGTGACCATACCGGCGATGAAGCGCACCGGCTTTTCTCCAGCCTACGCCGGCGGGGTCGAGGCCTGCGCTTCGACCGGTGGCGTGCTGATGCCGCCGGTAATGGGCGCGACCGCGTTCGTCATGGCCTCGTTCCTCGGTTTGCCCTACGTGCAGATTGCGCTTGCCGCGCTGGTGCCCTCGCTGTTGTTCTACTTCGGCCTGTTCGTGCAAATCGACGGCTATGCCGCGCGCCGCGGCCTCAAAGGCCTGCCGCGTGCGGAGTTGCCGTCGGTGGGCAAGACCGTCGCCGAGGGATGGCAGTACATTTTTGTGTTCGCACTGCTGGTATGGATGCTGCTGATACTGCAGCAGGAGGCGATCGCGCCCTTCTACGCCACTGCGCTGCTGCTGGTGATCAATCAGTTCTCGCGCATACATCGGCTCAACTGGAAAAGGCTCGGGCTGCTGGTCGAAGGCATCTGCGGCGCGCTGGGCGAGCTCTCGGCGCTGCTTGCGGGCGTGGGTCTGATTATCGGCTCGCTTTCGGTCACGGGCCTCGCCGGGACGCTCGCCAACGACCTGGTCTACCTCGCCGGCAACAATATCTACGTCCTGCTGGTGATGGGCGCGATCACCAGTTTCATTTTCGGCATGGGCATGACCGTCACCGCGTGCTACATCTTTCTTGCGATCGTGCTCGCGCCGCCGCTGGTGGCAGCGGGTTTCGATCCGGTGGCGGTGCACCTGTTCATGCTTTACTGGGGCATGGTGTCATTCATTACGCCGCCGGTCGCGCTGGCCGCGTTCGTCGCAGCCGGAATCGCGCGCGCCGCGCCGATCGAGGTAGGCATGAAGTCGGTGCGCCTGGGCAGCACGATGTACTTCGTGCCCTTCTTTTTCGTCCTGAACCCGGCGCTGATCCTGCGCGGCGCACCCGCGGAAATCGCCGTGGTGGTCGCCACCGCCGTGCTCGGTGTATGGCTGATCGCCTCGGCGATCGAAGGCTATCTGATCGGGTTGGGGAAGATGGACAGCGGCATAGGCGGCGCCATCGCACGCCTGCTGCTGTTCGCGAGCGGCATGGCCATGGCGCTTCCGGGCGGCGGCGAACTCGGGTTGAGCCACCTTCAGCTTGCGGCGCTCGGTATCGGACTCGGGATAATCGGGGTCGTGGTCGCGCTGGCGAACCGGCGCATTGCCGCGCGCGGCTGATCCTCGAAAATCTCCCCGCGCGCAGCGCGCGCCACTTTTCGACGACGGGGCGCGATTCGAGTCCTTGCGTATAGAATTGAACACTTCGAAACGCCGATCCTTCCACGCAACGATATGATCCAATTGTTAGAACGCCTGCGCGCCCTCGTCGGCGACGCCGGGCTGATCACCGAGGCGCAGGACGCCGCCCCCTACGCCACCGACTGGCGCAAGCGCTATTTCGGCCGGCCGCTGGCAGTCGTGAAGCCCGCGTCGACGCAGGAGGTGGCGGCGGTGATGCAGCTTTGCGCCGAGACGCGCACGGCGGTGGTGCCCCAGGGCGGCAATACCGGCCTGTGCGGCGGCGCCACGCCCGACGCGAGCGGCGCGCAGATCGTGCTCAAGCTGTCGCGCCTGAACCGGGTTCGCGCGGTCGATACGGTCAACAACACCATAACGGTGGAGGCGGGCTGCGTGCTCGCCGATCTGCAACAGGCCGCGGCCGCGGCCGAGCGCCTGTTTCCCTTGTCGCTCGCCGCCGAAGGCAGCTGCGAAATCGGCGGCAATCTGTCCACCAATGCGGGCGGCACCGCGGTGTTGCGCTACGGCAACGCGCGCGACCTGCTGCTCGGCCTGGAAGTGGTGCTGGCCGACGGCCGGATCTGGGACGGCCTGAGGGGACTGCGCAAGGACAATACCGGTTACGACCTGAAACAGCTGTTCGTCGGCGCCGAGGGCACGCTGGGCGTCATCACCGCGGCGGTGTTGAAGCTTTATCCGCGTCCACGAGCCAGGGCCACTGCCCTGGCCGCGCTGGAGAGCCCGGCAAAGGCAGTACAGCTGCTGTCGCACATGCAGGCAGGCTGCGGCGACCGGCTCACCGGCTTCGAGCTGATGTCTGCGTTTTGCCTGTCACTGGTGGCGAAGCACTTTCCCGCGACGCGGCTGCCGCTGGCGCAGGCGCATGCGCAGTACGTGCTGCTCGAGCTGTCCGATACGGCGAGCGCGGAAAGTCTGGACGCCACGCTGGAGAATACGCTCTCCGAGGCGAGCGAGAGCGGCCTGGTGCTCGATGCGGCGGTGGCCGCGAGCGAGGCGCAGGCGGCGGCGCTGTGGGCGCTGCGCGAGAACATTCCCGAGGCGCAGGTGCACGAGGGCAAACAGATCAAGCACGATGTTTCGGTTCCGATCTCGCGCATTGCCGAGTACATTGCGGTCACGGATGCCGAGCTGCAGCGCGCCTTTCCTGGGGTGCGTATGCTTACCTTCGGCCATCTCGGCGACGGCAACCTGCACTACAACATCGCCCATCCGGAAGGCGGCAGCGAGGAGGCGTTCATCGCCGACTCGGCCAGGCTGAGCCGCGTGGTGCACGACTGCGCCGCGCGCTTTGGCGGTTCGATCTCGGCCGAGCACGGCCTGGGGCAGTACAAGCGCGGGGAGATCCTGCGCTACAAGTCGTCCCTGGAGATGGAACTGATGCGCAGGATCAAGACGGCCCTGGATCCGCAGGGCATCATGAATCCGGGGAAAGTTCTGTAGCCGACTAGGAACGCAACATGATCGAAGACAGAATCGAAGTCAACATCGCGGGCGGGCTCGACATCGCGCTGCCGCCGATGGCCGGCGTGCGACAGAAGTTCGCCACTACCCGGGTCGACGACATTGCGGCGGCCGTGGCGCGCGAGTTCGGGCGCGCGGAGATACGCTCGAGCATCGGGCGTGGCGCGTGCATCGCCGTCGGTTGCGGCAGCCGCGGGGTGGCCAATTATGCGCAAATAGCGCGCGCCGTGATTGCGCAGATCAAAGCCCTGGGCGGTGATCCTTTCGTTTTCCCTGCCATGGGGAGCCACGGCGCTGCCACCGCGGAAGGGCAGCGCCGCGTGCTCGAGGGCGCGGGCATCACCGAGGACTATGTCGGCGCGCCGATACGCGCATCCATGGACACGATCGAGGCCGGCCGCATGGCCGACGGTACGCCCGTCTATGCGGATGCCATCGCTGCCGCCGCCGACGGCATCGTGCTTATCAACCGGATCAAACCGCACACGACCTTTCGCGGCGCCATCGAAAGCGGCATCACCAAGATGCTGGCCCTGGGCATGGGCAAGATCAGGGGCGCGGCGCAGCTGCACACGCATGGCATGGACCGGTTTCCCCAGGTGCTGCCCGAGGCGGCGCGCGTGGTGATGGCGCGCCTGCCGTTTTTGTTCGGCGTCGCCGCGGTGGAGAACGCCCACGAAGATACGGCGCTGCTCGAATGCATCAGCGCCGCGCGCCTGCTCGAGCGCGAGCCGGAACTGCTCGTCATCGCCAGGGACAGGATGGCGCGGCTCTATTTCGACGACATCGACGTGCTGGTGATCGACGAAATGGGCAAGGAAATCAGCGGCACCGGTTTCGACCCCAATGTCACCGGGCGCCAAAAGCGCAACGTCGACTGGCCCGGCGGGCCGCGCATCAAGAAGATCGCGGTGCTCAGCCTGACCGAACGCACCCACGGCAATGCCACGGGGGTCGGCTCGGCCGACGTCATCACCATGCGCCTGTACCGCGCGATCGACGTCGGCCCGACCTACGCCAACGTGATCACCGCGACCTACCTGGACGGCGCCGCGATTCCGATGATCATGAACACCGACCGCGAGGCAGTGCAGCTTGCGGTGAAATCGATCCTGCGCGTGTAGCCGGCCGACGCCCGCGTCGTGCACATACGCAACACGCTCGAGCTGCAGCGCATCCGCGTCTCCGCGCCGCTGCTCGCCGAAGTGCGCAGCCAGCCGGAGCGTTTCGAAATCCTGAGCGAGCCCGCGCCCTGGGTATTCGGAACCCAGGGCGATCTGGCGAAAGTGGAATCGGCAGCCGCCTAGACCTGCGCCCGCGCAAGGCAGGATCCAACCGGTCGCGGCACAGCCTCTGCGCGCATTGGCTATGTGTCGATGCGGCGGCCGCTCTGCGGGTCGTACCAGTGCACGTTGGCCGCGTCGTAGCGCAGCGCGAGCTTTCCCTCGCGCGTCAGCGCATGGGCCGGCAGCCGCGCCGCCACGCGCACGCTTTCGCTATCACCGACGTGGCCATAGACGACGGTGTCGGCGCCCAGCGGTTCGATCAGGTCTACGTCGATGGTAAGCAGGGCATCGGAGGCGGCGCAGGGCTCGAGGTGTTCCGGGCGGATGCCGAGCAGCTTGCCCTCCCTCGGGATCAGGTTCATCGGCGGCGAACCGAGGAAGCCGGCCACGAAGGTCGTCGCCGGCTTGGCGTAGACCTCGAGCGGCGCACCGATCTGCTCGGCGCGGCCGGCGTTTATCACGATCATGCGCTGTGCCAGGGTCATCGCCTCCACCTGGTCATGGGTGACGAACAGGCTGGTGGTGCCCAGGCGCCGGTGCAGGGCCTGCAGTTCACCGCGCATCTGCACGCGCAGCTTGGCGTCCAGGTTGGACAGCGGCTCGTCGAACAGGAACACCTGCGGCTCGCGCACGATGGCACGGCCCATCGCGACGCGCTGGCGCTGGCCGCCCGAGAGCGCACGCGGCTTGCGCTTGAGAAAATCGCCCAGCTCCAGTATGTCGGCCGCCTTTTTCACCCTTACTGAAATTTCCTCCCGCGACAGTCCCCGGATGCGCAGTCCGTAGGCCATGTTGTCGTACACGCTCATGTGCGGGTAGAGTGCGTAGTTCTGGAACACCATGGCGATGTCGCGGTCCTTGGGCTCCAGGTCGTTGACCACCCGCTCGCCGATCGCGATTTCCCCCGCGCTGATCGTCTCCAGCCCGGCCACCATGCGCAGCAGCGTGGACTTGCCGCAGCCCGAGGGCCCGAGTATGACGATGAACTCGCCATCCTCGATCTCCATCGACACGCCGTGGATCACCTTCAGTTCCGGCGTGTAGCTCTTGTGTACGTCCCGCAACGATACGGCAGCCATTATTTTTCAGTCTCCACGAGGCCCTTCACGAACCATTTCTGCATCAGCATCACCACCAGCGCCGGCGGCAGCATCGCCAGGATCGCAGTCGCCATGATCAAGTTCCACTCGTTGGCGGCGTCGCTGCCGACGATCATGCGCTTGATGCCGATCACCGTGGTGTACATGGACTCGTCGGTGGTGATCAGCAGCGGCCACAGGTACTGGTTCCAGCCGTAGATGAACTGGATCACGAACAGGGCCGCCATGATCGTCTTCGACAGCGGCAGCACTATGTCCCAGAAAAAGCGCATCGGCGAGGCGCCGTCCACGCGCGCCGCCTCGGCCAGTTCGTCCGGGATGGTCATGAAGAACTGGCGGAAGAGGAACGTGGCAGTGGCCGAGGCTATCAGCGGCACCGTGAGGCCGGCGTAGGTGTTGAGCATCCCCAGATCGGCGATGACCTTGAAGGTCGGAATGATGCGCACTTCCACCGGCAGCATCAGGGTGACGAAGATCATCCAGAAGAAGAACATGCGCAGAGGGAAGCGGAAGTAGACGATGGCAAACGCGGAAATCACCGAGATCGCCATCTTGCCCAGCGGAATCACCAGCGCTATCACCAGGCTGTTGACGAGCATCGAGGATACCGCCGCCTTGGAGCCCGTGGTGGAGCCGCCCGTGAGCACCTGTGTATAGTTCGCGATCAACTGGTCGCCGGGCCACAGCTGCATCGGCACCTGCATGATCTGCTCCAGCGTCAGCGTGGAAGCGACGAAGGTGACGTAGAGCGGGAACGCTATGGTGATCGCACCGATGATCAGCACGGCGTGGGAGAACACGGTCAGCCAGGGTCGGTTCTCTACCATGCGGCTCTCAGTACTGCACCTTGCGTTCGATGAAGCGGAACTGGACCACCGTCAGCGCAATGACGATGAACATCAGGATCACCGACTGCGCCGACGAGCCGCCCAGGTCGGCGGCCTTGACCCCGTCGTGATAGACCTTGTAGACCAGGATATTGGTCGCCTGCCCCGGGCCGCCCTGGGTGGTGGCATCGATCACGCCGAAGGTGTCGAAGAAGGCGTAGACGATGTTGACGACCAGGAGGAAGAACGTGGTCGGCGAGAGCAGCGGAAAGGCGATGGTCCAGAAGCGGCGCGCCGGGCCCGCGCCGTCGATCGCCGCCGCCTCGATCAGGGATTTCGGGATCGACTGCAGGCCGGCGAGGAAGAACAGGAAGTTGTACGAAATTTCCTTCCACACCGATGCGATGACCACCAGCAGCATCGCCTGGTCGCCGTTGATAATCCAGTTCCAGTCGACTCCCCAGCCCTTCAGGACGTAGGTCACGATGCCGATCGAAGGCGCGAACAGGAACGCCCAGAGCACGCCTGCGATCGCCGGCGCCACCGCGTAGGGCCAGATGAGCAGCGTCTTGTAGGCCATCGCGCCGCGAAGCACGCGGTCGGCCATGGTCGCGAGCAACAGCGAAATCGCGATGCCGAAGAACGCCACCAGCGCGCTGAACATCGCAGTGACCTTGAACGACTCGAGGTAGTTGTGGTCCCTGAACAGATGGGCGAAGTTCTGCAGACCGACGAACTGCGTCTTCAGGCCGAAGGCGTCCTGCAACTGGAACGAATACCAGACCGCCTGCGCCGCCGGCCAGAAGAAGAACACCACGGTGATGGCGAGCTGCGGCGCCACCAGCAGGTACGGCAGCCACGCAGACCTGAAGACGACGCGCTTTTCCATGAAAAGAAAGGGGCGCCGGAGCGCCCCGTTTTCTCAGGCGGCTATTTGTTCGCGGCCTCGAACTGGCGCAGGATCTCGTTGCCGCGCTTGACCGCATCGTCGAGCGCGGTCTTGGCGTCCTTCTTGCCGGAGAACACTTCCTCCAGTTCCTCCTCGATCACCGTGCGTCCCTGCACGAAATTGCCGAAGCGCAGGCCCTTGGAATTCGCGGTCGGCGCCTTGTTTGTGAGTTGCTTCACCGGCATGTCGGCGCCCGGATTCTTGTCATAGAAACCGGACCTGCGCGTCAATTCGTAGGACGCCAGCGTGATCGGCACGTAGCCGGTGCCGGTGTGCCATTCCATCTGGATCTCCGGCCGCGACAGGAAAGCGAGGAACTTGGCGACGCCTTTGTACTCGGCGGGCTTCTTGCCGCCCATCACCCAGAGCGATGCACCGCCGATGATCGAATTCTGCGGCGCGCCCTTGACGTCGTCGTGGTAGGGAATGAAGTTGATCGACCAGTCCACCTTGCCCGCTTTCTTGATCCCCGCCTGCGCACCCGCGCTGCCGGTGAACATGGCGCACTCGCCGCTGGAGAATTTGGCGTCGCCCTGGTTGGTGCGGCCGGCGTAGGTGAACAAGCCCTTCTTCGCCATGTCGCTGAGCATCCCGATGTGTCGCACGTGCAGAGGGGAATTAATGGAAAATACCGTATCGAGCCCGCCCATGCCGTTCTGCTTGGTGCCGATCGGCACGTTGTGCCAGGCGCTGAAGTTCTCGATATGCGTCCACGACGGCCAGCTGGTGGTATAGACGCATTGCTGCCCGGCGGCCTTGAGCTTTTCCGCGTCGGCGAGCACTTCCTTCCAGGTCTTGGGCGCCTTGTTCGGATCGAGCCCCGCCTTCTTGAACGCATCCTTGTTGATGTAGAACATCACCGTCGAGCTGTTGAAGGGGAACGACAGCATGTTGCCCTTCAGGTCCGAATAGTAGCCGGTCACCGTCGGCAGATAGGCCTTCGGATCGAACGGCTCCTTGGCGTCCGCCATCACCTGGGCTACCGGCACGATGGCGCCCTTGGCCGCCATCATTGTCGCGGTGCCGACCTCGAACACCTGCAGCAGGTTCGGCCCGCTGCCGGCCCGGAACGCAGCGATCGCGGCGGTCATCGATTCAGGGTAGGAGCCCTTGTAAGTCGTGACGACCTTGTAATCCTTCTGGCCGGCGTTGAACTTGTCGGCGAGCACGTTGAGTTTTTCCCCGAGCGCACCGCCCATCGAGTGCCACCACTGGATTTCGGTCTGGGCCTGGGCGTTTGTGCTGGTCAATCCGACGCTCAGCAATGCAACGGCAAGAATTTTGATTTTCATTTGAATTTTCTCCTCACGATTTTCGATAGGACAGCTCGAGTATAGCCGAACCGAATCAACGCAGCGTGGCCAATCCAGGGATGGTCAAACCCATCCGCCGGGCCAACGGAATGGCTGGCCGATGCATGCTCAATGAACCTGTGCTGGCTCCCAAGGTGCGCATATGGCGCTTATGTACTAATGTGCCTACGTACTAGAGTGCACCTCCGGCTCCTTTCCTGTGGATCAGCCAATCGGGAATCTACGACATACTCAGGATAGGCGCAATGGCTTTGATTCAGGCCCTGCGTATCAGGGGCGCTTGACAGTGCGGATGGCGCGAGTCCGCGCGCCGCCGCATTTCAGCCATGCGCTTCGAGCGAGCGGTCCCACAGATTGGGCAGGAGGCGGTTGGCGTAGCCCGAGACGAAGGCATGCGGTTCGCCGGTCGCAAGCGCATAGGTGCGCCGCATGAGCCCGCCGATGTTTCCCCCGAACACGTGAATGCTGACCGCGGCCTGGTCGCGCGATGCGTTGGCCATCACGTGGATGTCGCCGACAATCGGCGAGACGGCCTCGATGTCGCCGGCGCGGCCCAGGTGCTCGCCGGTCAATTTCATCGGCACCCCTGCGCCTTCGTGGCGGTATTCGTCAAAGCGCGCGGTACCGCGCAGGATCCCGATCAGGCACCAGACCGTATGGTCGTGCACGGGCGACTTCTGCCCCGGGGCGAGCACGAAACTCAACACCGAGCAGCGTCCCAGCGGATCGCAATGCAGCAGGTACTCCTGCTGATGTGCGTGGTGCGGCTCGGCGAACGCCGGCGGCAGCCAGTCGTCGTGTGCAATCAGCCGGCCCAGCAGCTGGCCGCCCATGCGCAGCATCGCCAGTTCGTCGCTGCCGTGGCGCTGCACCAAACCCGTCATGCCGATGACGAATTCGCGCAGGCGGCGGATGTTGGTCCCGGTCACGGAGTCGCCGCGCGGGCTACGCTTTGCCGCCTATACCATCGCCTTGCGCATGCTGCGCTTGAGCTGGTGGATCTGGTCCAGCGCGACTTTCAGCGCTTTGCGGTCGTGCGCCTCCAGCGCCGTGTCGCGCTTGGTCTTCCATTCCTTGATCCGGGCCTTGACTGCGGCCTTGTCGATGCCTTTAACGACTTTGTGCGCTTTCATATCGATGCCGAGTGCGGTGCACAGGGCAACGAGCAGGTGATCCTTGTTGAGCTGCGTGTAGCCTTGCACCGCTTGGTGCTCGACGCCGGCGGCGATCTCGCGCAGTTCGGCCAGGGGCTTGTGCTTGAGTTCCTCGTAGGTGTGGGTCATGGACGCTCCTTCGCATTGCTCAATATACAGGGCTCAATTAAATCACAGGAATGGGGTGCCGGGGTAGGCTCGCACAGGCTGCCTGCGAGCGCAGGATCCGGCTGCTATCTGCCGCCGGCCGCAGCTGCGGCTTGCGCCCGCGCGATGCAGCTGCGCTGCCTCTGCTCCACCCGGCCGACGAACCATTCGGTGGTGAGCTTGCGCGTGATCTTCGGGCTTTTCAATGCGATGCGCGGAACCAGGGCGCGGGGCACGGGTTTGCGCTGCAGGCGGTCGGCCAGCTCGAATACGCGACGGTAGAGCGCGGTGCGCTCGAACGCCTGGCCGTCGCCCTGTTCGAGTGCGTTGCGGATCTCTCGCTGGTTCAGGCCCAGGCCATCGCCGATCGCGCGCACCGCGAGCTCCGTGCCGCCGGGTTTCGAGGCGTTTTGACCGTGGCGGATCAGGTCGCCGTCGAGCTCGAGCGCTGTGCCGGAAACGAGGCTTACCGCGTTCTGGAAGCCCGCGTTGCGGCTCGCGTAGCGCCCGGCATTGAAGTCGGCGTAGCGGTAGCGCAGCTTGTCGTAGTCGGCCGGATAGTCGAGCAAGTGGGCGATGCCGAAGTACATGCCGCCGCGGCGCGTGAACACCTCGTGGCGAATCGAGCCGTTCACGGGGTACGGGTAGGGGCGCTCCTGCGCGTGCTGCTCGGCGAAGGCGATGCTCACCTGCATTGGGCCGCCGGTGCGTACGGGGTTCAGGCGGGCGAACAGGATCGCGCCCATCGGCACCATATCGATGAAGTCCTCGAACATCAGGCTGAGTTCCCGCTCCGTCCTCACCGCGTCCATGCGCTCGCTGTAGCTCCTGCCGTCGGGCGAGGGGAGCTTCAGCGCGAGATGCACCGCGACCTTGGGCACGCCCGCGCGCTCGGCGCGGCGCTCGATCTCGTCCCATGCAATCTTCGCCAGATTGGCGACCGGAGGATCGGCGCGAAAGCCCGATTCCTGCTCGGTGATGGCGATTACGGCGCAAATATTGGGCGTGTTCGACGCAATTTTCATCGCGGCCAGTGCGATGTAGATATCCGCCGCCCAGCCTTGGCGGTCGGACGTGTGCTCGGGTAGCGCGCTGGCGATGCGCTCGCGCACTTGCGCGGGGCGCGAAGGCGGGGCCCGGCGCAGCGCCTCGTCGCCGGCGCAGCCGCAGAGTGCGGCGAGGGCGAGGAGGACAGGCCAGGTGCGGCGGAGTGCGAGTCGCATTGGACGAGCCAGGATGGCTGCGGGCATTTCCCGTTGCGGGTGGCAATTTCGAATCCCAATGGGCTGCGCAGCGCCGTCCCCCGCCCTCAGCCCGATGTCGACGCCCCCGGGCGCGCGTCCGCAGTCCCGCCCCACAGGTTTGGAATCACGCTGTTGGTATATCCGGAAACGAAGGCTTTGATCGCGCCGGTCTCACGCGCGTAGACATGGCGCTGCACCGCGCCGATGTTGGCGCCGTAGACGTGGATGCTGACCGAAGCGCGGTCGGCTAGCGCGTTGGACACCGTATGGATGTCGCCCAGGGTCGGGGACACCGCGTCGATACCGCCCGGTTCGATGATGTGTTCGCCGGTCTTGCGCATGGGCTGGCCACCGCCCGCGCGCTCGTATTCCTCGCACTTCTCGGCGCCGCGCAGCACCCCGACCAGGCCCCACACCGTATGGTCGTGCACCGGGGTGATATGTCCCGGCCCCCAGACGAAACTCACCACGCAGAAACGTTCCAGCGGGTCGCAGTAGAGCAGGTATTGGCGGTAAGTATCGGAATGGTCCAGGGCAAACTCCTGCGGCAGCCAGTCGTCGCGCGCAATCAGCCCTGAGAGCAGCTTCTTTCCTTCGCGCAGCATCGCGGGTTCGTCCGCGCCGTACTTCTCTACCGCGCGCGTCATCTCCTGGACGAAGTGGCGCAGAGGTTCGATGTTGCTCATGCTCTATCCTCCAGGAACAACGGCGTTGTCGCTGCCGCTGTCGTTCAATTCTGCGCAGCGCCCAATGCTAGAATGCTCTGCGCCTGCGTTTGCAGCCCGACACGCGCGCAGCTTACAAGTACTGGCCGGGGCAGGAGTCTATCATTACCGATCCCTTGAAGCGCGTCCAGCGTCTGCGCTGGACCGCCTTTGCGCTGGGCGCCATGGCATTCGTGCTGGCGTTTTTCCACCGGCTCGCCCCGGGCGCGATCGCAGGCGAGTTGCAGCGCTCCTTCTCCACCTCCAGTGCGTCCCTGGGCCTGCTCGCGGCGACCTACTTCTACATCTATTTCGCCATGCAGGTGCCTTCGGGCATACTTGCCGACACGCTGGGGCCGCGCAAGCTGTTTACCGCGGGGGCATGGGTGGCGGGGGCGGGATCCGTGCTGTTCGGGCTGGCGCCGGATTTCGGCCTGGCGCTGCTCGGCCGTTTTCTCGTCGGGCTGGGTGTGTCCGTGGCCTTCATCTCGGTGCTGAAGCTGAATGCGGCGTGGTTCCCCGAGCGCCGCTTTGCGACCATGACCGGACTGTTGATGCTCATCGGCAATATGGGCGGTTTGCTCTCGGCCGTGCCGCTGGCCTGGGTGGCCGAGCATGGCGCGTGGCGCAGCGCTTTCGTCGCAGCCGGCGCGCTATCGGTATTGCTTGGGGTTTTCACCTGGCTGTTCCTGCGCGACAATCCGCGCCAGCTGGGGCTGCCGTCGATGCAACAGCTGGAAGGCAAGCCCGAGTATCCGCCGGCGCAGGAGAACTGGCGCGTGGCACTGCGCACGGTGCTCGCAAACCCGCGCACCTGGCCCGGATTCCTGATGCAGCTGGGCATGGCCGGAGCCTATCTTTCCTGGGGCGGGCTGTGGGCCATTCCCTATCTGCACGAGGTGCACGGCATGGAGCGGCAACTGGCCGCCTGGCACGTCAGCTTCATGATCCTGGGGCTGGCGCTGTGCTCGCTCGCGGTGGGTGCGCTGTCGGACCGCATCGGCCGGCGCACGCCGCTGATGCGCACCCTCGGTTTCGTCTTTGTGTTGTGCTGGCTGCCCTGGATCTGGGGCGGGCAGCTGCCACTGGTGGTCTCGCTGGGACTGTTTGCGCTGACCGGGGCCTCGTTCTCCGCGATTACGCTGGTCTGGTCCTGCGCCAAGGAGGTAAATCCGCCGGCGTACTCGGGCATGTCCACCAGCGTGGTCAATACCGGCGGCTTTCTCGGCCCGGCGCTGCTGCAGCCGCTGGTAGGCCTGGCGCTGGACCTCGCGAGCAGCGGCGCGATGCACACACTGGGTGACTGGCGCCTGGGCCTTGGGGTACTCTTCGCCTTTGCGCTGCTGGGCTGGCTGAGCACTCTGGTGATTACCGAGACGTGCTGCCGCAATATTTATCAGGCGCCTGCATGAGCGGGTCACGCCGAAGGCAGTCTGACCGTAAAGAGGCAGGAACATGACAACGAGCAGCCAGGCCATCATCCTGTTTGCCCACGGTGCGCGCGACCCGCAATGGGCGGAACCCTTCGCCATCATAAAAAAGCAGGTCCAGGCGGCGCGCCCCGACGCGCAGGTCGAACTTGCGTTTCAGGACTTCATGACACCGACGCTGGAGGCGGCGGTGGCGCAGGCCGCGGCGCAGGGCGTGCAGCGCGTAGACGTGGTGCCGCTGTTCATGGCTCAGGGCGGCCATCTGAAACAGGACCTGCCACGGATGCTGGGGAAATTGCGCGAGCAACACCCGCGGATCGAGATCCGGGCGATGGCGGCCATCGGCGATGCGCCCGAGGTGCTGCAGGCGATCAGCGACTGGGTGCTGCGCGGCGCAGCCGCATAGCGCGGGCGCGTCGCTTCGTCTGCAGCGTGCGGATAACGCCAAAGGCCGGGCTGGTCACAAAAACCCGCCGGTCACCCCGGCAAGCCGGACTGTATGCATGCCCTTGCTTCGTGACAAAATGCGAAGTATGGAACTCATCCGCTGGAACGACCGCCTCAAGTTGGGTATAGCGGTCGTCGACCGGCAGCACGAAAGACTCGTGGAAATCATCAATCGACTGCACGATGCAACAGTGCAAGGCAGGGGTTCGGCGGTAATCGGCGAAATAATAGATGAGATGATCATCTACACCGCGACGCATTTCAGTATGGAAGAGAAATATTTCGCTCAGTTTGACTATCCGGACGCCGAGGAGCACAAGCGCGAGCACGACGCGCTCATAGAAAAGGTTGGCGCCTTTGCTGACGATTTTGCGAAAGCGCAAGGCGGATCCAAATCGGCCCTGGCCACCGAGTTGCTGCAGTTTCTGAAAATATGGTGGCAGTTTCACATGATGGAAACCGACGCAAAGTTCGTCACCCTCTTCAGGGAAAGGGGATTGACCTAGACGCCGGCGGGAGCGCGCCCCCCGGCGCTCAGTCCCACAAACTCGCCCATCCGAGCGGGCCGACAGTCCAGCGATACGCGCACTCGGTGCATCGGAACTGGACTCTACCCGCGGAATCTTTTTCTACCGGCAACAGCATCCCATGCGGCCTCTTCGTTCGAGGCGCGCCGACCAAGTCCATACAATCAAAGCATGCTGGCGTGGTAATCATTTTCTGCCAATGCGTTCGATAACAGTGCCGATTGCTGGTGCACGGTCCCGTGCCGTAGTTCGGGAATGCGCGCATTGCAGCTTGAGGAATGCACTTATTGCATGTTGGACCTATTTCGCCGCTATGCAATACCGGACTGTCGGTAGTGGACATGCTCCAGGCAGCAAGAATGAAGCTGGCAATACAAGAGGGATCCAGCTTGCGAAAGCATCGAACTTCGATGCGAGCCGCTCGCGCCCCGCCTTGCTCATGGCCGCGCGCGGATAGCGGAGATCGTCGCGCGCGCTCTTGTGCGCCCGGATTTCGGCACCGGCGGACTTGCATGCCGGAAGGCCGTAGAAATGGTCCGAGTGATAGTGGGTGACGATGAGGCGCCGGATCGGCGCAGCGCTTGCGCTGCGGATCGCTCCGAGCAGCGCGCAGGCACACGCGCGCAGCCTGCGTGCGAGGCGCAAGCCCGCGCTCAGGCGATACCGGCGTTCCCCTGCATGCCCTTCAGCCGCGGGAGTTCGAGTTGCAGCGGCTTGACTACCTTGCGCCCGCGCAGATGCCGCGCCATCAAGTCCCAGATCGGTTCGCCACCGGCCGTTTTTGCCGCTTCCGCCACCGGCGCCCAGCCTGCGACTTTGTAGGTCTTGCCCGCCTCCAGCGGTTTGCCCCTGATCGACATCGCGCTGATGCGCCCGCCGGCCCTTGCGTTGGGATCGCAGGTATAGCTGAGGCCGCCCACGCGCACCATGTCGCCGCCCTGCTGGTAATACGGATCGGGATTGAACAGGTTGTCTGCGACGTCCTCGAGGATGATCTTGATGGTTTCGCCCGTCATCCCGGTGACGCTGGTGTAGGGGTAGGTGATCGCCGTCTGGTCCATCAGGTGTTCCATCAAAATGGGCTCGCCCGGCAGCAGGCTGGTGCCCCAGCAGAATCCGGGCGAAAAAGCGATCGGCGCGTCTTTTTCCGCCATCAGGCCTTCGAGTATCAGCTGGTCGAAGGTACCGTTGAAATTTCCGCGGCGATAGAGCAGGCCTTCGGTCAGCGCGAGTTTTTCGCCCAGCCTGGCCGCATAGGGAGCGCGCACTTTGTCTATCAACGACTGCATCCCGGGGTCCGCGGGCAGCAGCCTGGAGAACACCGGCAGCAGCCGGTAGCGGAAATCCGCAAGCTTCCCGCCTTTCACGTCGAGGTCGAGCACGCCGAGAAACTTGCCGTTGGAGCCGGCGTTGGTGACCAGCGTCTTGCCGCCGGCGTTGTTCACGATCGCCGGCGCCGGCATGCCGTCGTGGGTGTGGCCGCCGAGGATCGCGTCGATGCCGCGCACGCGGGTGGCGAGCTTGAGATCGACGTCCATGCCGTTGTGCGACAGCAGGATCACCGCCTGCGCGCCCTGGGCGCGCGCCGCGTCCACTGCTTTCTGCAGCGTTTCCTCCTGGATGCCGAAGTTCCACTCCGGCACCATGTAGCGCGGATTGGCGATGGGCGTATACGGAAACGCCTGGCCGACTATGGCCACCGGCACGCCGTTGATGGCCTTGATCACATAGGGCGGAAACACCGGGTCGCCGAAATCGGCGGTCTTGATGTTCTGCGCGACGAAATCGATCTTGCCCTTGAAATCGTTCTCGACCACCTGGCGCACCCGTTCTGCGCCCAGGGTGAACTCCCAGTGTCCGGTCATCACGTCCACGCCGAGCAGCTTGCACGCATCGACCATGTCCTGGCCCTGGGTCCAGAGCGCCGTGGCCGAGCCCTGCCAGGTATCGCCGCCGTCTAGCAGCAGCGCGCCCGGGCGTCCCGCCTTCAGCTGCTTTACCAGCGTGGCGAGGTGGGCGAAGCCGCCGACCTTGCCGTAGGTGCGCGCAGCGTGCTCGAAATCGAGGTAGGTGAGGGCGTAGGCTTCGGCCGTGCGGGGTTTGACGCCGAACCGGCGCAGCAGCGCCTCGCCCACCAGATGCGGCGGCCTGCCGGCCATGTCCGCGACGCCGAGGTTTACATTCGGCTCGCGAAACCAGATCGGCCGCAGCTGCGCGTGGCAATCGGTGAAGTGCAGGAGATGCACATTGCCGTAGCGCGGCAGGTCGTAGAACTGCGCCGCATTCTGCGCGTGCGCCCGCCCCGAAAACTGCGCCAGGGGCAGGCCGCAGGCTGCGGCCATGCCGATGACATGCAGGAATTCGCGCCGGTTCACGCTCCGCAACGCATTACTTGTTGACCGGCGAGTTCGGGTCCAGCAGCAGGGCGACCAGGTCCTTGATCTGGTCTTCGGTGAGCGTTTCGGAATGGCCGAAGCGCGGCATCTTCGAGCACAGGTTGAACGCTTTGGCGTTGTAGATCTTGCCGTAGACGTACTTCTGGATGTCCGGTCCATAGCCGCGGGTCTTGCCGAAGTGGGCCAGGCTGTTACCGATGGTGCCGAACGAAGTCGTTTTCGTGTCGATCTGGTGGCAGTTGTAGCAGCTGCCGCCATTGGGCTCATTGCGCGAGGTCTTCCCCTGCTTATCGTTCCAGGTCATGCCGCGCCCGCGCTGCGCGATTTTCTCGCCGGACTTCCAGTCGCCGAGGAATTTGCCATCCGCCGGATACTTGATGCCCTGCAACTGATCGTGCTGCAGGGATTCGGCCAGCCCTTTGGGCGGATTGTTGTCGCTGCGATTGCAGATTTGCTGCAAGGTATCCTCGTCCAGGCGGTCCATGGTGGCGATGCCTTTGGCGTGGAAATCGCGCTTCATCACGCTGATCGCCTGGGAACGGTAGTCCTGGGCCTGGGCGGCGTAGGCGACGGCGAGGGCGGCTGCGCCCACTATCGATGCTTGCAATATCTTCATGGCGGTCTCCTCCTTTAGCGCTTGATTCCCGGGCCTTTGTACACCTGCCCGTTGGCGTTGACCGCCAGGTAGGTCATCAGGTCCGACAGCGTCTGCGAAACATATGCGGGCTCGGGGAAGCGCTGCTGGCGGAAACAGTCGTTCAGCCGCCACTGCAGCGTGTGCATCAGGCCGCCGGTCATGCGGTACCCTGGCCAGCCCTGAAACGCGGCGATGGCGCCCTTCTTGGTGCTCAGATCGGGCAGGTCCTGGGTGCGGATGCGCAGGCCCTCATCGCCGTGGCAGGTGGCGCAGGAGAAATCCCAGGGACCGGCGCGGTAGTCGAATATTTCCTCGCCGACCTTGTAGGCTTCGCGCTCCCTCGGGTGCTTCTGCGGGGCCGCGATTTTCATGCCGCGCGACTGCCCGGCGACGAAGGTGACCAGGGACACCGGATCGGGTACATGCGAGCCCTTGCTGAACGGCTGCTTGGCCAGGTCCGATTCCTTGAAACCCTGCAGCGTCACCATGCAGTACACGATGCGCCGTTCGGCATCCATCACCTGGTCCGCATCGGCGAAATAGCGCGGCAGGCGGACATAGGCGCCCTTCAACACGCCCGGTCCAAGGCCGAGGTCGCATTTTTCCAGCGAGGCATTCTTCGGCCCGCGCTTTTGCTTCCACAACTCTGCGCCTTTGGCTTCGAACAGCTCGGCCGGACTCGCGTCCTCCATGATGTCGCGGAATTTCTCGAACTCGGCCGCAATCGCGCTCTTGGACTCAGGCGCAGCCTTCTTGGCCGGCGCTGCGGCTTTCTTGGGTACGGCGGCTTCGCTCCGCGCGACCTGCGCAGCGCAGACCAAAGCCAGGCCCGACAGCGCAACAACCGCTCTCAGCTTGATGCTAGACATGGATTCCTCCTTCAGATTTGACCAGCCGCGCGGGCTGATTGCCGCGCGTCTCCCGCTTCCGCTCCAGCGGCGGATATTCTACGTTCTAGTTGATCGTGGCCTCGTCGGTGCGCTTGTCGCCCTTGTTGTCGGTCCAGGTAATCTGGATCTTGTCGCCCTTTTTTGCGCCCTTGAAGCTGAATTCCAGAAACGGGTTCTTCGCTATCGCCGTGCCCCAATTCGCCGACAGGACGACCTTGCCCTGCCAGGTCGCGCTGACATGCTGGATGAAATGCGCCGGTATGGGTTTGCCCGCGCTGTCCTTGCGCTGGCCCGTTTCCATCTCGTGGGCCATCAGTACCTTGACGACCACTTCGCCGTCCTTGGCCATAGCGCGTATGCGCATCGGATCTGCCATGTTGCTCCTCCTCCTGGTTTCTGCAGTCTGCCGGCAGCGTTCAGCCGCCGCATCCGCCTATGGTGACTTTGACTTCTTTCTTGGTTTCGTAAAACTTGCCGTTGGCCTTCACCAGTATGTGCACGTCCGAGGTCTGCGCCAACTTCACCCGCGTGCTCACCGAAGGATCGGTGCCTGCAGGGATATCGAAGCTTGCCGCCAGCGCAGTCGGGTTCTTGGCGATCAGGATGGCGATCGATTCGGTGCCCGGAATCTTGCTTACCGCGCCGATCGGCACCACCGCGCCGTTCTCCGCGATTTCCGGCGCCACCATCGCGATGTCCGCCGATTGGGTGCGGTTGGCGGCGCCCAGCGCGTCGAAAGCGTCTTTCAGGTTCTTGGCCCCGAACGCATTCTGGTTCCAGTCGGCCGCGAGCGCCGCTTCGCTGCGCAGCATGCCGGCAGTGGCCAGAAGCGCGAGCAGGCCCGCGCTGCCGCCGGCCTTCAGTACATTTCTGCGTGTTTGATCCATGTCTCCTCCCTCGATCGAATATAGTGTGTAAGCAAGCTTCTTGGAGCCTGTCCGCGGCATGATAACCATTATGCGGATGCGCCGTGGTTCGAGTGTTTCTATGCGTACATAAGCTGAATTAGGGGCGCAAGAATAGCCCGCGCGATTGATTTCCGCAAGGGCGCGCCGGCCAGGGCCTGCACGGCGCGCCTCTTTTCAGCTCAGCAAGCCAGCGGGTCAGGGCTTGATATATACGTAGCCTTCCCGATACTGCAGTTTGGCGAGTTCGCCCACGCCCGAAGGAACGAATTTCGCCTCCGGAATGAACTGATCCTTTTTGAGCTTGCGGCTTTTCAGGGTGATTTCGCACACGTCGAAAGTAACGCCTTTGGCCGCAAGCTCCTCCACCTTGATATTGTACGGATTGCCGTTCTTGTCCTTGGCGTCTTCCATCAGGAAATCCACGCCCTTGGCGTGGCTCACGATCACGATTCTGGCCGTCGGGTCCACGCTCAGATGATTGCCGACATTGCGCATCACGGCAGTGGCGTTCACGGAGTCGTTGATATGATAAACGGCCTTGTCGGGCCCCATGCCGCGCATCGAGGCGCAGCCGCTCAGAGCGAGGGCAGCAAGCGCCGCCAGAACAAAAATGCCTTGCCGGAGTAAGTTTGCCATTCGTGTTTCCTCCCAGGAATTAAAATCAAGCCGCCGCTTCAACGCAGCTGTCTTGTTCTCTTGCGGAAATGCACAGCCGCGATCAACATCCGCACCCCTGACGACCGGGTTGCAGCCTCGCGAGCGTTTGCAGGGTAACGCGATTGCGCTGTGTGCATCAACCCCCCGCGAGCGGCACCCGATCGCGCTGTCGCCACCGGTGCCGGTCAGGCTACGCCGCGTGTGGCAGGCGCTATCCATTTCGGCTAGTATCATCTGCGGCGACAAGGACCGAACAGGTGAAGAAGACCATTTATTCCACTGCGCAGGACGCCGAAGCTGCGTTCTACGATGCGCTCCAGCGCGCCGATCTCGATGCCATGATGGAAGTATGGTCCGACGACGAAGAGGTGAGCTGCATCCACCCTGACGGCGCGCGCGTCTCCGGCTACGAGCAGGTGCGCGAGAACTGGGCGCAGATTTTCATGTCCGGGCAGCGCCTGCAGGTGGAACTGTCCGATCAGGTCGTCGTCTCCGGCGTGATGTTCTCGCTGCATAGCCTGCAGGAA
>JACZJV010000197.1 GCA_014860355.1 Burkholderiales bacterium | reverse complement strand
CCCCGAACACCACCAGCTTTTGCGGCAAGGGCCGGGAGCGCAGCGAGGACACGATGGCGAGCAGCACGGCAAGATCTGCGGCGGGTTCGCTGACCTTCACACCGCCCACCGCATTGACGAACACATCCTGATCGAAACAGGCGATGCCGGCATGCCGGTGCAGTACCGCGAGCAGCATGGCCAGCCGGTTCTGCTCCAGGCCGACACAAAGCCGGCGCGGATTGGGCGCGTGCGCCGCATCGACCAGCGCTTGAATCTCGACCAGCAAGGGGCGCGTGCCTTCCTGCGTCACCAGCACGCAGGAACCGGCTACATGGCCGTCGTGCTGCGACAAAAACAGCGCCGAAGGGTTGGACACCCCTTTCAAGCCCTTGTCGGTCATGGCGAACACGCCGAGTTCGTTCACCGCGCCAAAGCGATTCTTGAAGGCGCGGATCAGCCGAAAACTCTGGTGCGTATCCCCCTCGAAGTAGAGCACGGTATCGACGATGTGCTCGAGCACCCGCGGCCCGGCCAGCGCGCCTTCCTTGGTCACGTGGCCGATGAACACGATGGTGGTGCCGGTCTGCTTGGCCAGACGCGTCAACTGCGCCGCGCACTCCCTCACCTGCGCCACCGACCCCGGCGCCGAAGTAAGCGCATCGGAATATAGCGTCTGGATGGAGTCGATGACCACGATCTCCGGCTTCGCCGCGGCGAGCACGGTCTGTATCCTTTCGAGATTGATCTCCGCGAGCAATTGCAGTCCGCCCGAGTCCAGGCCGAGGCGGGTGGCGCGCAGTGCCACTTGCTCGGCCGACTCCTCCCCGCTGACGTAGACCGCCAGATGCGCCCCGCTCATGGCGGCAAGCGCCTGCAGCAGCAGCGTCGACTTGCCGATGCCCGGATCGCCGCCAATCAGGACTACCTGCCCCGCAACCAGGCCGCCGCCCAGCACGCGGTCGAACTCGGCTACGCCCGTGGGCAGGCGCGGCGCTTCGCGCGCGCTCAGCTCTGCGAGTTTCTGCAGCCTGGATGCGGCGGCGACGCTTTTGTATCGATGCGGCGACGCCGCCTCGCCTGCAGTTTCAATCAATGTGTTCCAGGCGGCGCAACTCGGGCACTGGCCCTGCCATTTGGGCGCGCTGCCACCGCACTCGGTGCAGGTGTAGATGGATTTTGATTTGGCCACGATTACCCGATTTCCGCTTGAGGCACGCGCGCACCGTTTTTTGGCCGGCGCGCCTGCCTCAGTGCATTCGACGCGCGCATCATTCGATTTCCGCTTGAGGCACGCGCGCCGCGAGCGCGCACAAGAGCTCGTAACCGACGGTGCCGGCCCTGGCGGCGATTTCATCGACTGGCAGCCCCTCGCCCCAGAGGATCACCGGGCTGCCGACCCCGGCTTGCGCGATGTCGCTCAGATCCACGCAAAGCAAGTCCATGGATACGCGACCCAGGGTGCTCGTGCGCTTTCCGGCGACGATCGCGGGCGTAATGTTTCCGTTGGACCCCGGCGCGTGGCGCGGATAACCGTCGGCATATCCGCAGGCGACCACACCGATGCGCATGGATCGCTGCGCCACAAAAATGCCGCCGTACCCGATCCGGTCGCCGACCTGGAGATCCTGAACAGCGATGATCTCGCTCGCGAGCGTCATCACCGGTCGCAGCTGCAGCGCTTGCGCGCTCGCGTCGGCGAACGGCGAGCAGCCATAGAGCATGATGCCCGGGCGCACCCAGTCAGCATGCGTTTCGGGGTAGCGCAGAATCGCGGCGGAATTGGCCAGCGTCACCTCGCCGCCCAGTCCGGCGGTCCACTCGGCGAAACGCGCCATTTGCGCCGCGACGCCGCTGGCGCCGTCCGCGTCGGCAAAATGTGTCATCAGTGAAATGGACGCCGTCCTGCCACTTGCCTGCAGCCGGCCATAAGCGGCGCGGACCTGCGATCCGGCGAAGCCCAGCCGGTTCAGGCCGGTATTGAGCTTGAGCCAGACCGCGACCGGCGAAGACAGGCGCGCGCGCTCCAGCATCGATATTTGTTCGAAGTCGTGCAGCACCATCGCGAGCCCGTAGCGATCGACCAACTCCAGATCGTCCGGCTGGAAAATTCCCTCCAGCAGCAGTATGGGCTTGGCGATGCCCGCCTCGCGCAGGCGCACCGCCTCGTTCAGGTCCAGCAGCGCATACCCGTCGGCGTCGTAAAGGGCCCGCGCGACGCGCAGCAGACCGTGGCCGTAGGCATTCGCCTTCACCACCGCCCAGACCCTGGACCCGGGCGCACGCCGCCGCGCCACGTCCAGGTTATGCCTCAATGCGGACAGATTGAAGCTGGCGCGGATCGGGCGCGGCATCTACTTCGCGAGACGGCCGGGAAAGCGTGTCATCCGCTCATCCCTTGATGGAGTTCTTGAGTCTGACCTTGGAGAATTCGACAAAGCTGGTGACCAGGCGCGAGCGAAATTTTTCCTTCGGATAGACCAGGGACAGCGTGCGCGTGAGCCTGGGTGCAAGCGGCAGCGCCACCAGCACGCCCAACTGCTTTTCCTTGGCCACGATCACCTTGGACATGATGGCAAATCCCAGGCCGGTTTCCACCACGCCCTTGATCGCATCCGGGCTGCCCAACTCCATCACCGTGTTCAACTGTTCCGCAGAAAATCCGGCCTGGCGGAAGTAACCGTCGGTCACTTCGCGGGTGCCCGAGCCGGGTTCGCGGCTGATGTAAGGGTGCTGCACCAGTTGTTTGGGTGTCACGGTCTTGAGCTTCGCCAGCGGATGCGCCGGAGCACAAACCACCTGCAGTTCGTCTTCGCAACAGTCCTCGGTGGAAAGGCTGGGAAGATGCGAAGGCGCTTCGATCAAACCGATGTCCAGGCTGTGCGCGGCAACGCCGTGCTCGATGGTCTCGGAATTCGCCACCGTCAAACGCGCCTTTACCCCCGGATAGGCGCTTTTGAACTCCCCCAGCACCCGCGGCAACATGAATTCGGCGATGGTCATGCTTGCGCCGATCAGCAGCAGCCCCTGGATCTCGCCGGTCAGTTCGCTGACGCGCGTATCGAGCTCCGTCGAAAGCGAGAGTATTCTTTCGGCATATTCCAGCACCACTTCGCCCGCGGCGGTAAGCGATATCTTGCCGTGCCCGCGGTCGAACAGACGGGTATTGAAATGCTCCTCCAACTGCTTGATCTGGAAAGTCACTGCCGGTTGTGTCATGAACAAGGTTTCCGCCGCCTTGGTGAAGCTGCTCTGCTTCGCCACCGCATGAAACACCTGCAATCTTCTGTCTGCCATATCCCCGCCCGCCCGATCAATTGTTTCCTGTATTATCCTAGCTTATTGGACCATAAATCGCCTCACAAGAACAGCTGATGCCCGCTATTAGCGAACCCACGCGGCGCCGTGGTATAAAGCGGCCTGCCTCGATTACAACAGCAGATTCAACCATTTCCATTCGATGAACCGCGGTTTCTACACCGTCATGGCGGCGCAGTTTTTTTCGTCGCTGGCGGACAACGCCCTGCTCATCGCTGCGATCGCGCTGCTGGTCGAACTGCAGGGCCCGGCGTGGATGACGCCGCTGCTGAAATTCTTCTTCACCGTGTCCTATGTGGTACTTGCGGCCTTCGTCGGCACTTTTGCGGACTCGATGCCCAAGGGCAAGGTAATGTTCGCCACCAATACGGTCAAGATCGTCGGCTGCGCGCTCATGTTCTTTTACGATTACTTCGCGCTGCTCGGAATCGACTCCCACGAGGTCGTTCTGGCCTCCTACGCGGTGGTCGGCCTGGGTGCCGCGGCCTACTCGCCGGCCAAGTACGGCATTCTGACCGAGATGCTGCCGCCACGGCAGCTGGTGATCGCCAACGGCTGGATCGAAGGCCTTACCGTCGCCTCCATCATCATCGGTACCATGCTCGGCGGCGCCCTGATCAACTCCAGAGTCTCCGAGATATTGCTGGCCTTCGATGTGCCGCGCATAGACACCGGCATAGACACCCCGCCCGAAGCCGCGATCCTGGTCATCTCGCTGTTTTACCTCGTCGCTGCGGCCTTCAATCTGCGCATCCCCGATACCGGTGCGCGCTACCACCATCAGCCGCGCAACCCGATAGTCATGGTCAGGGATTTCGCCGAATGCTTCCTTACTCTGTGGCGCGACAAGCTCGGACAGATTTCCCTCGCCGTCACCACCTTGTTCTGGGGCGCAGGCGCCACGCTGCAATTCATCGTCCTCAGGTGGGCCGAGCGTAGTCTGGAAATGCCGCTGAGCCAGGGGGCAATTCTGCAGGGCATAGTGGCACTGGGCGTTGCGCTCGGCGCCGTCCTGGCCGGGCGCCTGGTGCCGCTGAAGAAATCCCTGCATGTGCTCCCGGTCGGCGTGGCCATGGGCTTCGCCGTCATGTCGCTGATTTTCGTGACCTGGATGCCGCTGGTCTATTTCCTGCTGATCCTGGTGGGGGCGCTGGCGGGATTCTTTGTGGTTCCGATGAACGCACTATTGCAGCACCGCGGCCACGTGCTGCTGTCAGCCGGGCATTCGATTGCGGTGCAGAACTTCAACGAGAACCTGAACATCCTGCTGATGCTGGCGCTGTATGCGCTGATGATACGCGCCAATTTCGGCATCAATACCATCATCGTCCTGTTCGGCAGCTTCGTGTGCCTTACCATGCTGCTGGTGATCAGGCTGCACAAGCACAACCAGAGCCGCGCGGACTCGCTGCATCTCATCGGCATGGAAAAGCACTAAGAACCGCGGCGCTTACTGGACTACCGTCGAAATCTCGATGTCCAGGTCCGTCGTCCCCGGGTGCACCGGCTTGCTCACGCCCTCCAGGTCGCCCGCCTGCGGCACCACGTTGCCCGACTTGCTTACGCGCGCCGCCACGACCACCGAGGTGAAATCCGAAAGCTTCGCTGCCGGACTCATGGCCATCGAATCATCGAAGGAAAACTTCAACGGCAGATCCTTCACCTTGACGCGCACCGCGGCGAGCGGCATGCGCGAGCCCTCGGCCGGCCGCGCCAGCACGAAAACCGTGTCGTCCGGCGCCGCGCGCGCGGCAATCGCCGGCGCGAGCTTGATCGTTCCGCTAAGACGCTCGCTTTTTCCGGCAGCAGGTTTGGACGCGTCCGTGGGTTTTGCTTCACCTCCCTGCGCGGCTTTGGCCACTGCGATCGGCGGCCTGGGCGCCCCGCCCTGCTTGTCCTCGGCTTCCTTGATGCTCGCGCGCACCGAATTCCCCATTTCGGAATCCGCCGGCAACAGCGGCAATATGCGCTTCCAGTATTCGGCCGCCTTGGCGAAATCCTGCTTTTCGAATTCCACCGATCCGGCCAGGGCCAAAGCCTTGAGATTGTTGCCGTCAGCCGCCAGTGCGCGCTGTATCAGCACTTCGGGCTTACCCCGCAGGGTTTGTCCCTGGGCCATGGCGAGGCTGTCGGCGTAATCGGCCAGCAGCTGCGCATTGGTCGGAAACTTGGCCTCGGCCTTGGCATAGGCGCCCACGGCCTCGTCAAAGCGCCCGAGCGCGGTGTAGGTGCGCGCGAGCATGACCCAGCCTTCTACGTCGTCCGGATTCGATTCCAGTCGGCTCGCCAGGCTCGCAGCCATGGATTCGATCTGCCCCTGCGACAATTCGTGCGGCGCTGTCTGTGCCTGCGCGGCGCTCGCCCGGTTTGGATTGAGCCCCTGCGGACTGCCCAGGATCAGGTAGATCGATACCGAACAAATCGGCACTGCGAGCGCGACAGCGATGACCACCCACTTGGAGCCCATGGCGGGCGCAGCTGCGCTGAGCTCCGTCGCGCCGGTGTCCTCAAGCAATCCGCGCTGCAGGTCTGCGCGCGCTGCTTCCCACTGTTCGCGGCCGATGGTGCCCGCCGCCAGGTCGGCGTCGAGTTCGGTCAACTGATCGCGAAAGACCGTCAAATTGGAAGCTTCGCGCGATATCGAGGCCTTGTCCCTCCCGCGCTTGCGCAGCAAAGGCGCGACCAGGATCGCGAGCGCCACTGCGGTCAGCAGCGCTGCATACACCCAGAACATGGTCATGGGCGCTCCTCAGGCGCTTCGAGCAGGGAACGCACGCGCAGCTGTTCCTCTTCGCTCAACTCCTGCGCCGGCGCGGAACGCCGCCGCCGCACGATGTAATAGAACAAGCCCGCCAGCGCCGCCAGCAGCAGCGCAAACGGACCGAACCACAGCGGCGCCGTGGTCGCCTTGACCGGAGGCCGATAACGAACGAAATCGCCGTAGCGGGCCACCATGTAGTCGATGATCTGCGCTTCGTTCATGCCTTCTTTCAGCTTCTCCCGAATCTGGTTCCTCAGATCGACCGCGAGTTCGGCGTGCGAATCCGCAATAGTCTGGTTCTGGCACACCAGGCAGCGCAGTTCCACCGCGAGCGCCATGACGCGCTTTTCCAGCACCGGATCGGCTGCGACCGTCGGCGCTTCCTTGGCGAGTACCGCGCCGGCGAGGACCAGCCCGAGCAGCAGCGCGAGCAGTTTAGCCATTTCGATTCAACTCCTTTACCAGCGGCAGGATTTTGTCGCGGATGATCTCAGGGTCGACAATACCGATGCGCTTGTAGCGGATCACACCCGCCTTGTCGATGACATAGGTTTCGGGAACGCCGTAGACGCCGTAATCGATGCCGATGCGGCCGTCCCGATCGTAGGCAGAAAGCTGGTAGGGATTGCCGAAGCGGGCCAGCCAGGCAATGCCATCGGCGCGCTCGTCCTTGTAATTGAGCCCGTAGATCGGAACCACCCCTGTGCGCGAGAGTGCCACCAGATGGGGATGCTCCTCGCGGCAAGCCACGCACCAGGAAGCCCACACGTTCAGCATCCACACCTTCCCCAGCATGTCTTTCTGGGAGAAGGTCTTTTCCGGTGCGTGCAGTTGCGCCAAGGTAAACGGCGGCGCCGGCTTGTCGATCAGCGGCGAGGGCACTTCGCGCGGATCCAGTTTCAGGCCGACACCCAGGAACACCACCATCACCGCAAACACCACCAGCGGTATCAGAAAACGCGCACGCAGCATGGTTTAGCCCGCGGGAGAGGGTTTGAGGCCGGCAGCGGCGCCAGTCTGCACGGCGGCGGCCCTGGTCTTGACACGATAGCGCCGGTCGATGACTGCGAGCAGTCCGCCGAAACCCATCAACAGGCAGCCGCTCCAGATCCAGCTGATGAAGGGCTTGTAATACAGGCGCACGATCCAGACGTTCTGGCCGATAGGCTCGCCCAGCGCGACATACAGATGGCGCGTCATGCCATAGTCGATCGAAGCCTCGGTCATGGGCATGTTCTGCACCGTATACATGCGCTTTTCCGGGTTCAGCTTTGCCACCGGGCTGCCGTTTCGCGTGACTTCGACGGTGCCGCGCGTGGCCGTGTAATTCGGCCCGTTCACGTCCTTGATGTCGACCAGCCGAAAAGCGTAGCCGGCAAGATGCGAGGTATCCCCCACCCCCATGCGCACGTCGGTTTCGACCTCGTAGCCCTTCACCAGGGTCACGCCGACGATGAATACCGCTACGCCCATGTGCGCGAACAGCATGCCGTAATAGCTGCGCGGCAATTGCGCCAAGCGCGCGCCGATGCGTCCTTTCGGCGCATTCGCAAGCTGCGCCTTCAGGCTGACCATGCTGGAGGCGACGATCCACGTCGCGAGCAGCAGGCCGAAACCGACCATGGTGCTCCAGCGCCCCATGGCGAGCGGCACAATGATCGCAGCGGCGAAACTCACCGCCAGAGCCCAGCGCAGGCGCAGCGCAAGCTCGGGCACGCTCGCCTGCTTCCAGCGCGCAAGCGGACCGACGCCCATGAGAAACAGTGCCGGCGCCATCAGCGGTACGAACACCGACTCGAAATAGGGCGGCCCGACCGAGATCTTGCCCAGGCCCAGCGCGTCGAGGATCAGCGGATAGAGCGTACCCAGCAAGACGGCACCCGCCGCTACCAGCAGCAGCGCGTTATTGGTG
>JACZJV010000027.1 GCA_014860355.1 Burkholderiales bacterium | reverse complement strand
TAGCCCGGTACCAGGGGCAGCACGCATGGGGACAGGAACGATATGATTCCTCCGCCGAATGCCGTCAGAAGCCCGAATGCGGATACGTCAATCATGCGGGTTCGGCGGGCTGGCCAAACCCGGAATCTGTGGCCATGAAAGACCAGCGCAGCGTCGAGCGCTGGGACTTGCGACCATCACTTCTGCAATTCTCTGACCAAGGGCATGATCTTGTCGCGCAGTATCTCCGGAGTTACCGCGCCGATTTGCTTATAGGCGATGCGCCCTTCGCGGTCGATTACAAAGGTCTCGGGCACGCCATAGACGCCCCAGTCAATCGCCACCTTGCCGGCAATGTCCGCTCCGATGCGTGTATAGGGATCGCCCATTTCGTCCAACCAGGCGCGCGCGTCATCGGGTTTGTCCTTGTAGTTGATTCCGTGCAGTGGCACCAGGCCCTTCTCCTTTATCCCCATCAGGATCGGGTGCTCTTCGCGGCAAGCGACGCACCAGGAGGCGAACACGTTGACGATCGACACTTCGCCACGCAGATCAGCGCTGGCCAGCCCCAGCGTTCCCCCCTTGACCGGTGGCAGACTGAATTCGGGCACCGGCTTGCCGATCAGCGGCGACGGAATGTCTCTTGGGTTCATGGTGAGGCCTATGCCCAGGAACACCGCCATCACCGCGAACACGAGGAGCGGTATGTACCCTGTCAGACGCGAGCCGCGGCTCGGAGTGAGTGCGCTATCCGCGGTAATTTCTTCCGTCATATCATTCCTTTCGTAGAAGATCCTGCTGCATCCAGACTTTGGCTTCCGGTCTCATGCATCCGACGCGATTGCCGCTCTCAGCAGCAGTCCTGCATCTTTTTCTTTAGCTCGTTGACTTTTTCGCTATCCTCGCTCAATGCACCGGGCGCTATCAGGAAAAACGCCGTTAGCAGTAGGAGTGCGACGCTCATCGTCCCAAACAAGGCCCAATGCGCCGCGGCCAGCGCGTAGGCCGCGACGAAGCCCGGCGGGATGAAAAGTGTCTTCCACAGTAGCGCCGAGCGACCCTGCGGTAGGCGCTTCTCCACCTGGTAGGCGATTCCGGCCACCGATCCGCCCAGCAGTATCGCAAGCATAGTGGCATCGACCTTATAGCCGAGTTCGCGTGCGATCACCATCCACATCCAGGTGCCCCCGACCCCAAGGCAGATAGGACAGAGCGGGACGCGCAGTAGCCGTTTCGCGGCCCACGCGGCGCCGGTAATAGCCAGAATCGAAGCGGTGGCCGTGAGGATTGCGGTCATGTTGGCTAGATTACAAAAATGATTCCGCCGAGCACGACCATGGCCAATCCGCCGCCCCAGCGCATCACCTTTCTTTCACCCTGTTGCCACGCCTGAACCTTTGCCAGCAGAGTCTGATCGCTCGCGATGAGCAGGATGAGAACCAGCGGAAGGATGAAAATCAGGTTGTACATAACCAGGTATGCGGCGCCGGTGTAGTAGGTCGCATGATCGTGCAGCAGGCCGAGCACCATCAGATACGGCCCGCCGGTGCAGGGAAACTCGCAGATGCCGACGAGTACGCCGAGCGCGACCGCAGTGGGTATCGACGCCTTTTCCATCAGCACCGCGATTTTTTGGTGTGCGGCGTGCGGAATGCCGAGCTTTAGCGGGAAAGCGGGGAAGAACTCCTT
>JACZJV010000196.1 GCA_014860355.1 Burkholderiales bacterium | reverse complement strand
GTCACCGGCGGCAGCGTCCCGATCGGCGGTGTCACCGCACCAGGAACCGTCGGCGTGATGCCGGTCACCGGCGGCAGCGTCCCGATCGGCGGCGTCACCGCACCTGGAACGGTCGGCGTGATGCCCGTCACCGGCGGCAGTGTTCCGATCGGCGGTGTCACCGCACCAGGAACGGTCGGCGTGATGCCCGTCACCGGCGGCAGTGTTCCGATCGGCGGCGTCACCGCACCTGGAACGGTCGGTGTGATGCCAGTCACCGGCGGCAAGGTCCCGATCGGTGGCGTCACGGCACCTGGCACGGTCGGTGTGATGCCAGTCACCGGCGGCAAGGTCCCGATCGGCGGTGTCACCGCGCCCGGAACGGTCGGTGTGATGCCAGTCACCGGCGGCAAGGTCCCGATCGGCGGTGTCACCGCACCAGGAACCGTCGGCGTGATGCCGGTCACCGGCGGCAGTGTTCCGATCGGTGGCGTCACCGCACCTGGAACGGTCGGTGTGATGCCGGTGGTTGGCGGCAATGTCGCAATGGGTGGTGTCACGGCACCTGGCACGGTCGGTGTGATGCCCGTCACCGGCGGCAGCGTCCCGATCGGCGGTGTCACCGCACCAGGAACCGTCGGCGTGATGCCGGTCACCGGCGGCAGCGTCCCGATCGGCGGCGTCACTCCGCTTGGCAAGTTCGGCACGTTCGGAAACGTCGGTGTGATCGGGGTGACTGTCGTTGGCGGCAACGTCCCGATGGGTGGGGTCACACCACCTGGCAAACTCGGCACGGTCGGCAGCCCAGGCGTGATCGGCATGAACGGACGGCTGGAGGGAGGACGGGTGATTCCCGGCGGAAACACGAAGCCGTCCTTTTGGTTTTGAGTGTCAAGCAAACAGTCATCGCTGGTGTAAAGTTTGTGCGTTCCGCCGTTGCCGTTCGACACCACTGGCGACAGCGACAGGCGCAAGCCACGCCTATCCCTGCTCCAGGTGTCGACGGTCTTATTTCCTTGAGCCGCATCCAGTCGATAAGCGCCCTGCGATGTCGTAGAAATCCAGACACTGCGGTTGCCGTCCGCCGCAGAGCCGAGATATCGCAACTGCCCTTGGCCGTCACATTGTTTCGCATTGGAGGTCAGTGGCAGCAGGGCCAGAGCGATTGCGGCCATGAATAAACGCGCGTTTTCAGCAAGATTGAATTCGGACAATTTGTACTCCCTTATGCATAGTAGTCGTCATGCCAGCCGTCATCGACGATCCGCTACCAAGGAAATCGGTGCCTGTTACTTGAGCATTCATATCAGAGTCTGCCGCTCAACGTCCAGCCGAGCAGCAGCAGTCCTGTCGCCGCGATCCAACTACCGGCCACACGAACAGCGATCCGGGCCCACGAAAGGCGCAGCGAAACGACCAGCGCCGAGACGAGCGCTGCCACCACAAGAATCGCACCGGCGATGCCGATAAGCTCCATGGCCTCGCGGCCGGCCGTCGCGATCGCCGCGCCGTTGAGCCAGCCGTGCAGCAACCCGAGAGCCGCCGCGAGCGCCGTCACGATCGCTGGCCGGATCCTGCGATCCGCGGCAGTCAGGATCCCGAGCACAAGCAGCGACAAGGCCGTAATTCCGGTCGGCAGAATTGCGACTGCGACTAGATAGCCGGCGAAGCCGCCGGCGAGCCAGGCCGCGGGCAATGCGAAGAGAGCGCGCCGCCCGGCAACCGGCCCGTTGAGGCCGGCGAGCAGCGCCATTGCCGCCACCGGCAACAGGTCCTCGACACTGAGAAACAGATGCGAGATGCCGTCATAGACCGGGCCCAGGCCGGTGTTGAGCAGGTGTGCGTGCGCGATCCCTGGCACGAGCAGCAGCGCTGCGCCTGCAATTGCGGCCAGCGGTCTTCGCATCATGCGAGCGCTCCCCACAAGAAGACCACGCCCGCAGCGGCAACCGCCGCGCCCGCGGCGCGCAGCGCGATGCGCCCCTGAGGCCAGCGATGGATCAATCCGATCGCTATGCCGGTCGCGTGCAGGCAGCCGGTGGCGGCGACGAAGCCGACGCTGTACAACAGACCGCTCTGGCCGGATGGAAGTTCGGTGCCGTGTGCATGACCGTGAAACACGGCGAAGAACGCCACCGCCACTGCAGCCAGCCACAGAGGCGGGCGTAGCTGCGCGGCCACCATCGCGCCGAGCAGCATCGCCGATGCTGCGATTGCTATCTCGACGCCGGGCAGCGGCACGCCGACGAGGCCGAGGAAGCCGCCGCATGCCATGACCAGCGGAAAGGTCACCGGCAGCAGCCAGATCGCCGGCGCACCGAGCTGCGCGCCCCACAGCCCTACGGCCACCATCGCCAGCACATGATCCAGGCCGGACAAGGGATGTTGCAGACCGCTGACGAATCCTGCCGCCTGTCCTTGCTGCTCGTGCGCCCACGCGGGCAGAGCGAGGAATGCCGCTGTGAGCCACACGAGGCGCGGGTGCAGAGCGTGACGCGCGATATCCGATTTCATCGTGATCCTCAGAACAGCAGCGCCGTGCGCTGTATGGTCCAGTAGGCCCCGAGCGAGCCGACCGTGTATCCGGGCAGCGCCTCGATCAGGCGCGGCCAGTGGATCTCGAGAGTGCGAAATGCCCGCTCGAGCAGAATCACCAGAACGACGAAGGCGATCTGGCCGAGTTCCACGCCGACATTGAACAGCAGCAGCGCAAGCGGAATCTCCGCGCGGGGCAATCCCATGGCTGTCAAACCGCTGGCAAAGCCGAAGCCGTGCAGCAGGCCGAAGGCGAACGCCACCACCCAGGGGTGGCGGATGGTGAAACTCGTCTCACCGCGCCACGCGCGCACGATCTCCGGGCCGAGGAACAGGATGGACAGCGCGATCGCCGCGTTGAGCGGCAGCAGCGGCGCGCTCGCATATCCCAGTGTCGCGATGGCGAGCGTGATGCTGTGCGCCAGGGTGAACGCGGTTATGGTCTTCACCAGCATCCAGCGGTCTGAGACGATCAGCAGCAAGCCGAGCACGAACAGCAGGTGATCGACGCCGAGCAGGATGTGCTGCACGCCAAGCTGCAGGTAGGAGCGCGCGCGCTCGAGGCCGCTGGTCGCCGCGCCCAGCGTGACCGAGGGCGTCGCCGGGCGCAGCAGGTGGTTCTCGAGCCGGCCGTCGGCGTGCTGTATGCGCACCAGCACATCCGTCACCGTGATGTCGAGCCCGTCTATGCGCAGCGTCTTGCCGGCCAGGCCGCCGCTGCAGCTGAGCGTGCCGCGCACGAGCACCGCACCCGGCGTGAGCTGCTGCCGGTCACGCGTCGCGAAGCTGCAACCATCTGGAATCACGGGCGCAATCTGGATTTCGACTTCGCCGCCCGTCGGACGCTTCCACAAAAGCGCATAGGTGGCGGGCTCGGCCTCGCGCAACTCGAGGTAGCCCGGACGCATTTCGTGGGCGCAGGCCGCACCGGCAATTGCGCTGGCAAGGGCGAGCCCGGCCGCGCGCAACAGCGTGCGAAGGTAGCGCCTCATCGCGCGCCACCCGTGCTCGTCCCGGAGGCGCTCTTCGCGTCGTCGCGCTTTTCGACGAGGACGGTGTATTTCGCGAGCAGCCGCTCGTACATCGCGGCGAGCTGCCGCCTGCGCCGCTCGGCCGTGAGCTCGCGCTCCACCGCCGGGCGAATGGCGGCAAGCTCCGGTACCTTTGCAGCGACGCGCTCACGTATCAGCACCAGGTGCAGGCCGTAGCCTGACTCGACGGGGCCGGCCCAGCTGCCCGGGGCGATCGACTCGATGCGCTCGGCGAAGTCCTGGCCGAACACTCGGGCGATGTCGCTGCGCCGTGCAAGGGGCACTTCCTGCGGCAGCATGATCGGATCGCCGAGGTGCTCGATCCTCGCGTCGGAGCCCGCTTTTGCCAGCCGTGCGAGCGCCGCGCGGGCATCCGCCTCCGCCTCCGCGCCGCGCCGTTCCCGGCTGAAGTAGACCTGGCGGAATGCCGCGCCCGGCTCGATGCGGAAGGCATCGGCGTGTGCGTTGAGCCACGTCTGCAGTTCCTGGTCGGTAGGCGGCGCCACCTCGGCGATGTCCTCGACCACGAATTCGAACTTCTGCCGCAGCCGCCGCCGGACGACGATGTCGTCGCGATCCAGGCCGCCCGCCATCGCTTCGCGAACCGCGATCTCCTCGCGCACCCAGTCGTCGATCAGCGCTTTGAGTTCGGCATCGCTGGGCGCCCGCTGCCAGGTCTTGGCGTAGCTTGCCGCGAAGTACTCGATCTGCCCCGGGGTGATGACGATCCGGCTGGACGCCGGACCCGATCCGCCGCCGCTGAAGTGAAAGAACAGAAACAGCGCGGCGCCTAGCGCGAGAAAATGCAGCAGGGGTTCTTTGACTATGGATCTTATCTGCATGGGTCGTTCAGCGTCGAGTCCATGCCGAGGGCCAGGATGATAACGCCGACGGCGGCATTCAGCGGCATGAGCAGGACTGCAGTCATGGTGCGCGCTGCATCTTCAGAATAGCGGCCTGTACCAGATCGGCGAGGTCCAGGCGCGCTCCTGCACCGTGGCCGCAACTCCCGGCAGCAGCGGCAGCTTGTTCCGGACCGCGTCGTAGGTGGTGAAGCGCGGCGTCGGAATCTCGAGCACGCGCACGTAGTAGATCGAGTGCTGCTTCGGGTCGAACGCGGGATCGGTCCAGTACCCCATCAGCTCGGGGCTCCCGATCGCGTTCGTGTAGGTGGCCTTCTGCAGGTCCACGGTGTTGCCCACCGCGGGCAGCTTGCCGTTCTTTGCGGGCTTGCGCTCACCGCTCCAGACCACGTCGATCACCTTGTCCTGCGGCTCGCCCTTGGCGTTCACCCAGCCCTTGATGATCTGGATGCGGTCGAGGTTGGCGCCATCGGGATCCTTCGATGCCCAGACGGTGAAGGCGGGAGACTTGGCGGCGCCACTGATCGTGCCACCCATGGGCACGCCGCTCTGGTAGCCCTGCTCCACCAGTGCGCGCGGATCTGCGGGCCGGCCGGGCAGATCGGCCCCGGCGAAGAAGCGCACCTTGATGCGCGTGCCCGAGGTCACGAAGCTCTCGCGCGCGGCCATGGCGTCCCAGATGGCCGCACGCGTGTTCTTGGAAGCCCAGACCCCCGACAGCGAACCGGGGTTCGAGTCCTTGCCCTTGATCCAGCCGTCGATCTCGCCTTCGCGGCGATCTTTCAGCGTGCCGTCCGCCGGACCGTGGCTGCCGATGTAGTTGTCCTCGACGACATCCCCGGGCGCGCCGTTGTGGTTGTCGGTGCCGCCGATGAAGCCGAGCTGATAGGGGTTCGCGCCGAGCTTCGCCTGGTAGTCCAGCCCCTTGGTCACGGCCCAGCGCACGAAGTTCTCCTTCTTGAAGCTGCGCCCGCTGAAGGTGGCCACGCTGTCGCCGTTCTCGAATTCCGCGAACTCGTCGGCGGGCCAGAACTTGCGGTGGACTTCTGAGTTGCCCTTGATCTGCATCATCTCGATCAGCCGCTCAAAGTGGCTGCGCAGCTTCGCGTACTCGGCCGTCAATGGCTTGCCGGCGTTGTCCACGGACTCGAACATATAGCCCTTGCTGCCGTTGGAGTTGTGCGGAATCGCCAGCAGCTTTGAGCCCTTCTTCTCCTGCTCCGTCATCCACGCCCAGAGTTTCTCCTCGTCGTTGGTGTCGAGCGCCGAGAGCGGCAGGTCCGGCACGGTCAGGTCGCGGAAGATGACATTGCGGTGCATGTTGCCGGCGTTGTTCGACGCCGTCCACTCGAAACCGGCCAGGGTCGTGAACTTGCCGGGCTGGTAATTGTCGCGCACGGCCTTCAGCTGGACGTCCTTCCACGCGCTGCGGGTCGTTTCCGGCCCCGCGTAGAACGGCGGGTGCCCGGGATTCGCGCCGCGCATGTTGTTGATGACGTACTTCAGGAACCACGCCCGCTGCTCGTCGACGTTCTTCAGCCCGCGCAGCTCTTCGAGCATCGGGTTGTCGCCGCCCTTGGCGCCCGCCACCTGCGTCGAGTACATCTCGCCGATGAACTCCGCGTGGTCGGAGACCGCGGTCCAGTCCAGCGGCTTCTTGATGTTGTGCGTCTGCCCCTGGATGGTGACGTCCTTGCCCTGCGCGAACTTGTAGGCATCGTCCGGCGTGAGGCGCGCCCCGCCGATGAAAGCATCCAGCGAGTACGAGGTGTGCACGTGCGTCTCGCCGAAGTAGGCCTCCTTCAATGGGTTATCAGGCACCGCCGCCTCGAGCTGCTCGACGGTCTGCGTCACAGGAACCGGCGCGACAGCCGCTGGCGCCGACGCAGCCGAAGCAGCGGCTGCTGCCGCAGGCTGGGCCTTGTCATCCGCCGCAGGATCCGAGCATCCGCTCGCCAGCAGCACCACCGCAAACGCGAGCGCCGCGCTCCGGCTTGCCTTCTTCATGGACTTTGCGTGTTTCATCGTTACTCCTCTCAGGACGATGCCTCGCTCCAGGCTATCAACCGGGTCGGCGCATACAGGCGGGATAGATCTTGCCCGCGACCTCGAACCGAGCCTCGTTGCCCTGGTTCCAGAAGTCGGTACGCCCCTCCTGGTACCGGGCTCCTGAGGCCGCGGGTACCTGCGGCATGACGAGCGTTCGATCGGGCAGGACGAGTTCGGCCTGGCCAGGGCTCATCCGCACGAGGAATTCGCGTTCGTCGCAAGCGTAGACCAGGTTTCGCGAGGGCGGCGGGGCTGCGCCCGGAACTGTTCCCCGGCTGCGGATGGCTTCGACCTGCACGTCGACCGAGCTGGGATGTCCGCCGGTGATGACCGGGTAGGCCCGGGTCGAGGTCCAGCGCAGGGCGCCTTGCGGGTCGAGGATGCGAGCCCGAAGCGCATAGCGATGCCTGGGATCGATATGGCCTGGCTCGACTTCGATCGCGAACGCAATGGGCGCTTGATTGCGCTCGATGGTGATCCTCACCTCCCCGAGCAGCGTCGCCTTTGCGTCCGCCTTGCTCGTGTCCTCGAGCGTCACGATCACCAGCGAGCCCGGAGCCAGGCCGAGGCGTTCGCGGTAGCTGACCGTCCCGGTGACTCGGGTCGCTTCGCACGCAGCGATATCGTCGTCGTTTCCCTTACTCTGCTGCGCGAGCGCGTCGAACGCGATGCACCCGCATAGCAAGGTCGTCGCAGCCAGAATCGCGCGATAAACTGTCAGCCGAGTCTCATGGGTCAAGGCGCGTACCAGATGGGCGAAGTCCAGGCGCGCTCCTGGTGCTTCATCGGCACCTCGGGCGGCATCTCGAGGCCAAAGCGATAGGCGTCGTATGCGGTCCAGCGCGGCGTCGGGATTTCGATCACGCGGGCGTAGTAGAACGCGCGCAACGACGCATCGAAAGCGGGGTCTTTCCACACGCCGACGAGTTCGGGATCCCCGATCGTGTTCGCCCACGTGGCGCGAGCCACGTCCACGGTGTCGCCCACCGGCGGCAGCTTGCCGTCCTTGTCGGGCTTGCGCGACTTCGCGTTCCCCCACGCCACGTTGTAGATCTTCTCGTGCGGCGTGCCGGACTTGTCGACCCAGCCCTTGACGATCTGGATGCGATCGAGGTTGCCGCCCTGCGCGTCCTTCATCGCCGCGACGAGGAACGTCGGCGCCTTCGCCCCGGCGGGCGCCTTCGGCAGGTCGGCGCCCATGGGCACGCCCTTGGCATAGCCGGTTTCTGCGACATAGCGCGAGCGCGCATCGTCGGCCGTGAAGTCCCAGCCGGCGAAAAAGCGTACCGTCATGCGCGTGCCCGAGGTGGCGTAGACCTCCTTGCGCTTCATCGCGTCCCACAGCGCCCCGCGCGTGTTCTCGGTGGCCCACACGGCGGCATAGCCCGCGGCCGTGTAATTCCAGTCGTAGCGGGTGAAGCCCAAGCCCTTCGTCGATGCCTCGGTCAATCTTCGTGGGTTCGGCTCCTGGCTGACGTGCTTGCCGTAGAAGTTGTCCTCCTCGATCGCGGTCAGCGAGTTGTGCACGTCGGTGCCGCCGATGAAGCCGAACTTGAACGGGTTGGCGCCGAGTTTCTGTTGCAGCACCATGCCCTGCAGCAGCCAGCTGCGAAGGTACATAAAGGGACGCATCTCCGGCGTCGTGGGCTTGCCTTGCAGCGTCAGGTTGCCGTTGTCCCATCCCTGGATGCCGAAGTTGGCGAACTCGTCGTTCCGCGACAGCAGCGGGTGCGTCTCGCTGTTGCCCTTGGTCTGCATCATTTCCTGCAGCACCTCGAAGCGCGCGCGGCGCTCGGCGTAGTCCTTGCTCAGCGGCTTGCCGGCGAAGTCCACCAGCTCGAACATCCTTCCGTTCGACAGATTCCCGTTGTGCGGAATCGCCAGCATCCTGCCGCCGGTCTTCTCTTCGTACTTGGCCATCCAGGCCCAGAGCTTTTCCGGATCCTCGCTCTGCCAGGACGAGAACGGCAGGATCTGGTCGGCCCTGTCCTTGTTGTCGCGGAGCAGGATGTTGCGGTGCAGGTTGTTGCCGCCCGGAAGCGACGTCCATTCGTAGCCGATCATCGCGGTGAAGCGCCCCGGCTCGTTGAATTTCTCGGCGGTGGCGGTGTACGCCTGCCAGACCGACTTCATGATCGGCCCGACGATCTTGGGGTCCTTCACCGGCGCCGGCAGCGTGCCCTGCGCCTGGGCCGCGGTGACCTCTCTTTGCGTGGTCGCCTGCACTTCTTGAGTGTCCCGCATCGCCTTGCTCCAGCGAACGAGCGTCGGGTCCGACATGAAGGCCGGATTTCCTTCGTAGAGCTGGAACATTACGCCCAGGCCCTCGGCATGGTCGGCGACGACGAGGAAGTCGAGCGGCCGCGACAACTTCGCCGGAACGCCACTCGAAGAATTCACCTCTTCGCCACGCGCGAAGCGGTAGGCCTGCTCCGGCGTGAGCCGGTTGCCGGCCATGAAGGCGTCGCCCGAGTTGGCGGTGTGATTGTGCGTGTCGCCGAAGTAGACCCGAGTCGGGAACTTGCGCCCGGAATACGGCGAGTACTTCTTCTTCACCTCGATCTGCGCCGGGGTCTCGGGCTTGCGCGCGGCCGAGTCACCGTCTGCGTGGTCGAAGGCGCCCTTGACCACCACATCGTCGCTGGCCGCGGCTGTGGGTGCGCTCTGCGCGATCGCGCCGTCCGTGACCGCGAAAGCGAGCGTAATCGCCGCGAAGGCGGCCCGCGCGCTCGAAGGCGCGGGCGGTTCGTGTCTTCCAGTCTTCATTTGTTTCACCTTCACGGCATAGGTTGGTGTTGGTGTTCCCACGCGGCTGACACCTACCGCGCGATTTCAGTCCATGGTCTCAGATTTCCTCGGACGCCGGCGCTCAGAACTTGTAGACCATTTTCAGCCAGACGTAATCGCCTTTGAGCCGGTTCGTCGTATCGGTTTCCGGCAGCCATTTCAGTTCCAGGGCGAGCGATTCCTTGCCCAGCGGCCGGATGTAGCCCAGCACCGGGCCGACGCCGGTGGTCCTGCCCTTGAAGCCGCCGAGCGTTGCGCCGGCGCCGCTGTCGCCGGTGGCTTGATCGAAATAGAATGCTTCGATACCCAGTGTCAGAAAGCTCGACCCTATAGTGAGGATCTGCTGTAGCGCGCCCTCGAAGTGCAGCAGCGCGCCACTCTTGTAGCTGGTGTCGGAGTTTTCGGTATTGACTGCGTAGCCAGCGCGCAGCATCGCGTTGAAGCCGGACATCTTGTTGCTGTATGCAGCGCCGAAATTGGGATCGAAGGTCCAGTAGTTGAGCCCCGGATTGCCTAGCCTGCCCTTCTCGTAGCTGCCCGTCGGTGCATAGACCGGCAGCATGGTGTCGAGCTGCCAGTTACCGGTCTTCCACGCGAGCATCAGCGGCACGAGAGTCAGGTCGCCGAAGGCGGAGACGCTGTTCCGGCGCGCCACCTTACCGACAGGCGTCTGCACGTTCGCGGATACGTCCAGCTTGGTGTAGGGAAGAAATGCCGCGACCGAGTAATGCGCGCCGCCGAGGACGGTTTGCTCGAATGTGTGTCCGCCGCCCAGCACAAGGGTGTTCGCGGTCGCGTCCATATTCGTCGTTGTGCCCGCACCGGTCGGAATCTGCACGGACGTCTTGCCGCTGTAGTTGAGAACCATCGGCTTGAAGAACCACCCCGGCGACGCCGGCGGCAGATCCACCAGCGTCGCCGTGGCGCCGGGCAGTATGTGCGATGTGCCGCCTTCTGCGGCGCTGGCGGCCTGCGGCAGGGCAACGAGGGACGCAAGCACCGCGCCCGCCGCTATGGACATCAAGGACAACGCTCCCGGGTTCACTTCGGATCGCTCAGGCATTCTGTTGATACTCCATTTCATTTTGGCCTTCGTACCGGTGACTGCGCCGAAAATCGTGCGCAACTCCTGAAGGTCAGCGTCCGTTCCAGGTCTATGCCGGGCGACAGCGAATCTCGGGATAAAAAGGCTGAGCAGTCTGGCAGCGCGCGGACGACGTGTCCAATGCCAAAAATGAACAGGAGTGATACGCTTTGCGTATGACCATCGATTTGCGCCAGATCCGGCACGCACTTGCCCTCGGCCGGTACCGCAACTTCGCGCGGGCGGCCGAGGCGCTGAACCTGACGCAGCCCAGTCTCTCCCGCAGCATTGCCGCGCTGGAGCGGACGCTTGAGGTGCCGCTTTTCGACCGTACGCGCAAAGGCGTAGCGCCCACGGCATTCGGTCGCGTGCTGCTCGAACAGGGCGAGCTGGTGCTGCGGCGCGAGGCCGACCTGCGCCGCGAGATCCAACTCCTCGCCGGACTGGAAGGCGGAACGCTCTCGGTCGGCGCCGGACCCTATGCCAGCGAGATTTCCGTCGCCAGCGCCATTGCCCGTGTCGCCGCGACCTATCCGCGCCTGAAGATCCGGTTCGCGACTGCCGACCCCGCGGATGTGATACGCGACGTGCTCGCAGAACGGCTCGATGTCGGCATCGCCGGGATAGCAGGTCTCGAGCATGATGACCGACTGGCGATCGAATCCCTACCCTCCCACCGCATTGTTCTCGCATGCAGGCCCGGCCATCCGCTGGCAAGCCAGGCCCGGCCTGCACTTGCGCGCGTGCTTGATTTCCCCCTCGTTACAACCCTGCTTCGCGGCGTCGGCGCCGCGGTGGCATCGAGCCAGGGCAAGCCGGCGCCTCGCCTGGCGCCGGTGGACCAGGATCTCGTGCCGCACATCCTGGTGAACTCGCTGGCGCTTGCGCGGCTGATCGCGCGCGAGAGCGACGCGATCTTTCCGGGCACCACCAGCATGCTCGCCGAGGACGTGGCGTCCGGGCATCTCACTCTGATTGACTTCGATATGCCGTCCTTGAAGACGGACTACGGCGTGTTATACCTTAGAAGCCGCACGCTGGCGCCGGCCGCGCGCGTGCTTATTGACGTCGTCCAAGAAATAGAGGCGAACGCGCAAAGCGACCGCACTCCGGCCACCTCGTCCGCTAAACGCGCGTCGGACACCCGCGGCGGCGCCCGCAACACCTCGCTGACAAAGTTCAAGCGCCCGTAATCCCCAAGCCGAACATCGTCGCGCGTTCAATACCATCTCCATTGCGACGGCCGGAACCGGGACAATGGCATGCTCGCCGAAAGCGAGCCTCGATTGCTTCCAGTTGATCCTTCGGGCGATACGCTGCGCGTTTCAAAACAAGCAAATGGAGTTCGACAGTCTTCATTCGCGACACCTGCTATCGATAGCAAAAAGCTGACAATGCACGCTGGTCGCAAACCCGATCGGGGTAAGAAGCCGGCATTCCTGGCAGGTACCTGCGCCGTCAACTGGTTGAGCGCTTGCATTTCTGGCCGTTTGACGGCTGGCAAATCCCGGCAGGCCGTTCGGCGGTGGCAGAGATGTACCCTGCCCTGTGGAAACACGCCTACGCCGTGAACGGGCGCAGCGCCGACCAGCATGACGCTTACTCGGTGGCCGCGTGGCTGCGTCAGGCCGACCTGGACAGCCATCTCAGAAGGTTTCTCAACCCAGACCTAACCGGGTCGCAACGCACCGTCGCCGAGGTTGAAGGGTGGATTCTGGGTGTTGGGTGACGGGGATGGAGAATGCCCCATCCAAAAGGATGGGTAGTCGCTACAACCCCGTCTGCAGTTACGATGCCGCCAGTACCGAAAATAGGACCGGTCTCGCTGCTGTCGCCGCGCGGCCGGATCATGATCTCCACGTCCTGATTGAGCGCGGTTATCTGAGGTTGCCGTGCCCGTCTATCACCACCGGCGGCACGGGACGCAGCGGAATTGCGATCTCATACCGCGTGTGGCGCTGTTCGCCTGAACGTACCAGTGCCTGTTTGGCGACCAGGTCGGCCAGATCCCGTGTGGCCGTGGCGGGCGACGCGCCGGTGATGCTGGCGTATTTGCCGGCGCTCAAGCCGCCTTCAAAACCTTTCGGCCCTTCGCGCAGCATGCGCATGAGGGCTTTTTTCTGGCGTTCGTTAAGTTGATCACGCAAGCGGTCAAGCAAGCGGGTTTTGTCGATCAGGAAATCCACCAGCGCAATCGACCGTCGTTGCGCCTCGATGGCGGTGGCGGCGAACCAGGTGAGCCAAGGCGTGATCTCTTGATGTTTGTTGTTCGCTTCCAGCGCAGCGTAATAGGCGTTTCGCTTCGCCAGAATGGTCGCCGCCAATGCTGTCAGGGTTGGGTGCCCGAGGCATTGCGCGAGGACTTTTTCGGCTATGGCCCGGCCGATACGGCCATTGCCGTCCTCAAACGGATGGATGCAGATGAAATACAGATGCGCAATGCCTGCCCGCGTCAATGCAGGCAAGGGCTCGGCATTTGCTGGTGCCGAGCGATTGAACCAGTCGATGAAACGAGACATTTCAGCCGGGACTGATGCCGACGGCGGCGCCTCGAAATGAACCTTGGGGTCGTGGATGGCACCGGATACCACTTGCATCGGCTCGATATGCGTCCGATACCTGCCGATGTCCTTGAGGTCGCGGCGCCCCGTCGTCAGCATCCGATGCCACCGGCACAGCATGTCGTGCGAAAGAGGTTTGGCGAAGCTGTGGTGGAGATCGACCATCATTTCCGACACACCCTGCTCCGCGGCGCCAACCTTGCGCTGGTCAGTTGCCAGGCCGAGTTGCCGGCGGATTGAGGATTGGACGCTCGCACGATCGAGTATTTCCCCCTCGATTTCCGAGGTCGTCACCGCTTCGGTACTCATGGCCTCGACCATGAGTTGCTCCCGGTCTTCTGCCCCGAGATGCTTTGCCGTACCGGCGTATTCGCCTGCTTCGACCAGGAACAACGCCTCGGCCCTGAGGAGTCGCGCCTGTTTCCAGGAAAACTCCGGCCAGTCGGGTTGTTGCCAGTTCCATTTCATGATCGATTAGGGCTCCCTCTATCGCTCACTATACAGAATAATATGATCGATAGAACGCTTTCCTATCGCTCACCAGCGTTCGATCGGCGTGCCCGTCAAACCAAGAATTCAAGCCAGCTAGCGCTTCGCACGCGCGGGCTTGGCTCTCGGCGCGGTGATTCCGGCCACATGCTCTGCCCACCGGTCCAGCCACTTGCGCATCTCGTCGGTGTAGGCATAGACCTTATAGACGCCGGCCACACCTGGCAGCCGGTGGTCGAGGATGGATTCGCCGATCTCGAACGGGCAGCCCAGGCGCGCCAGGCCGGTGCGGGTGGTGCGGCGCAGATCGTGCGAGGTCCAGTGGTCTATCGTTCATGCGTCGCCGGCCTGCCGCGAGGCGAACAAGGCCACGCTCAACGCCGTCTGATTCACCGGGTTGCCGCGCACCGGAAAGACGTACTCCTCGCCAAACCGGTTGCGCAGGATCTCGACGGCGGGCGCGGACAAGGGCGTCACGACAACCCCACGCCCGGACCGTAACGCGCCAAATAAACTGGCGCATATCGGTTCTATTTGGCGCAATAGCACCCGAATGCGCCAAATAGCCCCCAGGAGCGGCTCGGACCAATGTATTTGAAAATATTGTATTATCGTAGTTTGACTACGATAATAATTGTCAATTCAATTCATGCTGTTTTCAGATTATTGGTTTAACGCGTATAATCGTAGCATGACTACGACTTCTCAGAGCAAGCTAAGTACCCTCTATACCCGTCTGCCTGCGGGTTCCCCAATCACCTCGGCACAACTCGCCGCGCTCGGGGTCTCGGCCGATCTCGCGGTCCACTATGCCCGCTCGGGTTGGCTCAAGCGACTGGGACGAGGGGTCTATTGCCGACCCAGTGAAGCCCTGTCGCTGCACCCGAGCCTCGTCGTGCTCCAGCAGCAAATCGCCGGATTTCATGTCGGCGGCAAGACGGCGCTGGAATGGTACGGCGTGCGCCAATACGTCTCGCAGCAGGCTGCATTGCATTTATACGGCTGGGCGACCGCGCGCCTGCCTGATTGGTTCCGCCAGCATTTTCCGGGCGAGTATCACCGCAAGCGACTGTTCACCGAGAAGCCAGTGCAGATGCCCGGTGTGGGTCGTTTCGAAAACCGCGACAGCGCGCCGCTGGTCTCGACACCGGAGCGGGCGCTGCTCGAATTGCTGGATGAGGTCGGCGTCCGGCAGCCGCTGCAGGAGGCGAGGGAAATCGCCGAAGGCACCTACAGCCTGCGCGCCGAGGTGCTGATGGACCTTCTCAAGCGCTGCACGAGCGTCAAGACGGTCCGGCTCTGCCTGCGCCTCGGGCGCGAGCTCTCCCTGCCGTGGGTCGGCAAGCTCGATGAGACCGTGCTGCCCAAGGGCAGCGCCCGGCCGTGGATATCGAAGTCCAAGGACGGCTTGCTGGTGCTCAAACCATGAATCAGATCTATCTCGATACCGCGCGGCTGATGATCCAGATCGCGCCGCTGGTGTTCGCTGACAACGTGTTTGCCCTGAAGGGTGGCACCGCGATCAATCTTTTCGTGCGGGACATGCCACGCCTGTCAGTGGACCTTGATCTGGTGTTTGTCGATCACCACCTCGGCCGCGACGAGGCGCTTGCCAGGATCAACGACGCGATCCGCAGTGCCGTGGACCGCCTAAAGAAGCGCGGTTTCCAAACTCACGCAGCGACAGTGACCGACGCCGGCGAAACAAAACTCTTCGTGCGCCGCGACAAGCTCGAAGTGAAAGTGGAAGTGAATTTCGTGCTTCGCGGGACGGTGCAGCCGATTCGCTCGACATCGCTCACTCCCAAGGCGAAAGAGACGCTGCTCGCCGACCTGGAGTTGCCCGTCGTGTCGCTCCCGGACCTCTACGGCGGAAAGCTCGTCGCCGCCCTGGATCGGCAACACCCGCGGGACCTGTTCGACGTGATGGAGCTTTTTCTCCACGGAGGAATCACGCCGGAAATCAGGCGCAGCTTTGTGGTCTATCTCGCCTCTCACAACCGGCCGATTCATGAAGTGCTTTTCCCGAACCTCCGCGACATCTCCGGTGAATACGAAAGCACGTTCAAGGGCATGACGACGGAGCCGGTGGAGTTGAAGGCCCTCGTATCCGCACGCGAGCGCATGATCGCTGAACTGAAGGCGGGCCTCGACGCCCCTGAGCGGGAGTTCCTGTTATCGCTCGCCCGCAATGAGCCCAATTGGGATTTGCTTGGCATCGAACACCTTGAGCAACTCCCCGGCATCCGATGGAAACTCGAAAATCTCGGCCGCCTGGCGAAGGCCAACCCGAAAAAGCTCAAGGCGCAAGCCCAGGAGCTGGAACGCTTGCTTGGGAAATAAGAAACTCGGCTCACGCCGCGCGCAGCGGCACAGCGTTGCTCGCAGTCAAGGCTTCAAAATAATCCGCCCACTTCTGCAGCCATAGCCGTGCCTCGGCTTCGTACCGATGCCGATCATAGATTGAGCCTTGCCAAAGCCTTGCGGGCTTCCGCCAGGGTCATGGGACCGAATTCGCCGAGCTTGATCTCGCGCAGCGCGCCATCACTGGCCCGGTAGCGGTAGAAAAACACCCGGGCGGCATTCGAGCGGCGTACCCGCAATCCCGGGTGATCGGGATCGGCGCACTCGTCACCCGAGCGCAGGTCGGCGATAATGCGAGGCGTGAGCAGTGGTGGCGGTTTTCGCATTTCGAACCGAGCGTAAACCTATACCGCCACCTATACCAAACCGCCTGACAAGGCTGGGCAAGAATGGTCAAGTCTGCACTCGCAGTGCAGTAAGAAAATTGGATTTAGCGCCATTGGTACAACTAGTTACGAGCAGTTTTCGCAGGGAAGACAGCAACTTGAAAGACCCCGGTTTTAGCAACCATACTCCGATGATGCAGCAATACCTGCGCCTGAAGGCGCAGCATCCGGACATCCTGCTGTTTTACCGCATGGGCGACTTCTACGAATTGTTCCACGACGACGCGGAAAAGGCCGCGCGGCTGCTCGACATAACGCTCACCACGCGCGGCGCATCGGCCGGCGTACCCATCAAAATGGCCGGCGTGCCCTATCACGCGGCCGAGCAGTATCTGGCGAAACTGCTCAAGCTGGGCGAGTCGGTGGCCATTTGCGAGCAGACCGGCGATCCGAACACATCCAAAGGCCCCGTCGAGCGCGCGGTCACGCGCATCGTCACGCCGGGCACGCTCACCGACTCGGCGCTGCTCGACGAAAAATCCGACAACCTGCTGCTTGCGCTCTCGGTAGAGAATAACAACGCGGGGCTTGCCTGGCTGAGCCTCGCGAGCGGCGAGCTGCGCGTGGCCGAAATCCCGCAGCGCCTGCTCGCGGGCGAACTCACGCGGCTGCGTCCGGCCGAGATCCTGGTCGCCGACCGTGGCCCGCTGACCGGGTTGAACGGCGCTGCGGCGCTGACCCGCCTGCCCGAATGGCATTTCGACTATGCCGCCGCGCGCGAGCAGTTGCTCAAGCATTTCAAGGTGCACTCGCTTGCGGGCTACGGCTGCGAGGAACTGCGCCCTGCCATCGCCGCCGCGGGTGCGCTGCTCGAATATGCGCGCAAGACCCAGGGCCAGGCCTTGTCGCATGTGAACGCGCTGCGCGCGGAGCGCGCGCAGGACTATGTGCGCATGGATGCGGCCACGCGGCGAAATCTGGAACTCACCGAAACCCTGCGCGGCGCGCCTGCGCCCACGCTGTGCAGCCTGCTCGATGGCTGCGCCACCGGCATGGGCAGCCGGTTGCTGCGCCGCTGGCTGCATCATCCCCTGCGCGATCGCGCCGTGCTGGCCAACCGTCACGAAGCGGTGGAAGAACTCGCGCAGGCGAGCAACACCGAGTTGCGTGCAGCCTTGCGCCGCATCGCCGACGTGGAACGCATCAGCGCACGCATCGCCCTGAAAAGCGCGCGGCCGCGCGACCTCTCCGGCCTGCGCGACAGCCTCGCCGCCCTGCCCGCGATCGGCGCATTGCTCGAGCCCGCCTCGGCGCCGCGCCTGGCCGAACTGCGCGAGGGCCTGGCCGTGCCGACTGAGGCCGCCTCGCTGCTCGCGCGCGCGATCCGACCAGAGCCCGCGGCGCTGTTGCGCGAGGGCGGCGTCATCAATGAGGGCTACGACGCCGGGCTGGACGAGCTGCGCGGCCTGCAGACCGACTCGAGCGCATTCCTGGTCGCTCTCGAAGCGCGCGAGCGCGAGCGCAGTGGCATTCCCAACCTCAAGGTCGAGTACAACCGCGTGCACGGCTTTTACATTGAAGTCACCCACGCTCACGTGGACAAGATTCCAGTGGATTACCGCCGGCGCCAGACGCTGAAAAACGCCGAACGCTACATCACGCCGGAACTGAAGACATTCGAGGACAAGGCCCTGTCGGCGCAGGAGCGCGCGCTGGCGCTGGAAAAGGCACTGTACGAACAATTGCTGGAAACCTTGCAGCCGCACATCCCGGCGCTGCAGCGCATTGCGAGCAGCATCGCAGAACTGGACTTGCTCGGCGCCTTCGCCGCGGACAGCCTGCGCCTCAACTGGTGCCGGCCGCAATTCGTGGACGAAGCGCTGATCGAAATCGAGGCCGGGCGCCACCCCGTGGTGGAGGCGCAGGTGGACCAGTTCATCGCCAACGACTGCCGCCTCAATGCCGCGCGCCAACTGCTGCTGATCACCGGGCCGAACATGGGCGGCAAGTCCACTTACATGCGCCAGGTGGCGCTGATCGCGCTGCTCGCCCACGTCGGCGCCTTCGTGCCGGCGCGCTCGGTGCGCCTCGGTCCGATCGACCAGATATTCACCCGCATCGGCGCCGCCGACGACCTCGCCGGAGGACGTTCCACGTTCATGGTGGAAATGACCGAGAGCGCCAATATCCTGCACAACGCCACGGCAGCGAGCCTGGTGC